>NZ_CP006569.1:4200000-4500000 GCF_000517425.1 Sodalis praecaptivus
TATCGCCGCCCATCGCCTGCGCCAGCCGTTTGGAGACCGCCAGGCCAATCCCGGTGCCGGTCGCCGGCTTGCCGCCGTGCTGCCCTTTCACCTGGTAGTACATAGCGAAAATCTTCTCTTGCTCCTCTTCGGGAATGCCGATACCGGAGTCCTGCACGTCAAAGCATAAACGGTCCTGCTGTTCACGCCAGATGCGGATCACGATCTCACCCTGTCGGGTGAATTTCACCGCGTTGCCGATGAGGTTCCACAGAATTTGCCGCAGGCGGGTGCCGTCGGCGATGATAGCGCGCGGTAGCGGCTGCTGCGGCGCCATCACCAGCTTCAGCCCTTTCGGCTGCACCAGCAGGCCGGAAAGGTTTTCTAAATCCATCAAGAAATCGGTGAAATCCAGCGGCTGATTGTCCAACCGTACCTTGCGGCGCTCCAGCTTATCCATTTCGATAATATCGTTGAAGATATAGCCTAAGGTAACCGCGCTGACATGGATGGTTTTCAGGTAGTTATGCTGCTCTTGCGTCAGTTGGGTATCCAGCAAAATCCGGCTCAAACCCACGATGCCGTTAAGCGGCGTACGCAGCTCATGGCTGATGGTGGAAATAAAAGTGGTTTTCTCCCGGCTGGCGCTTTCCAGCGCGTCCTGATAGCGCTTACGCTCGGTAATATCGCGACCAAAGCCCATGAGGCCGTGGCGCTTGCCGATACGATCGTAAAACGGGACTT
Organism: Sodalis praecaptivus; assembly: GCF_000517425.1. Classification (NCBI taxonomy): domain Bacteria; kingdom Pseudomonadati; phylum Pseudomonadota; class Gammaproteobacteria; order Enterobacterales; family Bruguierivoracaceae; genus Sodalis; species Sodalis praecaptivus. Next base: position 4,200,724 of record NZ_CP006569.1, read on the forward strand.
TGCGCAACTCAAAGCAGGCTTTACGACCGTCGGGATATTCCAGCCATTGTTCATAGGTGAGTGAAACGTTATGGCGGAAGACCTTTTCATCGGTTTCGATCACCTTTTCCGCGATCTCGGGGGAATACACCTCGCGCGGAGTAAGCCCCACCAACTGTTTCTCACTTTTACCGGTGAGCAGCTCGGTGGCGCGGTTACAGCCGGAAAACTCTTTGTTCTCATTACGGTAGTACACCAGGTCGGGCGATGCATCGAGGAAGGAGCGCAAGAGCGAGGACTGCTGCTCAAGCTCTACCTGCGCCTGTTCACGCCGCGCCATTTCCTCGGTCAGTTTCTCCATCGCCCCGCGCCGCGCCTCTTCGGCCTTTTCGCGGTCTGCCATCTCCTGGTTGAGCTGAGCGATGTTGTTTTGCAGTTGGGCGTTGAGCTGTAAATCGCGATTGCGCATTTCCTCAAGCTTATCCACCAGCCGCGACAGGCGCTGGCGTGATGCCTCAAGCTGCTCCACCACCACCGACAAAAAGTAAACCGCCCACGGAGTGATTAACAGACCGAAGAAAATGGAGCGCACGACGTCGATACTCTCCACTTCGCCCCTCAGCACCATCGTGACGGCCATTTGGACGATCATCGCCAGAACCACCAGCGCCGAGGCCAGCAGCAAGGAGAAGCGTACCAAGCCGAGTTTCACCATCAGGTCGACATAATATTGAGCCAGCAGGCGAATTTGCTTCATGGAAGATTCCTTTAAGGGCAATAGATGAATCATACCGTAAATAATTCCTACTGAACCAGTCCGGGTGCGTCACCCTCGCCGGCGATGTTGAAAACGCGAGTGGGATCAAAATGGTGGCAAGGGGGGCGGTCTCGGCGCATGCGCCGTCTCCCGTTCAGCCCTGGCGTCGATCTGTGGTGTGATGCCGGTATGGCGCGCGCGGCGGTGCCGGTATGGCGCAGCCTTAGCCCGCGCGACGGTGCCGCTTGCCACGCGGCATAGGTCCGCGCCGCGGTGCCCGTTATGACGCGGCTTTGGCCCACGCTGCGACCTCAGTATGGCACGCTCTCGGCGCGCGCAGCGGCGTCAAAGCGCGGTGGCGGAGGGCGGTGCCTAATCGGCAATGTCGCCGCGCGCGTGGGCTGGCCGGCAAATGCGCATAAAAGAGTAAGCGGTCACAAACTCTGTTCGGCGACGGGGAGCCGCCAAGGTGTGCCGATGGCGCTGCCCTGCGGTCCTTGTTCCTGTAGATAGTGATACACGGCCAGCATGCCGTCCCAACGATTTGCGCACCATTGTGGCGCAAGCAGTAGGGAACGATGGGCATTGGCGGATACGCGATGAAAGAGAATGTCAGGGGGGGTATGGCGAATCATTTCGCCGGCGATGGCGGCATAGGCCGCCAGCGTCAGCGTCGTCAACCTGCCCGCCCGCCAGGCGCGGGCCAATACGCTGCCGTCAACAATATGCAGCGGATGCAATTTTAGACCCGCCACGCCCCCAGCTACGACTTTGCTGAGGGTGTCGAGGCACGCCGTCGCGTCCTCGCCGGGCAAACCAATAATAAGGTGAGTGCACACTTTCAGTCCCCGCTCCCGCGCCAGGGCAACGGTGCGCTGGTAACAGGCAAAATCATGGCCGCGGTTGATGCGCCGTAGGGTTTTATCCTGCGCGCTCTGTAAACCCAACTCCAGCCAGATTTCATAGCCCTTATCCCGATACCCGGCCAGCAGATCCAGCACCGACAGCGGCACGCAATCGGGTCGTGTGCCGACACATAAGCCGGCGATATTCCCTTGGCTAAGCGCTTGTTGATACAGGCTGTCCAAAACCCGCACTTCTGCATAAGTACTGGTATAGGCCTGGAAGTAGGCGAGATAGCGTTTGGCGCGATCCACCCCCGCGGCCTGGCCGGCCAGCTGTTCGGCGATAGGAGAATATTGCCGCTGCGGATCGCTGAACGCCGCGACATTGCAGAAGGTGCAGCCTCCCCGTCCCCGCGTACCGTCGCGATTGGGGCAGCTAAAACCGCCGTGTAGGCTGAGTTTATGGATCTTCTCGCCGTAGCGGCGCTGGAGATCGTTGCCAAACATATTGACTAATTTCTGTAACTGCATAGGCTATGGATCCGGTGTTTCCGTCGCCCTGAAGCTTACGCTTTTCCCCGCCCTCAAATGCTGACCGCGATCAAATGCCCTGACCGTCCTGTTTCAATGGCATAAATATGCATTATAATCGAGAATTGAAGCACTTTCCTGTGGATTAATAATTCTTATTCCGCCCCTGTGATTCATTCAAATGCGCACTAATCCTGAAAAACAGTGGCATCCGTCGCAGAAAATGGCGTTGACAGAATAACGTGCTACCAAAGCGCCCCGCACTAGCATGGTGCAGAGATGGCGGCGCTGCACTACAGTGAGACAGCGCAATACCCAGGCCCCTCGCCGACGCCTCATTAACGGGGTAAAAATCACACTTTATTATTATCTTTCAAATAGTTAATCCATAAATTTCCCTTATCACCGTCCTTTACATGGATATTTGACCTGCGTGGTGAATATCGTTAATTTGGAAGGCCGCTGGAAGAAATCCTGACGGGGCAACGACTCGTCATATTTATGCAGTTATTGAAGACTCCTTCTTAATACTAGTCGTTTATCAGTGTCAGACCGCCACGAGAGGTATTGAGTGAGAGCGGGACAGCAGATCGCAGAGAGGGTTTCATCCTGCCATCCGCTGCCGTTCCATACCGATTCGCCTCCTCGCAGCAGGTTGTGTGAGTTAGCAGGAGCCTGGGGAGGTTCACGATATGTTGTACGATTCTACGCACGAGAAGGACAACTGCGGCTTCGGCCTGATTGCCCATATAGAGGGCGAGCCCAGCCATAAAGTCGTGCGCACCGCCATTCATGCGCTGGCCCGTATGCAGCATCGTGGCGCGATCCTGGCCGACGGCAAGACCGGCGACGGCTGCGGTCTGCTGTTGCAAAAACCCGATCGCTTCTATCGTATGGTGGCGCAGGAGCGCGGCTGGCGGCTGGCGAAAAACTACGCCGTCGGCATGATGTTCCTGAGCCAGGATGAAGAGGAAGCCCGCGCCAGCCGCCGCATCGTCGAAGAAGAGATGCAAAACGAGACGCTGTCCATCGCCGGCTGGCGTGACGTCCCCATCAACGCCGACGTATTGGGCGATATTGCGCTGTCTTCACTGCCGCGTATCGAACAAATTTTCGTTAACGCCCCCGCCGGCTGGCGCCCGCGCGATATAGAGCGCCGCCTGTATGTGGCGCGCCGCCGTATTGAAAAGCGCGTCACCGACGACAGTTTCTACGTCTGTAGCCTGTCCAATTTGGTGACCGTGTATAAAGGCCTCTGCATGCCGGCGGACCTGCCGCGCTTTTATCTCGACCTGGCGGATTTGCGGCTGGAATCGGCCATCTGCCTGTTCCATCAGCGCTTTTCAACCAACACCGTGCCGCGCTGGCCGCTGGCCCAGCCATTCCGCTACTTGGCCCATAACGGTGAAATCAATACTATTACCGGTAACCGACAGTGGGCGCGCGCGCGCGCTTACAAGCTGAAAACACCGCTGATCCCCGATTTGCAAGATGCCGCGCCGTTCGTCAATGAAACCGGCTCGGACTCCAGTTCGCTGGATAATATGCTGGAGCTGTTTTTAAGCGGCGGGATGGATCTCATCCGCGCCATGCGCCTGTTGGTGCCGCCCGCCTGGCAGAACAACCCGAATATGGATCCCGAGCTGCGCGCCTTCTTCGACTTTAACTCGATGCATATGGAGCCCTGGGACGGCCCGGCCGGTCTGGTCATGTCCGATGGCCGCTTCGCCGCCTGTAACCTGGATCGTAACGGCCTGCGCCCGGCGCGCTACGTCATTACCACCGATAAGCTCATCACCTGCGCCTCCGAGATCGGCATATGGGACTACCAGCCCGACGAAGTCGTGGAAAAAGGCCGCGTCGGCCCCGGCGAACTGATGGTAATAGACACCACCAGCGGGCGCATTCTGCACTCGGCGGAAACCGATAACGATCTCAAAAGCCGCCATCCCTATAAAGAGTGGATGGAGCGCAACGTGCGCCGCCTCACGCCGTTTGAGGATCTGCCGGACGATCAGGTTGGGTTCCGCGCGCTGGATAATGATTTGCTCAGCAGCTATCAAAAACAGTTCGGTTATACTTTTGAAGAGCTGGACGCCATCGTGCGCGTGCTGGGGGAAAACGGCCAAGAAGCCACCGGGTCGATGGGCGACGATACGCCGTTCGCCGTGCTTTCCAGCCGGCCGCGGGTGATTTATGACTATTTCCGCCAGCAGTTCGCCCAGGTGACCAACCCGCCTATCGACTCGTTGCGCGAGGCCCACGTGATGTCGCTGGCCACCTGTATCGGCCGCGAAATGAACGTGTTTAGCGAAGCGGAAGGTCAAGCGTACCGTTTGGCGTTCAAATCGCCCATCTTACTCTATTCCGACTTTACCCAGCTCACGACGCAGGCGGGAGATCACTATCGCGCCAACAAGCTGGATATCACCTTTGAGCCGACGCAGGCGAGCCTGCACGACACGCTCTTAGGCTTGTGCGATCGGGCGGAAGACATGGTGCGCCAGGGCACGGTGCTGCTGGTGCTGACCGACCGCGCCATCGCGCCGGGCCGCATACCGGTGCCGGCGCCGATGGCGGTGGGCGCCATCCATACCCGCCTGGTGGAAAAGAACCTGCGCTGCGACGCCAACTTGATTGTTGAAACCGCCAGCGCCCGCGATCCGCACCACTTTGCGGTGCTGCTGGGCTTCGGCGCCACCGCTATCTATCCGTTCCTGGCCTATGAAAGTCTGGCCGGGATGGTGGATAACGGCACCATCGAGAAAGATTATCGTACGGTGATGCTGAACTTCCGCAATGGCATCAACAAAGGGCTGTACAAGATCATGTCCAAAATGGGCATTTCGACCGTCGCCTCGTACCGCTGCTCGAAGCTGTTTGAAGCGGTAGGTCTGCATCGCGATCTGACCGATCTGTGCTTCCAGGGCGTGGTCAGCCGCATCGGCGGCGCCAGCTTTAGCGATTTCGAGCTGGATTTACTGAACCTGTCGAAACGGGCCTGGCTGAAACGCAAAGCCCTCGATCAGGGCGGGCTATTGAAATACGTCCACGGCGGCGAATATCACGCCTACAATCCTGATGTGGTGCGCACCCTGCAACAGGCGGTACGGAGCGGCGATAGGCAGGATTATCGTCAGTATGCCGATCTGGTCAACCAGCGGCCGGTCGCGACGCTGCGGGATTTGCTGCAACTGAAGCCCAACGGCCAAGCGGTCGCATTGGATCAGGTGGAGCCGGCCGAAACGCTATTTAAACGGTTCGACACCGCCGCGATGTCCATCGGCGCGCTCAGCCCGGAGGCCCACGAGTCGCTGGCCCAGGCCATGAACGGGCTGGGCGGTTTCTCCAACTCCGGCGAGGGGGGTGAAGATCCCGCCCGTTACCGCACCGATAAAGTCTCGCGCATCAAACAGGTGGCGTCCGGGCGCTTCGGGGTCACGCCGGCCTATCTGGTCAATGCCGACGTCATCCAGATTAAGGTGGCACAGGGCGCCAAGCCCGGAGAGGGCGGTCAGTTGCCTGGCGACAAGGTCACGCCGTATATCGCGCGCCTGCGCTATTCGGTACCCGGCGTCACGTTGATTTCGCCGCCGCCGCATCATGATATCTACTCGATAGAAGACCTGGCGCAGCTGATTTTCGATCTCAAGCAGGTAAACGCCAAGGCGCTGATTTCGGTCAAGCTGGTGTCCGAGCCGGGCGTCGGCACCATCGCCACCGGCGTGGCCAAAGCCTATGCGGATTTGATAACCATTGCCGGTTATGACGGCGGCACCGGCGCCAGCCCGCTGTCCTCGGTGAAATACGCCGGCTCGCCCTGGGAATTGGGCCTGGTGGAAACCCAGCAGGCGCTGGTGGCCAACGGGCTGCGCCATAAAATCCGCCTGCAGGTGGACGGCGGGCTCAAAACCGGCCAGGACATCATTAAGGCGGCGATCCTCGGCGCCGAAAGCTTTGGCTTCGGGACCGGCCCGATGGTGGCGCTCGGCTGCAAATATCTGCGCATCTGCCACCTTAACAACTGCGCCACCGGCGTCGCCACCCAGGACGAAAAACTGCGCCGCGATCATTACCACGGCCTGCCGGAACGCGTGACGAATTATTTTCACTTTATCGCGCAGGAAACGCGCGAAATCATGGCGGAGCTGGGCGTGACCCGCCTGGTGGATTTAATAGGGCGCACCGATCTGCTTTGCGAGCTTGACGGGATAACCGCCCGGCAGAATAAGCTGGATCTCGCGCCGCTGCTCGCCACCGCGCAGCCCCATCCGGGCAAAGCGCTGTATTGCACCGAGGAGCGCAATCCGCCGTTTGACCCGGGGGCAATGAATAAAACCCTACTGCAGCAGGCGATGCCGTATGTGGACGCGCGCCAAAGCAAGACGTTCTACTTCGATATTCACAACACCGATCGTTCGGTGGGCGCATCGCTGTCGGGCGCCATCGCCGACGTTCACGGCGATCAGGGCCTGTCCGCGGATCCGATTAAAGCCCACTTTACCGGCACCGCCGGCCAAAGTTTCGGCGTCTGGAACGCCGGCGGCGTGGAGCTGACACTGACGGGGGATGCTAATGATTATGTCGGTAAAGGGATGGCGGGCGGCAGCATCGTGGTGCGTCCGCCGGTCGGTTCGGCGTTTTTGAGCCATGAAGCCACCATTATCGGCAACACCTGCCTGTATGGCGCTACCGGCGGCAAGCTGTTTGCCGCCGGGCGGGCCGGCGAACGTTTCGCGGTGCGTAACTCCGGCGCCATCACGGTGGTGGAAGGCGTGGGCGATAACGGCTGCGAATACATGACCGGCGGCATTGTTTGCGTGCTCGGCCGTACCGGCGTCAACTTCGGCGCAGGGATGACCGGCGGCTTCGCCTATGTCCTCGACGAGCATGGCGACTTTGCCAAGCGCGTGAATCCAGAGCTGGTGGAAGTCCTGGCCGTGGCGGATTTGGCCATTCACGAAGAGCATCTGCGCGGGCTGATAACCGAACACGTTCATCTGACCGGCTCCCACCGCGGCGAGGAGCTGCTGGCCGATTGGCCGGCCTGGGCGGGTCGCTTCGCGCTGGTGAAGCCAAAATCGAGCGATGTGAAAGCGTTATTGGGCCACCGCAGCCGCTCCGCGGCAGAATTGCGCGTGCAAGCGCAGTAAGAGGTTAATGATGAGTCAAAATGTCTATCAATTTATCGACCTGCAGCGTGTGGATCCGCCGAAAAAGCCGCTGAAGGTGCGTAAAATTGAATTTGTGGAAATCTACGAGCCGTTCTCCGACTCGCAGTCCAAAGCGCAGGCGGACCGTTGTCTCTCCTGCGGCAACCCTTACTGTGAATGGAAATGTCCGGTCCACAACTACATTCCCAACTGGCTGAAGCTTGCCAACGAGGGACGCATTATCGAAGCGGCTGAACTTTCGCACCAGACCAACAGTCTGCCGGAAGTGTGCGGGCGCGTCTGCCCGCAGGACCGGTTGTGCGAGGGCTCCTGTACGCTCAACGACGAGTTCGGCGCGGTCACTATCGGCAATATTGAACGCTATATTAACGACAAAGCCATTGAAATGGGCTGGAAACCCAGCGTTGCCAACGTGGTTCCCACCGGCAAACGGGTGGCGATTGTCGGCGCCGGCCCCGCGGGGCTGGCCTGCGCTGACGTGCTGGCGCGCAACGGCGTACAGGCGGTGGTGTTTGACCGTCATCCTGAAATCGGCGGTTTGCTGACTTTCGGCATCCCCGCCTTTAAGCTGGAAAAAGAGGTGATGATAAAGCGCCGCGAAATCTTCAGCGACATGGGCATTGAGTTCCGATTGAATACCGAAATCGGTAAAGATGTGCAGCTGAGCGATCTGCTCGGCGAATACGATGCGGTGTTCCTGGGCGTCGGCACCTATCAATCGATGCGCGGCGGTTTGGACAATGAAGATGCGCCGGGCGTGTATGACGCGTTGCCGTTTCTGGTCGCCAATACCCGTGAACTGATGGGCTTCGGCAACCCCGCCGAAGCGCCCTATGTCAACATGAGCGGCAAACGCGTGGTCGTGCTGGGCGGTGGCGATACCGCCATGGACTGTGTCCGGACCTCCATTCGCCACGGCGCCAGCCGGGTTGTCTGCGCCTATCGCCGCGACGAGGAAAACATGCCCGGCTCGCGCCGTGAGGTAAAAAACTCGCGCGAGGAAGGGGTGGAGTTCATGTTCAATCTGCAGCCGGTAAGTATCGAAGTGGACGCCGAGGGCCGGACCTGCGGCGTGAAGATGGTCCGTACCGCCATGGGCGCGCCGGATGCCCACGGACGCCGCCGCGCGGAAATCGTTGCCGGCTCTGAGCATATTCTTGATGCCGATGCGGTGGTCGTCGCCTTCGGCTTCCGTCCGCACCACATGAGCTGGCTGGCCGGTTTCAGCGTTGAACTGGACAACCAAGGCCGGATCTTGGCGCCGGAACACGGCGCGGCCGCCTTCCAGACCAGCAATCCGAAGATCTTCGCCGGCGGCGATGCGGTACGCGGCTCCGATCTGGTGGTCACCGCCATTGCTGAAGGGCGTAAAGCGGCCGAAGGCATCATGGATTATCTGGAAGTGTAAGCGCTTCCATCCACGCTAGGGCCAAAAACACACGCCGTCCCGCCGCAGTGCCGGGACGGCGTTTTATTGTGCGGTTTGGAACCGGCGTGTTTCTGTTAAAGGCGGGAAGCGGCGGCGGGATCAGGCCGCAAATCAGCGGCCTGGGGCGGGCAGCGCCGCAACGTCGTCGGGCAATTACTTCACCACGCGCAATGAAGGTCGGCCACCGCCGCGCGGCGGCGTGGGCGGCTCGTCTTCCGGATTATCGGCCTGCGCGTTGTCGGGCCGATCGCCGTCGATAACCGACATGACGGTTTCCGTGGTCGGGTCTTCAGCGCTATCGTCGTCGGCCAGCGCCAGCTGCTCGTAGGCCACCTCGGGCTCAAACATCGTGCCGGCGCCGTTTTCACGGGCGTAAATCGCCAGCACGGCCGCCATCGGCACTACCACCTGCCGCGGAACCCCGCTAAAGCGGGCGTTGAATTGCACTTCATCATTGCCCAGCGCCAGATTCGCCACCGCGCGCGGCGCGATATTGAGCACGATTTGCCCGTCGCGGGCAAATTCCATCGGCACCATCACGCCATCCACGTTGACATCCACCACGAGATGCGGCGTCAGCTGATTATCAAGCAACCATTCGTAAAACGCCCGCAGCAGGTAAGGCCGGCGCGGCGAAAGCTGAGTCACCTCCATCCCTCTACCCCCGGGTCTGTAGGCGCATTTCGCGCTCGGCTTCGGTCAGCGAGGCCAGGAAGGCATCGCGTTCAAATACGCGCGTCATGTACCCTTTCAGCTCTTTGGCGCCCGCGCCGGCCAGTTCAATGCCCAACTGCGGCAAACGCCACAGCAGCGGCGCCAGGTAGCAATCCACCAGGCTGAACTCTTCGCTCATGAAAAACGGCGCTTCGTTGAACACCGGCGCCACCGCCAGCAGCTCCTCGCGCAGTTGCCGGCGCGCGTTATCCGCCTCGCTGCCGCTGCTTTGCTCGATTTTGCGCATCAGCGTGTACCAATCGTTTTCGATGCGGTGCATCATCAGGCGGCTGGTGCCGCGCGCTACAGGATACACCGGCATCAGCGGCGGATGAGGGAACCGTTCATCCAGGTATTCCATGATAATGCGTGACTCGTAAAGCGTCAGTTCGCGATCGACCAGCGTCGGCACGGTGCGGTAGGGGTTAAGGTCAATCAGGTCCTGCGGCAGATTATCCATCTCAACCTGCTCAATTTCGACACTTACCCCTTTTTCCGCCAGCACGATGCGCACTTGATGGCTGAAAATGTCGGTCGTGCCGGAAAACAGCGTCATCACCGAACGTTTGTTGGCAGCGACAGCCATGAAAACCTCCAAGTTTATTGAGAAAATACCGCGAATAACCCTAACCCAGGGTTATTTTCCTGATTTGTCCGCCGTTGACCCGTAGCCACTTTGCCCGCTGCAACCGGAGCCGGAAAGCTTGCAGCCGGTTGACAAAACGCCAGCCAAGTAAACAGGCATATAAGCGTTGGCTAGTTTATCAGATTTTGCCTGTTTTGTGGGGCACGATATGGCAAATCAGCGTGAATAACTGGCTGCGGTTGATATTCCAGGCGGGTCAGGACGCAATAAATAAAAAAGCCCGGACGGGTCGGGCTTTTTGTGGCAGTGAATACTGCGAAATTAACGTTTGGAGAACTGCGGACGACGGCGTGCTTTACGCAGACCGACTTTCTTACGTTCAACCTGACGGGCGTCACGGGTAACAAAACCGGCTTTGCGCAGATCGGCGCGCAGCGTTTCGTCATATTCCATCAGCGCACGGGTGATACCGTGGCGAATGGCGCCTGCCTGACCGGAGATGCCGCCACCTTTAACGGTGATGTACAGATCCAGTTTGCCCACCATGTCGACCAGCTCCAGCGGTTGGCGAACGACCATGCGGGCGGTTTCGCGACCGAAGTACTGATCCAGACTACGCTGGTTAATAACGATGTTGCCGCTGCCCGCCTTAACGAAGACGCGAGCGGAAGAGCTTTTGCGGCGACCAGTGCCGTAATATTGATTTTCAGCCATTGCCTATAATCCCGATTAAATGTCCAGAACTTGCGGTTGCTGTGCCGCGTGGTTGTGCTCGGTACCGGCGTAAACTTTCAGTTTACGGAACATAGCACGACCCAGCGGGCCTTTTGGCAGCATGCCTTTAACCGCGATTTCAATCACACGCTCAGGGCGGCGGGCAATCATCTCTTCAAAGGTCGCTTGTTTGATACCACCGACGTGACCGGTGTAGTGATAGTAGATCTTATCGTTACGCTTGTTGCCGGTAACGGCCACTTTGTCAGCGTTCAGAACAATGAGATAATCACCGGTATCCACATGCGGCGTATATTCCGCTTTATGCTTGCCGCGCAGACGACGAGCCAGTTCGGTAGCAAGACGGCCAAGGGTTTTCCCTTCGGCGTCGACAACATACCAGTCACGTTTGACCGTTTCCGGCTTTGCTGTAAAAGTTTTCATTAAAAGCTTACCCAATTTAAGTTACACGTTGGTGAACACCCAAACGCTTCAATGAACAGTTATGAGGCTCACACGGCTTTCAGTCCAGCAAACCTACCCCTTCGAGTAGCCGTTGCTGGCGCGATTGAAGTTTTGGGAAAAAACCTCAATGTAACGTGGGGTCGCAAGATTATAGAGAAGTCATCCGCAAAGATCGACCCTTTTTTACGTCATCAGGGCTGATGCGCCAACCGGAGATACTCCTCGCTCTGCATTTCCTGCAAACGCGACAAGCAGCGCTGGTACTCGAAGCGCAGCAGCTGCCCCTGATAGAGCGCGGCCATCGGCACGCTGGCGGCGACCACCAGCTTGACGTGGCGCTCGTAGAACTCATCCACCAGCGCCAAAAATCGGCGGGCGGTATTTTCCTCGTCGCTGCTCATCGGCCGCACATTGTGCAGCAGGACGCTATGAAAGCGCTCGGAGAGCACAATATAGTCGTTTTGACTGCGCGCGCCGCCGCACAGCTCGGCGAAATCCAGCGCCACCACCCCGTCGGTCACGCCCAGGGTCGGCAGCGGCCGATGATTGATTTCCAGCGCCGGGGCGTCGCCCTCAAGCGCGAGATGTTTCCCCGCCAGGGCGCTGAACATCCGCGCCATCGCCCGGTCCGTCTCGCCGCCGAGGGGGGTGAGCCACAAATTGGCCTGCGTCAAGGTGCGCAGCCGGTAATCGATGCCGGCATCGACATTCATCACTTCGCAATGGCGTTTGATAAGTTCTATGGCCGGCAGGAAACGCGCGCGCTGTAACCCGTTGCGGTAAAGATCGTCCGGCGGAATATTGGAGGTGGCCACAAGCGTAATGCCGCGGGCAAACAGCGCCTGCATTAGGGTACCCAGCAGCATCGCGTCGGTAATATCGGTGACGAAGAATTCATCAAAGCAGAGCACGTCGGTCTCGGTTTTGAAGCCGTCGGCGATGATCTCCAGCGGATCCTGGTGGCCCTGGAGACGGGTCATCTCCTCATGCACCCGCAGCATAAAGCGGTGGAAATGCAGCCGCAGTTTACGCTCGCCGGGCAGGCTGCGATAAAATAAATCCATCAGCCAGGTCTTGCCTCTGCCTACTCCGCCCCACATATATAAACCCTGGACCGGCTCGTCCGTTGCGCGCTCACCCTTGCCACGCCATTTTTTGCCCAGCAGGCGTAACAGGCCCGAGGGGGCGCTGGCGGCGGTGTGTTGCGCCGCGCCCAACTGCTGGTGGATCCGGTCCAGGCGGGCAATGGCGGCGGCCTGGACGTCATCGGGCTGGTATTCCCCTTGCGCCAGCATCTGCTGATAAAGGGACAACGGCGAGGTGGCTTGCATGTGGCTGACGTTCCCTGAATGAAAATGAAAGGTAAAAAAGCGCGTGCCGCACATCCTAAACAGCGGCGCGGTCGAACACAATAGCCCCGCGTCCCGGCCGGTAACCCGTCGTCACACTCTCCGGTTCCACTGATGGCGCGTTACCGGTTATAGTGAAGCTAACTGTGTATTAAACCCTGCGGGACAACGAAGTCAAAAATAGGAGTCATTATGACCTGGGAATATGCGCTGATTGGGTTGGTGGTGGGCATTATCATCGGTGCGGTCGCCATGCGGTTCGGTAATCGTAAACTGCGTCAGCAGCAAACGCTTCAGCACGAGCTGGAGAAGAGTAAAGCCGAGCTGGACGAGTATCGCGAAGAGCTGACCAGCCATTTCGCCCGCAGCGCCGAATTGTTGGACAATATGGCCGACGATTACCGTCAGCTGTATCAGCATATGGCCAAAAGCTCCAATAGCCTGCTGCCGGACCAGCGCCGCGAAGATAACCCGTTCCGCTATCGCCTGACCGAAGCGGAAGCGGACAACGATCAAATCCCGGCGGAAATGCAGCCGCGGGATTACCCGGAAAGCGCCAGCGGCTTGCTGCGCACCACGCGCGGTTTGCGCAAATAGCGCCGCCAGCCCGCGTTTTGCCGGCGTCGACGCGCGCCCCGGCTGAACTTTTCCGTGCCCGGCAGGGTCATAATGGCGATTATGCTACCGTCACCGGGTGCCTGAACCAGGGTATCTGATACGAAAACGAGCGAGTTAACGTTACAATGAAAACAACACCTCTATTCAGCGCATTGGCGCTCAGTATCGGGCTGAGCCTACTCCCTTTTTCGGCGCCCCGGGCGGCGCTGCCGGCCGAAGTGGCGGGGCAGTCCATGCCCAGCCTGGCGCCGATGCTGACCAAAGTCCTGCCGGCGGTGGTAAGCGTCCATGTGGAAGGCTCCCAGCCCGTCCGGCGTCCCACGCTGCCCAAGGAATTTAAATACTTCTTCGGTCCCGACGCCCCGGGCGGCAACGGCGGAACGCGTCCGTTTGAAGGGCTGGGGTCAGGGGTCATCATCAACGCCGCGAAGGGTTATGTGATCACCAACAATCATGTGGTCAACGGCGCGGACAAAATCAAAGTGCAGCTCAATGACGGTCGCGAATTCGACGCTAAGCTGGTAGGGCACGACGAGCAGACCGATCTGGCGCTGCTGCAGTTGCCCTCGCCGAAAAACCTCAGCGAGGTGACCATGGCCGACTCCGACGCCCTTAAGGTCGGCGATTTCGCGGTCGCGGTGGGTAACCCGTTCGGCCTCGGCCAGACCGCCACGTCCGGTATCGTATCCGCCCTGGGCCGCAGCGGCCTGAATTTGGAGGGCCTGGAGAACTTCATTCAGACCGATGCCTCCATCAACCGCGGCAATTCCGGCGGCGCGCTGGTTAACCTCAACGGTGAGCTTATCGGCATCAACACCGCCATTCTGGCGCCGGGGGGCGGCAATATCGGCATCGGTTTCGCCATCCCCAGCAACATCGTCAAAAACCTGAGTCAGCAACTGATTGAATTTGGCGAAGTCAAACGCGGCCAGTTGGGCATTAAGGGCACCGAGCTGACCGCCGATATCGCCAAAGCCTTTAACATCGACGCCCAGCGCGGCGCGTTCGTCAGCGAAGTGTTGCCGAATTCCGCCGCGGCCAAGGCCGGTATCAAAGCCGGCGATATCATCGTCTCGGTGGAAAACAAGCCGATTCAGAGTTTCGCCGAACTGCGGGTGAAAGTCGGCACGACCGCCCCCGGTAAAACCGTCAAACTCGGCCTGCTGCGCAACGGCAAGCCGCAAACGGCGTCGGTGGTCCTGGATGACAGCGCGTCCGCCACCACCAGCGAAGAGATCCTTACTCCGGCGCTGCAGGGGGCTTCTCTGAGCAATGGTCAGTTGAAAGACGGCACCAAGGGCGTTCAGGTAGAGGATGTGGTGAAAGATTCCCCCGCCGCCGCGATCGGCCTGCAGAAAGGCGATGTGATCGTGGGCCTGAACCGCGAACGGGTACAAAGCCTGGCACAACTGCGCAAAGTGTTGGAAGCCAAACCGGCGGTCATGGCGCTCAATATCGTGCGCGGCGACGCGAGTATTTTCCTGTTACTGCGCTAAGGGATTAAAAAAACGGACGCCGGCGCTGCGGTGTCCGTTTAACTCATGTTATCCTGCCGCTATTTTCCACTACCCCTGCGAGTCCCATGCTCCTCAAGTTGCTACGTGCCGTCATTATCGGTTTCATTGTCGCAGCCCTATTGCTGGCGCTGGTGCCCACGCTTCGCTCCACCACCGGCCAGTTGCTGCATCGTGCCGATAATAGCGATAGCGAGGAGCCCGTCAGTTATAATCAGGGGGTGCGCCGCGCCGCGCCGGCGGTGGTCTACGTGTATAACCGCAGCATGAACAGTAGCGCCCATAACCAGTTGGAAATCCGCACGCTGGGCTCCGGCGTCATTATGAACCAGAAAGGCTACCTGCTGACCAACAAACATGTCATCAACGACGCCGAGCAAATTATCGTCGCGCTGCAGGACGGGCGGGTGTACGAGGCGCTGCTGGTCGGTTCGGATAGTCTGACCGATCTGGCGGTGTTGAAAATCGACGCCAACAACCTGCCGGTGATCCCGATCAATCCCAGCCGCCAGCCCCATATCGGCGATGTGGTGATGGCGATTGGCAATCCCTACAATCTGGGGCAGACGATTACCCAAGGCATTATTAGCGCCACCGGCCGCATCGGTTTGAGCCCGTCCGGGCGGCAGAATTTCCTGCAAACCGACGCCTCCATTAACCACGGCAATTCCGGCGGCGCGCTGATCAACACGCTTGGCGAGCTGGTGGGCATCAATACTTTATCATTTGATAAGAGCAATAACGGCGAAACGCCGGAAGGTATCGGTTTCGCCATTCCAACCGCGCTGGCCACCAAGGTGATGAACAAGCTGATCCGCGATGGTCGGGTGATCCGCGGCTATATCGGTATCGGCGGCCGTGAAGTAGCGCCGATGCACAACGGCGGCGGCCTCGATCGCATTCAAGGCATCATCGTCAACGAAGTGACGCCGGGCGGCCCGGCGGCGCAGGCCGGTATTCAGGTGGAAGATGTGATCCTGAGCGTCAACCATAAGCCAGCCATTTCCGCGATCGAAACGATGGATCAGGTGGCGGAAATTCGTCCCGGATCGCGTATTCCGGTCGAGATCTTGCGCAACGGCAAAAAATTGACTGTCGAGGTCACCATTCAGGAATATCCCGCCTCAAACTAAAGCGTCGTGCGCGCCCCGCCATGACGCGCTAGCCGCCGCAGAGGCGAGCCAGGCCGCAGGGGCGACGCCAACGAGCGGCAGGCCGCACGCCCTGATGCTAGTTTGGCGCGCCGTACAGCAAGGCGCCAGGCCGCAGAGGCGACGCCGGCGAGCAATACGCCAATCACTCAAAGCGCGCCGGTGTGCACTGCGGCCGGGCGCGGCGGTTGACTACTCGCCGCTGATCCGTTCGATATTGGCACCCATACGCCGCAGCTTTTCCTCGATACAATCATAACCGCGATCGATATGATAAATACGATCCACCACCGTCACCCCCTCGGCAATACAGCCGGCCAGTACCAGGCTGGCGGAAGCGCGCAGATCGGTCGCCATGACCTGTGCGCCCGACAGCGTCTCGACGCCGTGGCAGATCACGGTGTTGCTTTCGATTTCCGCATGCGCGCCCATCCGAATCAGTTCGGGAACGTGCATGAAACGGTTTTCAAAAATGGTTTCGGTAATCACCCCCGTGCCGTCGGCCACCAAATTCAGCAAACTGAACTGCGCCTGCATATCGGTGGGGAAGCCGGGATGGGGGGCGGTGCGCACCGTCACCGCTTTCGGACGCTGGCCGTGCATATCCAGACTGATCCAGTCGTCGCCGACGGCAATATCCGCGCCCGCTTCTCGCAATTTGGCCAGTACGGCATCCAGCGTATCGGGACGCGTGGCGTGGCAGACCACGCGACCGCGGGATATAGCCGCCGCGACCAGGAAGGTGCCGGTTTCGATGCGATCGGGCAGTACGCGATAGACGCCGCCGCCGAGGCGCTTCACCCCTTCGACGGTAATTTTATCGGTACCGGCGCCGCTGATTTTCGCACCCAGCGTGATAAGGAAATTGGCGGTATCGACAATCTCCGGCTCGCGTGCGGCGTTTTCAATAATGGTGGTGCCGGTCGCCAACGTCGCGGCGCTCATGATCGTGACCGTGGCGCCGACGCTGACTTTATCCATGACGATATGCGCCCCGCGCAGACGGCCGTCTACGGAGGCTTTGACGTAACCCTCTTCCAGCTTAATGGTGGCGCCCAGCTGCTCCAGGCCGCTGATATGCAGATCCACGGGACGCGCGCCGATGGCGCAGCCGCCCGGCAAGGATACCTGCCCCTGGCCGAAACGCGCCACCAGCGGCCCCAGCGCCCAAATCGACGCGCGCATGGTTTTCACCAGCTCATAGGGCGCGCAATAAACGTTAACGCCGCTGGCGTCCACATGCACCGAACCATTGCGTTCAACTCTGGCGCCGAGCTGGCCCAGCAGTTTCATGGTGGTGTCGATATCTTTCAGCTTGGGGACGTTTTGGATCTCAACCGGCTCTTCCGCCAGCAACGCGGCGAATAAAATCGGTAACGCGGCATTTTTGGCCCCCGAAATGGTGACCTCGCCGCTTAACCGGGTAGGACCCTGGACACGAAATTTATCCATTACGACTGCTCTCTATTTAACGGGAAGACTGTTGCCCGCCAGGGTCAACATTTAAAAACCGTTCAGCTTGCGATCGCGCTGCCACTCTTCGGGGGTGTAGGCTTTGATCGATAAGGCGTGGATGCGGTTGTCTGAAATATATTCCATCAGCGGCGCATAAATCGTCTGCTGTTTTTTCACCCGGCTCATGCCGGCGAACTGGGCGCTGACCGCAATAACCTGAAAATGGCTACCGTCGCCGCTTACGTGGGCTTCGTCCAGCTTCAAGGCGTCCATCAGCACCGCTTTGATTTCACTCGTTTCCATATAACGTCTTACTTTGCAGGGTCGGGAATCAGACCGCTATCTTAGAGGAAACCGCCGCGCTCGGGAACAGGCAATAAGATTAACCGCGATTCTTTACGTCGCGCAGCCAGGGGCCAGGCGCCGGTTCCCCACCTCAGCAGGCGGGGCGCCAGCGGCTACTGCACCAAGACGCTGCCCGCAGCGTGGGAGACGTCGACAACGTCAAAACAAGTTAATGATTACGTCAGGCGGGGGTTTAGCGGGTTTCGCGACAGCATCTTCCGGCGGCGTGGGAAGCACCGCCGGGATGATAGATTAGACGCTCGCGGACGGCGCACAGGGCAGGATCGCCTGCAGCTTGTATAAAGCGATCAAGGTGCGCAGCCGATCGGTGACGCCGGTGAGCGCGAGCGTCGCGCCCCGCTGCTGCTGCTGATGATAAAAATGCAGCATCAGCGCCACGCCGGCGGAATCGACACGTTTTAGGCCGGATACATCCAGGAAACGGATGCCGTCAAGCAACCCCTGGCGCTGCTGCCAAAGCGTCGGCAGCGTGTCGCGATCCAGCTCGCCCCGTAGGATTAACGTTTGCCCCTGCGCGTGCCAGCTTAGCTCATCAGCCATTGCGTTGCTTATCCAGGGTAATGGGCTGACCGGCGGCGGCCTGCAATTGCTGGGTCAGCCCGTCAATGCCCTTGGTGCGCAGCGTGGAGGCCCACTCGTTTTGCTTGGTGGTAATCATACTGACCCCTTCGGCAATCATGTCGTAGGCCTGCCAGTTGCCGGAGACGCTATTTTTACGCCACTGAAAATCAAGACGTACCGGCGGCCGGCCGCCCTGATCGATAATCGTGACGCGTATAGCCACAATCGTTGCATCACCCAGCGGTTTCTCCGGCGCGATTTGATAGGTTTGATTGCTATAAAGCGCCAGCGCTTGGCCGTAAGCCTGCTCCAGATAGGCCTGGAAGGCTTTAAAATAGGCGTCGCGCTGCGCCGGCGTGGCTTCGCGATAATAGCGCCCCAGCACCAGCGCGCCGGCGTATTTCACCTGCACATAGGGGAGCAGCTCTTCACGCACCACGGTGCGCAGATAGTTGGGGTCCTGGTGGATTTTGCCCTGTTCATTCTTTAAGCGGGTAAAGGTTTTGCTCGCCGCATCGTTCATCAAATGATAAGGGTTGGTCTGATCGGCAGCCTGTGTCAGCGGCGCAATCACCAGCAGCGCCACCATTAATAAACGTTTAAACATGCATTTCTCCTGTTGAGGTTACCCCGCTGCCGCCGCCCTCAAGCGGTGCGGCGACGGGACAACCGGTCGGCGACGCTAACGAGAGAACCGCGTCGCCCGGTATCGATCATAAGTCGGCGGCCGGCGGCAAAGCCTTTGCGGCCGCGGACATCACCTTATTGCCCGGCCGCGGTGCCGTTACTCTGGGCCGCGCCGGCACCGTTTGCGTTCTCGGCGCCGCCGCTCTGGCCTGCATCCGAGCCGTTTGCCTTCTCGGCGCCGCCGCTCTGGGCCGCGCCGGCGCTACTATTGTCACCGCCGCTTTTATACAAGAACTGGCCAATCAGGTCCTCCAGCACGATGGCGGATTTGGTATCCTGGATCACGCCGCCGTCTTTTAGAATAGACGTCCCCATTTCCGGATCCTCGAAACCGATATTCAGCGCCAGGTATTGTTCCCCCAGCAGCCCCGAGGTGCGAATCGCAAGGGAACTGGTATCCGGTATATGATTATAGGTCTGTTCAATGTCCATGGTGACCTTCGGCGTATACGTTTGCGGATCGAGGGTGATATCCGCGACCCGGCCGATAACTACCCCGCCAACCCTCACCGGCGAGCGCACTTTGAGTCCGCCGATATTATCGAAAGACGCGCTGATCCGATAGGTTGCGGCATTGCTCACCGAACGGATATCCGCGACCTTGAGACAAAGAAACACGATGGCGCAGAGGGCGATAATCATAAACGCGCCGACCCAGATTTCACTTTTTTTGGTTTGCATTCACTCAGTTCCCAAACATCAGTGCCGTCAGCACAAAATCCAATCCCAATACCGCCAACGAGGCGTGAACCACCGTGCGGGTCGTTGCGCGGCTGATACCCTCGGAGGTCGGGATCGCGTCGTAACCATTGAACAGCGCAATCCAAGTGACGGTGATAGCGAAAACCACACTCTTGATTACACAGTTGACCAAATCTTGCCGCCAGTCCACGGCGCCTTGCATCGCGGACCAGAAGAACCCGCTGTCGATACCTTTCCATTCCACGCCGACCACGGCGCCGCCCCAGATGCCGACCGCGACGAAAATCGCCGTGAGCAGCGGCATACTAATCACGCCGGCCCAAAAGCGCGGCGCCACCACTCGGCGCAGCGGATCCACCGCCATCATCTCCAGACTGGAAAGCTGCTCGGTGGCCTTCATCAACCCTATCTCGGCGGTAAGCGCCGATCCCGCCCGGCCGGCGAACAACAGCGCGGTCACCACCGGTCCCAGCTCGCGCAGCAGCGACAGCGCGACCAGCATGCCCAGACTGGATTCCGCGCTGTAGGTCGTGAGAATAATGTAGCCCTGCAGCCCCAGCACCATACCGATGAACAGGCCCGAGACCATAATAATCACCAGCGATAATACGCCGACGCCGTAAAGTTGTTTCACCAGCAGCGGCCATTGTTCGCGCAGGGCCGGTTTGCCTATCAGCGCATTGAACAGCATGACACCGGCCCGGCCGAAACCGTGGCAAATACTGATCCCCCGGCGCCCGAAGGACGCTATAGCTTCTAATACCATGACTGAGGTTAACTCCCTGCGCCCAATAGCTGGGTCTGATAATCTTCGGCGGGAACGTTAAAGGGCACTGGCCCGTCGGCGATGCCGTCGAGAAATTGTCTCACCCGGGGATCCTGGTTGTCACGCAGACTGGCCGGGGTGCCTTCCGCCACGACGTGCTGCTCGGCGACGATATAGGCGTAATCGGCGATGCTCAACACCTCCGGCACGTCGTGGGACACGACGATGCAGGTGACGCCGAGCGCGTGATTCAGCTCGTCGATAAGCTTGACCAGCACCCCCATGGTAATCGGATCCTGTCCTACGAACGGTTCATCGAACATAATCAGCTCAGGATCCAATGCAATAGCGCGCGCCAGCGCCGCACGGCGCGCCATACCGCCGGAAAGTTCGGCAGGCATCAACGCGGCCGCCCCCCGCAAACCCACCGCCTCAAGCTTCATCAGCACCGTGCTGCGCAGCACCGGCTCCGGCAAACGGGTATGGCGCCGCAGCGGAAACGCCACATTCTCAAAAACGTTGATATCGGTAAACAGCGCACCGGATTGAAACAGCATGCTGATTTTTTTACGTACCTCATAGAGGCGCCGGCGCGACAGCGTGGGAATATTATCGCCATCCACCCAAATTTCACCGCTGTCCGGCGGCAGCTGCCCGCCGATGAGGCGCAGCAGGGTGGTTTTACCGATGCCCGACGGCCCCATGATCGCGGTGACTTTGCCGCGCGGAAACTGCATGCTGATATCATCGAAAATAACGCGATCGCCCCGACGAAAGCTTAATCCGCGAATCTCGACCAGGTTATCGCTCTGGTTCATAGTTTACTGCCCTTTTCTTCCCGCACCCACGGTCTGCAGTGATGATAGTAAAGCAAGCTGACCATTTCATCGAACTTTTCTCGCCCCATCAGGCCCATCAATGCGGATAACTTTATCGCCGCGTTTTACTTTTATCCGTCAGGCGGTCAAAATTAATGCCAGTTTGCGTTTATTGTCCGCCTTTCGTCTCCCTTTTAAGGCTATGATGCGCCAACGGAACAGGTTTTTGCTCAAGCCAAGGATTTATCATGCTTTTTGCCACGTCATTATTAATTATTGGCCTCATTCTATTGGTTTATGGCGCGGACAGATTGGTCTATAGTGCGGCCGTATTGAGCCGCTCGCTCGGCGTTGCGCCCTGGCTTATCGGCTGTACCATCGTCGCTTTCGGCACTTCGCTGCCCGAATTACTGGTGTCGGTGACCGCCGCGCTGAATAATCAAATCGATATGGCGGTGGGCAATATCCTGGGCTCCAACATTATCAATATCATGCTGATTGTCGGCGGCGCGGCGCTTATCCGGCCGGTGACCTTCCGCTCCGACATCGTGCGGCGCGAGCTGCCGCTACTGCTGTTGATTACGCTATTGTGCGGCCTGCTGCTGGCGGACCACAGCCTGGGCAGGCTTGATGGCGTCTTGCTGTTGGCGGCGGCGGCGGGTTACCTGCTGATTATCGTCACCATCTCCCGGCTTGCGCTGCGCGAAGGCAGCGACACGCTAACCCGTGAACAGCTGGCGGAGCTGCCGCAGGATAGCAATAATACCGTGGCGGTCCTGTGGCTGGTGCTGGCGTTTATTATTATGCCCATTTCGGCGCGCATGGTGATTGATAACGCCAGCGTCCTGGCGCGTTATTTTGGCTTGAGCGATTTGCTAGTCGGCCTGACGGTACTGGCGATCGGGACCAGCCTGCCGGAGCTGGCGACGCTTGTGGCCGGGGCACTCAAGGGAGAAAATGATATTGCCTTGGGGAATGTTATTGGCTCCAATATCTTCAATAGTGTTATTGTGCTGGGCGTTCCCGCGCTGCTCTCTCCCGGCCCGTTCAATCCCGACGCCTTTGCCCGCGATTATTGGGTCATGCTGGCGGCGAGCATTATCCTCGCCGCCCTATGCCTGCGCAAACGGCGCCGGATTAATCGCCTGTCGGGGGCTTTGCTGGTTTGCGGGTTCATCGCCTATCTCGCGGTGCTGTTGATCTAGTTTCCCGCACCGCGAATAATCAGGATACGTTTTATGTCGCAGAATACATTAGCGCCGGCCTTTGATTTTATCGCCGCCGGAAAGCAAGTTCTCGCAATTGAGCGCGAGGGTCTGGCGCAGTTGGATCAATATATCAACGACGATTTTCGCCGCGCCTGTGAAGCGCTGTTCCGCTGCACCGGCAAAGTGGTGGTAATGGGCATGGGCAAATCCGGCCATATCGGCCGCAAACTGGCCGCCACTTTCGCCAGTACCGGTACTCCGGCGTTTTTCGTCCATCCCGGCGAGGCCAGCCATGGCGATCTGGGCATGGTTTCGCCGCAGGATATCGTCATCGCGCTGTCCAATTCCGGCGAATCCCACGAGGTACTGGCGCTGATTCCGGTGCTCAAGCGCCTGCATATCCCGCTCATCTGCATGACCGGCAAGCCGGACAGCACCATGGGGAAAGCGGCGGAAATCCATCTTTGCGTGCATGTGCCGGAAGAGGCCTGCCCGCTCGGCCTGGCGCCCACCGCCAGCACCACCGCCGCGCTGGTGATGGGCGACGCGCTGGCGGTGGCCCTGCTGCGGGCGCGAGGCTTCACCGCCGAAGATTTCGCCCTGTCCCATCCCGGCGGCGCATTAGGACGCAAACTGCTGCTGCGCGTGAGCGATATCATGCACAGCGGTGACGATATTCCGCAGACCGCCCGCACGGCCTCATTGCGCGATGCGCTCTTGGAAATCACCCGTAAAAATTTGGGCATGACGGTGATTTGCGATGCGCAAAATGTCATTGCCGGTATTTTTACCGACGGCGATCTGCGGCGGGTGTTTGATATGGGCATCGACCTTAACCGGGCGCGCATCGCCGATGTCATGACCCCCGGCGGCGTGCGCGTCGCCCCCGACATGCTGGCGGTGGAGGCGCTCAACCTGATGCAGGCGCGCCACATTACCTCGCTGCTGGTAGCGCAGGACGACCACCTGATAGGCGTGGTGCACATGCATGATATGCTACGCGCCGGCGTGATATAACAAGGAACACCTTCATGCAACAGACCCCCACCGTCGAGACGTGTTATGGACCGGTCGCGCAGCAGGTGCTGCAACGGGCCCGCCATATTCGTCTACTGATTTGCGATGTGGATGGCGTGATGTCCGACGGCCTGATTTATATGGGCAATCACGGTGAAGAACTCAAAGCCTTCAATGTCCGCGACGGCTACGGCATTCGCTGCCTGCTGACATCGGGCATTGAGGTCGCTATTATTACCGGCCGCTCCGCCAGGCTGCTGGAGGACCGCTGCGCCACGCTCGGCATTACGCACCTTTACCAGGGGCAGTCGGATAAGACTTTGGCCTTTAAAGCGCTTCTGAGTAAACTGACATTAACGGCACAACAGGTCGCCTACGTGGGCGACGACCTGATTGATGCTCCGGTCATGGACCAGGTTGGCCTGAGCGTGGCGGTGGCGGATGCGCACCCGCTATTGCGGCCCAGGGCCGATTACGTTACCCGCATCGCCGGCGGTCGCGGCGCCGTGCGGGAAGTCTGCGACCTGCTGCTGCTGGCGCAGGGAAAGCTGGAGGATGCCAAAGGGCAGTCGGTATGAGTAAGAATTTGCGTTGGACCACGGCGCTGCTGGGATTATTGGTACTGGTGCTTATCGGCTGGAATCTGGCGGATACCGACTCGGCGCCCGCCCAGGCGCCGGTCAATACCGGCGAGCCAACCTATCAGAGCGAATATACCACCACGGTGGTGTATAACCCGGCGGGGGGGCTTAACTATAAGCTGGTGGCCGATCACGTGAATCACTACGCCGAGCAACAGATAACCTGGTTTACTCGGCCGGTCGCCACCACGTTCGATGAGGACAAAGTGCCGACCTGGACGGTAAAGGCCGATAAGGCCAAGCTGACCCAAGACAGGATGCTTTATCTGTATGGCCATGTTCAGGTGGATAGCCTGACCGACGCCTCGCAGCTTAAACGCATTACAACAGATAACGCGGTGGTTAACCTGGTCACGCAGGACGTCTCCTCGGATGATGAGGTAACCTTATATGGTACCGGCTTTAACTCCACCGGCATGAAGATGCGCGGCAATCTGCGCAACAAGACCGCCGAGTTGATTGAAAAGGTTAAGACCTCTTATGAAATCCAGAATTCACAACGTACGCCCTAGCCTGCTTCTGGCCGGCGGCTTAATGCTGGCCAGCGCGCAGGCGCTGGCGCTCACCAGCGACAACCAGCAGCCGATTCATATCGACTCCGCGCAGCAGGCGGTGGATATGGCGACCAACACCGTGACCCTAACCGGTGAGGTGGTGGTCAAGCGTGGCTCCATCGATATTCGCGCCGATAAGGTGGTCATCACCCGTCCCGACGGTAAGGACGGTAACGAAGTGGTGGAAGGCTTCGGTAATCCGGTGACCTTCTATCAGTTGCAGGACGACGGCAAGCCGGTGCGCGGTCATTCGCAGAAAGTGCGCTATGAGACCGCTAATGATCTGGTGATCCTGACCGGCAATGCCTATCTGGAGCAGTTGGACAGCAACGTCAAGGGCGATCGTATTACCTATCTGGTCAAGAAACAGCAGATGGAGGCGTTCAGCGACAAAGGCAAACGGGTCACCACCGTACTGGTGCCGGCGCAGTTGCAGGATAAAAGCGGCGCTAAAGCGCCGGCGAAATCGGCCAAATAAACGGGTATAGGATGTATGGCAACATTAATCGCAGAAAATTTGGCTAAAGCCTATAAAGGGCGCCGCGTGGTGGAAGACGTCAGCCTTAAGGTAAGCTCTGGCGAAATTGTGGGATTGCTGGGGCCAAACGGGGCGGGTAAAACTACCACGTTTTATATGGTGGTGGGCATTATTCCCCGTGACGCCGGCCGCATTGTGATCGACGAAGACGATATCAGCCTTCTGCCGCTGCATACCCGCGCCCGGCGCGGTATCGGCTATCTGCCGCAGGAAGCCTCGATCTTCCGCCGTCTGAGCGTGTTCGACAATCTGATGGCGGTGCTGCAAATCCGCCAGGATCTGACCAGCGAACAGCGCAACGACCGCGCGAAAGAGCTGATGGAAGAGTTTCATATCAGTCACCTGCGCGACAACCTCGGCCAGTCGCTATCCGGCGGTGAACGACGCCGGGTGGAGATCGCGCGCGCGCTGGCCGCCAATCCTAAATTCATCCTGCTTGACGAACCTTTTGCCGGCGTCGATCCGATTTCGGTCATCGACATCAAAAAAATCATTGAACATTTGCGCGACAGCGGCCTTGGCGTGCTGATTACCGACCACAACGTGCGTGAAACCCTCGACGTGTGCGAACGGGCCTATATCGTCAGCCAGGGTAAGCTTATCGCCCACGGCTCCCCCGCCGACATCCTGCTCGACGAACAGGTCAAGCGGGTTTATCTGGGCGAAGAGTTCCGCCTCTGATAAGGTGACGTTACCGCCGTGGTTCGTGAGGATAGTTGACGCATTATATGAAGCAAGGTTTACAACTCAGGCTGAGTCAGCAGCTAGCCATGACCCCGCAGTTGCAACAGGCCATCCGTCTGTTGCAATTGTCCACGCTTGAACTCCAGCAGGAAATTCAGACGGCGCTGGAAAGTAACCCCTTGCTTGAGCAGGCCGATTTGCATGACGAGGTGGAGGCGCACGATGCGCCCGACAGTGAATCGCTGGACACCCGCGAGGCGATGGAACAAAAGGACATGCCGGAAGAGCTGCCGCTGGACGCCACCTGGGACGAAATGTACTCCGCCGGCACGCCATCCGGCACCGGTACCGATTATCGCGACGAAGAATTACCCGTCTATCAGGGCGAAACCACCCAGACCCTACAGGATTACCTGATGTGGCAGGTGGAGCTCACCCCTTTCTCCGATACCGATAAAGCCATCGCCACCTCGATAGTCGACGCCGTGGACGACACCGGTTATTTGACGGTGCCGCTGGACGATATTCTCGACAGCATCGGTGACGAAAACGTGACCCTCGACGAAGTAGAAGCAGTGCTAAAACGCATTCAGCGCTTTGATCCGGTCGGCGTGGCGGCGCGGGATTTGCGTGATTGCCTGCTGATTCAGCTCTCGCAGTTTCCGGTCGATTTGCCCTATCTCAACGAAGCGCGGCTCATCGTCAGCGATTATCTTAATCTGCTGGGCAGCCATGATTTCCGCACTCTGCTGCGTTCGACTAAGCTGAAAGAAGAGGTGCTGAAACCCGCGATGGGGCTGATACAGTCGCTGGATCCGCGTCCAGGGCAGTCCATCAATACCGGCGAGTCGCACTATGTCATTCCTGACGTGCTGGTGCGCAAACTGCAAAACCGCTGGGTCGTGGAACTGAATACCGACAGTATCCCGGCCCTGCGCATCAATCAGCAGTACGCGGCGTTGGGTAGCAGCACCCGCAATGATTCGGACGGTCAGTTCATCCGCAGCCATTTGCAGGAGGCGCGCTGGCTGATTAAAAGCCTGGAAAGCCGCAATGAAACGCTGCTGAAGGTGACGCGCTGTATTGTCGAACGGCAGAGAGCGTTTTTTGAACAAGGGGAAGAGTTTATGCGGCCGATGGTGCTGGCGGACATTGCCCAGGCGGTAGATATGCACGAGTCCACGATCTCGCGCGTCACCACCCAAAAATATCTGCACAGCCCGCGCGGCATCTTTGAATTGAAATATTTTTTCTCAAGCCACGTCAATACCGAAGGGGGAGGCGAAGCGTCCTCAACGGCTATTCGTGCGCTGGTGAAAAAACTCATCGCCGCGGAAAACCCGGCGAAGCCGCTTAGCGACAGTAAGCTCACCGACCTGCTTTCCGAGCAGGGTATCATGGTGGCGCGGCGTACCGTAGCAAAGTACCGAGAGTCTTTATCCATCCCGCCGTCGAACCAGCGAAAACAATTGGTTTGACCTCTACAGAGAAGGAAGACACTATGCAGCTGAACATTACCGGACAGCATGTTGACATCACCGACGCCTTACGAGAATTTGTTACCACCAAATTCTCAAAGCTGGAACAGTTCTTCGATCGCATCAATCAGGTTTATATTGTCCTGAAGGTGGAGAAAGTTCAGAAGATTGCCGAAGCGACGGTGCATCTCAACGGTGGTGAGCTGCACGCGACTGCGGAAGCGGATGATATGTACGCCGCCATCGATCTATTGATCGATAAACTCACGCGGCAGTTGAACAAGCATAAAGAGAAGCTGAAACAATATTAATTTAACCGTAGCCGACAACGCTACCTAAACCTCACATCGGCTCGTTATCCCTACGGTAACGGGCCGATGAGTCTTAAAGGTTAACCAGCGCCTAAGTGACCCGAAATGACTAACGATACAGCAATGCAAATTGATTCAGTGTTAAACATTGAATGTACCCGCAGCGACGTCCACTGCCAGAGCAAGAAAAGAGCGCTGGAAATCATCAGCGAACTGGCGGCGAAGCAGCTCAACCTGGCGCCGCAAGTGGTGTTTGACGCCGTATTGACGCGTGAACGCATGGGCAGCACCGGTATCGGTAATGGCATCGCCATTCCGCACGGGAAGCTGGAAGAGGACACGCTGCGCGCGGTCGGGGTTTTTATCCGGCTTGAACAGCCTATCGCCTTTGACGCCATCGATAATCAGCCCGTGGACCTGCTGTTCGCGCTGCTGGTGCCGGCGGAGCAGTGCAAGGTCCATTTGCACACCCTGTCGCTGGTCGCCAAGCGGCTGGCGGACAAAACCGTTTGTCGCCGCTTGCGCGCCGCGCAAAGCGACGAGGAGCTGTATCAGATTATGACCGAGACGGATGACGGCGACTGATGTCGCGGCGCCGTCCCGACCGCGGGATGGAATGGGCGAGGCATGGCCGCATCGCCAGGGGATGAGATAAGTAAGGCAGAGGGGTGTAGCGTCATGGTGCTGATGATAGTCAGCGGTCGTTCCGGCTCAGGTAAATCCGTTGCGCTGCGCGCGCTGGAGGACATGGGTTTTTATTGCGTCGATAATCTGCCGGTGGTGCTGCTGCCGCAGCTTGCCAGTACGCTGGCGGCGAGCAATATCTCCGCCGCGGTGAGTATCGATGTGCGCAATATGCCCGAATCGCCGGAAATTTTTGAGCAGGCCATGGATAACCTGCCGCAGGGCTTTTCCCCGCAGCTCCTGTTTCTGGACGCCGATCGTAACACGCTCATCCGCCGCTATAGCGACACCCGCCGGCTGCACCCGCTCTCCGCCCGGAACCTGTCGCTGGAAAGCGCCATCGATGAAGAGGATTCGCTGCTTGAGCCGCTGCGCTCGCGCGCCGATTTAGTGATCGACACCTCCGAAATGTCGGTGCATGAGCTGGCCGAAATGCTGCGCACCCGCCTGTTGGGCAAGCGCGAGCGGGAACTGACCATGGTGTTTGAATCCTTCGGCTACAAGCACGGCATCCCCATCGACGCCGACTATGTATTCGACGTACGCTTTTTGCCCAATCCCCACTGGGATCCCAAGCTCAGGCCGATGACCGGCCTGGATCGCCCCGTCGCGGCGTTTTTAGATCGCCATACCGAAGTACATAATTTCATCTATCAGACCCGCAGCTATCTGGAGCTGTGGCTGCCGATGCTCGAAACCAACAACCGCAGTTATCTCACGGTGGCGATAGGCTGTACCGGCGGCAAGCACCGTTCGGTCTATATCGCTGAACAGCTGGCGGACTATTTCCGTTCTCGCGGCAAGAATGTCCAGTCCCGCCACCGCACTCTGGAAAAGCGCAAATCATGACGGTCAAACAAACGGTAGAGATAAAAAACCGCCTGGGGATGCACGCCCGGCCGGCAATGAAGCTGTTTGAATTGGTACAGAGTTTTGATGCCGAAGTGCTGTTGCGCAACGACAGCGGCACCGAAGCGGAAGCCAGCAGCGTTATCGGTTTGCTGATGCTCGATTCCGCCAAAGGGCGGATGATCGAAGTCGAGGCCACCGGGCCTGACGAGGTACAGGCGCTGGCGGCGGTGATCGAGCTGTTTAACGCCGGGTTTGACGAGGATTGACCCCGACCCCGTCCGCCACCCTTTCCCTGCCCCCTCTGCGGTCCAAGCCTGTCACGGGCGACGCTCTCGCCGCGTGTAGCTTCCCCGTCTTGCATCGGCATTCAACGCCGACAAACCTTTGCCCGCTTAGAACGTAGCCGGCGGTCGACGCCGCCGGGTGGTGGCGATGGGTATCCGGTCGGGCTATCCGCACCCGGGTGCAGGCAAATGCGATCTTCCGAGCTTCGGCCGCCCCAGCACCGAAGTGCGGCCATTACGATGGGGGAATGGATTCAAGTTAAGCGTAAAGTCCAGGTCCAAATCCAGGTCCAAGCCCAGGTCCAGGTCCACGTCCACGTCCACGTCCACGTCCACGTCCACGTCCACGTCCAAGTCCAAGTCCAAGTCCAAGTCCAAGTCCAAGTCCAAGTCCAAGTCCAAGTCCAAGTCCAAGTCCAAGTCCAAGTCCAAGTCCAAGTCCAAGTCCAAGTCCAAGTCCAAGTCCAAGTCCAAGTCCAAGTCCAAGTCCAAGTCTTATATTTAGTTTAAGTTTACATTCTAGCTACTGTGTTAATATTTATTTTTAATCGTCATCTTCAATAATCAATCTACTTTGAAAAATAAGTCTCCCTTGAGTAGGGAGCTGCCTCGTTTTTATTTCTTGGCCACCGGCAGTCAGGGTTGTCATTTAACCGACATTCATATCAAGAACGTAAAATCAATAAGCCACCTACGTCGCGGCCGTTTGCGCGCGGTCAATTAAAAAGGGAATCATTAATAAAAGGATTTATTTATGAAACCGCTGTTTTTTATCATCGTCTTTGGTATTGCCTTATCGCAACCCGTCCCTGCCTTGGCCGAGTTCCACAGCCTTAGCGCCAGTTACCTTCACAGCTTTATCAAAATTAAAACCGGCGGCACGGAAGCCGACGCCGGCGCCTTGGACGGCATCAACGTTAAATATCGTTATGAATGGGGTGGCCCGCTCAGTCTTATCGGCTCGCTGAGCTATATGACCGCCAATGCCTACAACCGCCAAGTTTCTGAAAATAGTTTTCAGGAGGATGCTCGATATCGCTACAGCGCGGTTTCATTGACGGCAGGGCCTGCCTGGCGTTTCAATGAATACGTCTCTCTTTATGGCATTATCGGCGTGAATTACGATGATTATTCATTACACGCCAGCAAAATCGCTATAAAGGCAGGCACATCGACCGCTACGCAGCATTACCGAGATCAACGACAGAAAGCCGCCCTCGCCTATGGCGCAGGCGTGCAAATCAACCCGGTCCAACACATGGTAGTGGACCTAGGCTATGAAGCCAGCCGCTTCGACCATCGCGGTTTAACCTTTACCCGAAACGCGCTGCTTTTCGGCGTCGGCTATCGTTTCTGAGCGCTGAGCCGGCGCGCAGGACGGTGGTCTTCCTCTTCCTTCGCCGTCTGAGACGTTTTGCCCGCGGTGCCTTGGTGTCTGTCGAAAGGCCGGCGCGTTAAGGTGGTTCTAAGGCTAGAGCGAGGCTAGTGAGGCTGGTGGGCCAGCGAAGCTAGTGGGGCCTGCGAAGCCTGCGAAGCCTGCGAAGCCTGCGAAGCCTGCGAAGCCTGCGAAGCCTGCGAAGCCTGCGAAGCCTGCGAAGCCTGCGAAGCCTGCGAAGCCAGTAAAGCCAGTAAAGCCAGTAAAGCCAGTAAAGCCAGTAAAGCCAGTAAAGCCAGTAAAGCCAGTAAAGCCAATAAAGCTAGTCTGTGTCTGTCAAATGATTAAGGCAGAACATCTGCCTGAGTGAAGGAATAAATACCGTTATGGCACTGAATGATCTGCCCGATGCAGCCTGGGCATGGTTATTCCCCCGTCCTCTCGACAGGACATCCTCAGAAGCCATTTGATGCCGTTGAGTCGCAGTTGAACTGCGTTAAGCACCTCCGCAACACCCTCGACTATTCATCGCCAATCTGATCGAATAATGATCGCCCTCAGGCATACAGTTAACTGGCCTATACCTAGGCTACTCTAGGTGCGTTATTGTAACTTAGTGTCTCAAGTAATATCGTTTAGGTCTCCCCCCATCGTAAAGAGGCATGTCTACTATGACCACCACCGATGTCCTGTTTCGTCCTTTCCGTATTGGCACCATGGAGCTACCTAACCGTATCGTCATGGCACCCATGACCCGCAGCTTCGCCGTGGATGGGATCCCTGGCGCGGCGCATGCGGATTACTATCGCCGTCGGTCGGAGGGCGGGGTGGGCCTTATTCTCTCCGAAGGCACGGTTATCGATCGTCCTGCGTCGCGCAACGATCCTGGCGTCCCGTTTTTCCACGGCGACGCAGCGCTGGCGGGCTGGAAGGGCGTGATCGATGCGGTTCATAATGGCGATGCCAAGATGGGCCCGCAGCTTTGGCACACCGGTGCGCTCAAGAGCTTTCTGACGGAGTGGGAGCCGGACTCGCCGGTCGAAAGCCCGTCTGGTTTAGAGGCACCGGGCGTTGAGCGCGGCGTCGCCATGAGCGATGGCGACATTGCCGACACGATCGCCGCCTTTGCCCGCGCCGCCAGCGACGCGAAGCGCCTTGGCTTCGACACCATCGAACTGCACGGGGCGCACGGCTATCTGTTCGACCAGTTCTTCTGGGCGGCCACCAACCGGCGGACCGATAGCTATGGCGGTGCCACGATCGGCGAACGCTCGCGCTTTGCCGCAGAAGTCGTCGCGGCGGTCCGGGCGAGCGTTGGCCCCGACTTCCCGATCATCCTGCGTCTCAGCCAGTGGAAAGTGCAGGACTTCACCGTGCGGCTCGCAAAGACGCCCGACCTCATGGCCGACTGGCTGCTGCCCCTGGTAGAGGCCGGCGTTGACGTGCTGCACTGCTCGCAGCGACGATTCTGGGAGCCCGAGTTCCCGGACATCGATGGCGAGCAGGGCCTGAATTTCGCCGGCTGGGCCAAGAAGCTGACCGGCGCAGCCACCATCAGCGTCGGCTCGGTCGGCCTTACGGGAGACTTCATGGGCGCATTCAGCGGCGAGGGCTCGTCTACGGCAAGACTCGACAAACTCGTCGAACGGATGGAGCGCGATGAGTTCGACCTGATCGCCGTCGGCCGCGCTCTGATCGCCGATCCGGCATGGTCAGAGAAGGTACGGAACGGCAATAGCAGCGCCTTGAAGGACTTCGACGTAGCCATGCTCGCCGATCTGGTATAGCAATTGGCAGCGCCGTTCATCACCGCGAACCCGGCGGACCCGAGACGCGGAACGATCAGGCTTCGGCCCCCAAGACCTGAGACCTTGATGACGGCGCATCCGTGATGCGCGACATTAAACACATCCCGACCGGGCGTATGTTGTACAGGTAGCATGCGGACGGCAGCGTCGTCGGGTACGGTCAGTGGGCGCCCGAGCTGGTCGAGCAGCACATCTTCGCACCGCTGCGCGCCGGGACGTCGGCCTCGCAGATCTGACCTGGGCCATGCTGCCGTCCACCGGCAGCGCGGCCCCGTTGAGGTATCGATCGCGTCGGCGATTTTCCTGAAAGCATGCCCAACCCTCCGCACCTCGCTGGTGATGACGAAGATATCATTCCTATATATAATCACAGGAAGGCACCGGGTGGTGCTCAGATAGTGAGGTGGATACCTATGCCCAAAGACGTGCTCGAGCTGCCTCTTGATGTCACCGCGACGCGGCCTATCCTCGAACATATTGCCAACAAGTGGACGGTGCTGATCCTGAACGTTCTCTGCACGCAGCCGGCGCGGTTCAACGACCTCAGGCGCCGCCTCGACGGCATCTCCCACAAGGCCTTGTCTGAGGCATTAAAGCGTCTGGAGCGCAACGGCCTTATCAGTCGTAAAGTCCTGCCGACGCAGCCGGTCGGCGTCGAGTACACCATTACCTCGCTTGGCTGCTCGCTACGCGAACCCTTTGCTGCCCTCTACAACTGGTCGCTTGCCAACGGCGCCGCGTTGGAAAAAGCGCAGCGTGCCTATGACGCATCGCGAAGGAACGAAGGGTTGGAAGAGCAGATGTAGCTACCAGAGGGCATGACATTGCTTTTTAACCGTCAATGCGGTTTGCTGCCGTGATGCTCTCCACCATAACGATCGCCGGCTATACCCTGGTTTTCTGGCTACCGCAAACGATTCACCCCATCCAGGGCTGTGGCGAGTTCGGTATCGGCCTGCTGACCGCGCTTCTCAGGCTGTGCGCCATCCTCGCCATCACTCTGATGGGAAATATCAGCGACCGCTTCGGTCACTGCCTTTCATCGCGCCGCCATCCGATAAAATCAAGGACCGGCGCCACCGCCCGGTCCACGGCTCGCGTTCAGGATTGGTACTGCAGATAGACCACGTGGGTTTGCAGGTACTCCTCCAGCCCGTGGCGCCCGTCGGCGCCGCCGATGCCCGATTTGCGCCAGCCGGCGTGAAAACCCTGCATCGCTTCAAAATTTTCCCGATTGATGTAGGTTTCACCGAACTTCAGCTTTTTAATGGCCGCCATGGCGGTGTTCAAATTGGTGGTGTAAATCGATGACGTCAGTCCGAACTCGCAATCGTTGGCCATGTTTACCGCCTCATCCAGGGTTGAGAAGGTTGTCACCGGCAACACCGGACCAAATGTCTCCTCGTGCATAATATCCATCTCGTGGCGCACGTCCACCAACAGCGTCGGCTGAAAAAAGAAACCCTTACCCTCGGCGCGCTTGCCGCCGGTCACCAGCGTTGCACCCTGAGAAACCGCGCGATCGACTTTTTCCTGTACGCCCTGGAGAGAAACTTCATCAATCAGCGGGCCCATATCCAGCGCGTCCTTTTCGGCGGGATTGCCGAAGGTCACTTGCTTGAACGCCTCGGTCAGGCGGTTGAGAAACGCATCCTTAATACTGTCCTGCACATAGACCCGCTCGGCGCAGTTACACACCTGCCCGGTATTGATCACCCGCGAGGCCACGATGGCCTTCACCGCCAGATCCAAATCGGCATCCGCCATGACAATAGCCGGCGCCTTGCCCCCCAGTTCCAACGACACCTTAATGATGTTCTTCGCCGCGGCGGCCATCGTTTGCTCGCCCGCCGACACGCTACCGGTAAGGCTGACCATGCCGACTTTCGGGTTGGAAGCCAGCTCATTGCCGACCACAGAGCCGCGGCCGGTCACCAGATTGAATACGCCCTTCGGCAGTCCGACCTCGTGGACGATTTCAGCAAAGGCGATCGCATTATTTGGCGTCAACTGACTGGGTTTGACTACGATGGTATTGCCGGTCACCAGCGCCGGCGCCGCTTTGCGCGCTACCAAAAAGAAAGGAAAGTTCCATGGCAAAATGCCGGTAGTGACGCCGATGGCTTTTTTAAAAACAAAGATATTCTCATCGCGCCTGTCGCTTTGCACGATTTCCCCTTCGTAGCGCCGCGCCCACTCCGCCATATAATCCAAATAGTCGGCGGTAAATAACACTTCAGTATTGGCAAGGGCGCGGGTTTTACCCCCTTCGGCAATAATGATGTCGGTCAACGCTTTCTCACGGGCGCGAATACCCGCCGCGATTTTATGCAGCCAGACGCCGCGCTCCTGTGCCGGAAGTTCCTCCCAGGCTTCTTGCGCACGCTCCGCGGCGTCAATAGCGCTTCTGACGTCTTCCACGCCGGCGTCCGGAACGCGGGAGATCACTTCTTCGGTCGAAGGATTCAGTACCTCAATCCATTTATCCCCCCGATGATCAACAAATTGCCCATCGATATACATTTTCTGCTGCTTAATCGTCATGAGAGCGGCTCCATTAAAGAAATGTTGGGAAAATGTTACGCGTTTGCCTCACGTTGTACCCCGCCGGCGCTGAGAATGCAATCCAACCGACGTCGGGCGACAGCGAGGAAAAAACGGCGGCGGGCGGCTGCGATTCTCATCCCCACCGACAGGAAATAAAGGATAGAAAGAATATCAAAAACAATGAATTAGGTGCCATTCATTAACACTTGACCGCAGCAGACCGACGGGCGCTGTCTAACGCGAACGGCGTGGATAACAGATCATTATAACGGGCTATAACCTCTTCGCGCCTTTATCGGGCTGCCAAAGAAACGAAATGAATGGCAATAACGCAAAGGAAAACACGATATCAATCACAAAAAATGGCCGTAACGCGGAGGTTTTCCCCGATGGAATAGGGAAAATATGGGACGAGGTCCGGCAAAAAAATTGTCAAATCATGATGACCATCACGTTTTGCTCTGATTGGCAGGGCGAGACCCGGCCGCCGCTGACGCAGCATTAGCAGCGATGATCCTCCCGGCTTGCGCACGCGCAGCGCCATGGCGCGACGACGCCGCAATAGCGACCTCTCTGACAGCGGCCACATCGCCGATATCGTCTACGCCGCCTATACGTCTACTTCATCTACTTCATCTGATTTGTCTACTTTTTCTACTTCGTCTACGCCGCCTATACGTCTACTTCGTCTACACCGCCTTTACGTCTACATCGTCTACATCGTCTACATCGTCTACCTAGCAACAATGACCGTCTGACGGGCTAAGGGCAAGAAACCGCAACGCCGGATAAAGCGGCGGCGCCCTGCCCTGCACGGCGGGCGAAACGCAAGCCTAGCCCGCGCCGTTGCAGCCGCTTCAACGCGGCAGACTAGGGATCCTTGCGGCCAGGATTTATTTCCGTTTGGGATCGCGCAGCGGATCAAGAGCACCGTTGCGCTCCTCGTTAGGGAGACCGTCTTCATCCACCCACAACGGGTCGCGTTCTTCCTCTAGCAGAGGATCTTCACCGCGCAACCGCTGTTCCCCCGTCGCGGGATACGTTTCCTCGCGTGTTCTTTCATCATCAATATGCTCGATATCGACTTCCTGGCGGCGTACGGTTTCGTTTACCCGCGCAACCCGATCGGAGCCGTCGGTGCGCACCACCACTTCTTCCACGATGTCGGCGGTTTTATTAATCACCGGCTGCTCGCGGGTTTCGGCGACCTCGACGGTTTTATCCGACCAATCGACTTCATCCAGATAAGCCGGTTCGTTTCGGGCGCGGCGAAAGATATCGGCATGTTGCTCATGTAGCGCCACCTCGGCCTCGACATCCTCATTCACCACATAGCGACGTACGCGCGTGGCGCCCTCTCTAACCACCCGTTTACCCACTTCAAGCCGCTCTTCCGCCAGGCGCAAGACTTCTT
Source organism: Sodalis praecaptivus (assembly GCF_000517425.1). Classification (NCBI taxonomy): domain Bacteria; kingdom Pseudomonadati; phylum Pseudomonadota; class Gammaproteobacteria; order Enterobacterales; family Bruguierivoracaceae; genus Sodalis; species Sodalis praecaptivus. The sequence goes on from NZ_CP006569.1 coordinate 4,237,300, forward strand.
CACGCGGCGCGTCAGGGTCAAGAGAGCGGGAGGCTGGGGACGTTTCATCCCCGACGTCGTAAGACGGGGCGCCATCGCGCGCCACATCCGCGGCATCCGGCAATACCCCGCGGCTTACGGGCAATAGCGCCTCATCTTCATAGTCTGGCGCGTCAATACCGGCCTGAGTCCGGCCAATGGGAGATGTTGTCTGATAGTCCTCGACGTCGCGAGCATAGCCGGTGTCTGGCCCCCCCGCATAGTCCGCGCCAGCGCCGGCCGCTGCACCGCTCGCGTCCAGAATCGCCAGCGCCTGCGGCACGTCGTCCTCTTTGGCGCGCAAGGTCAGAATCACACCGCCGGTATCCAGCGCTTGCGTATAAAGTTCCGCATTTTCTTTATCGACGCCGGTACCAAATAGGCGCTGCCACAAGCTAGGATGACGAATCGCTTTCCCTTCCGATTGCAGGTCCTCGCCGGAGATAATACTGATATCGTGATTCGCAAAACCGGCGGCTTCAAGCTCTCGCCGGGCGTCTTTCGCCTGCTGGACAGTATCGAACAACGTTACGATTTTTTCGTGTGCCATGATTGCTACCTCGTTAATGGGGTAAATTGTACGGTCATTCATCATCCCGCTGTTTTTCAACGGTTATATCCTGACTGCGCAACGTCACACTCTCCTGATAAGGGACGGCGGTCGTCACTTTGCGAATGTGGATCTCTTCCCGCAACACCAATGTGCGCACCACTTCAACATGCTCATCCACCACCGGAATAATCATCACGCCATCTTCCTCACGGATAGCGGGATGGGCTTCCAGCGGCGTCCCTTTTATAACGCGGTGTATCTCGACATTTTCCTGTTGTAACCACTCCTCAATGGCCTGCTCGCGCTCGGTTGTCCTGCGCGTGACCCTAACGCGCCCCTGCACTACCCGCTGTTTCGCTACCTCGACCCGCTCCTGAGCCAACGGCAGGGTCTCCTGGACGGTTTCCGCGGTTTCCCCCTGTGCCGTAGAGGGCGGCGACGAGTCATCCGCCGAGTGATTACGCATCGTTCGATCCTCCCCGTGCCCTCTCTGGCGCTATTTGATTAATATCACTGATATTTTCGCTAGTAAGCCGAAAAATATTTTAGATTAATAATTATCCATATAATTATTAGCCTCATTCAACGATAGCCCAAAACAGGCGGGTTCGCCGGCGATAAGCGAAATAAGACGCCGCCATCGCCGCCGCCCAGAGCTTAAAAGGTTAACGGTAAAAACATTAGCGCAAGATAAGTTTTCACCGTCTGAGAGAGGTATCAGAGGTATTCCATGCGGGCATCTCTTTGCCACACCAGCCTTTTTTGCCCGTTGTTTGCCGCGGCTCGGAAAGCGAGAGAGGGTTATTTCCAGCCGGGTAAGATCCGACGCTACGGCTGTTGCGGCCGAAAGCGCACCGTTTCACGCCGTCGTTAACCGACCACGCTAAGGTTACGGCACGCGTTTACGCCGTAAAAAGCAGCGGCGGACGGTTAGCCGCCGCGATCGTCGTCGACGCAGCGCTGATAACGGCTATCGACCCGCTTGGCGAACCAGGCGGTGGTCAGATCGCGGGTGATCTTCGGGCTTTCCAGTTTAATGCCGGGCAGCATTTCCCGCGGTAACCGTTTACCGCCGCGTTCCGCCAGGGCGTAAACCTGCCGGTAGAGGGCCGTTTTCTCGAAGCTCTCTCGTTCCCCCTGCTCAAGCATTTGACGAATCGCCGATGCGCTCAATCCCAGCGGTTGCTGCACCGAACGCAGCGCCAGTTCCGTCTGGCCCGGGCTGTCGGCAGCGTAATTGATCAGATCGCCATCGAGCGCCAGCTTTTTACCGCTAATGCGGCTGACCGCGCTTTGAAAGGCGGCGTTGCGGCTGGCGTACCAGCCGGCGTTATAGTCGGCAAAGCGGTACAGCGGCTGGGAATAGGCGGCGGGATAACCGAGTAAATGCGCCAGGCCGAAATAGATCCCCCCGCGGCGGGTGAACACTTCCTGACGCAACGTGCCCGGAATGGGATAGGGATAATGCTCGGCGTGAGCCTGCGCGAAGGCGATACTGACCTGCATGGGCCCGCCGGTGTGCACCGGATTGAGGTTGCCGAACAGACGCTGTCCCAGCGGCACGGCGTCGATAAAATCATCAAACAGGTCGCTGAGATCTTTCTCGCTGCGCACCTTATCTAGCCGCGTGCTGTAACTGCGGCCATCGGATGAAGGGAGTAGTAACGCGGCATGCATCACAAACGCCGGAATATGCCGCGCGGCGCCGCGGCGGTCGATTTCAGCCCGGGCGATCCCCGCCAAATTTGGCACCGTGGGATCGGCATTAAAGTTGGATTCTTGAGCAATGACCGCCAGGACGGAACAGATATTTTCCGTGCTGGCGGGAAGGGTCTGCGCCGACAGCGCGGCGGCGATATCGGCAGCCCAACCCGGCCTATCGCGCACGCTGGAGGGCATCAGGCGCAGGATATGCGCCTTCACCACCTCCGGTCTGGCGCTGTCGGCCTGCTTACTTTGTTGACTGCCGCAGCCGGTAAGTCCCAGCAGCAGCGTCAGCATTCCCAGCGCCGTCACTCCCGGCCACCGCACGGGCTTAGACCTTACGCCAGGCGGCACTGCGCCGGCGGCGCGCAACGGGTAAAGCACTGCGGGGAATACCAACCGATGAATGTTGTGCAACAGGTGATCCATAACGTCCTTAATAGCGATGCTAACCCTCAAAATCCGTACACCGGGCGGTTTATAGGCCGCGCTGCCCACCGCATCGCACGCCCCAAGACGATGATTGCCGTCCGGAAACGTTGCGTCCTTTGCCGAAAGCAGTATAGTCTTTTCGGCCAGCAATGGCGCGCCGCCGCCGGCATTCTGGCGGCGGACAACATTTCACCGCGGGGCCAATCGTAATGGATGATCAACTGGCGGCCATTTGCCGCTTTATCACTAAACAGCACGTCCTGACGCTGTGCGCCGGCAACCTCGACGATCTTTGGTGCGCCAACTGCTTTTATGTCTTCCACCAGCCGGCGATGGCGCTATGGTTGTTGACCTCTCCGCAAACCCGCCACGGCGAACTGATGCGGCAAAATGCACGGGTAGCCGGAACCATTGCCCCACAGCCGAAAACGGTAGCGTTAATAAAAGGCGTCCAGTATCGCGGTATCATCACCTGTCTCGAGGGCGAGGAGGAACAACAGGCGCGTAGACGCTATTATCATCGCTTCCCGCTGGCGAAAGCGCTGCCCTCTGCGATCTGGCAGTTGGATTTGCTGGAGGTAAAAATGACCGACAATACCCTGGGCTTCGGCAAAAAATTGCGCTGGCGGCGGGAAGCCCTTTGAGATTTGCCGTCCAGCCGAAGGTCTGCGTCGCTGGCCGTTGCGTTCGGCGCGCCGGATCTTGCCCCGCGCGCGGCCTCGTCAGCCTTTTTTGCCGGTGCTGATGCGCCGGGATATGCTGCCGCTGCAATGTCCAGGCACACAGTAATCCGTCTGACTGGCGGGTTTGCGACGCCGGCCGGAGGCAATAATCAAGGCATAGATTTTGCGCGGCAATTGGGACAAGCGATCGCCCGGTAATCGCGTTTGTCCCTCAGGGATATACCGCCTCCCTCTCCCCAGGTCGTAGATGTACGTCGCCACCGTATCGGCATCATCCATCAACAGATTGGCCCTAAGAAGCGTATCCTGCCACAGGCGCTTGATGAAGGCCGCTTTGCTCATGGCCGTGACGGCACGATTGCGCCGTTGCCGCGCCGCCGGGTCCGTTTCGCCCAGCGCCGCGACAGACTTAAGCAAGGCCCGGCGGTAACGATCGATAAATTGACCCTCCACGTTGTAATACATCAGATCCGCCTCGCGAATATCCTCTCTATCTTCATAGACTTCAACGCGCTCGTTGGTCTGCCCGTTATCGGTCGCTATCGGCGCACGGAGATAATTGACGCTGGCGAGGCGTAATGAGGCTTCGTGCAATAAATGCATTCTCGGCAACGTCTGGTTAGCGTCATCAAAGCTATCGGCCATGATGAGCAATCGCCGGTATTTATCGTTGCAAAACGTAAACCCCATAAGGGAAGGCTTACCGTCAGGCTGTATCCGACGCGCCTTATGCGCAACGAACAGGACATTTTCGGCAAGGGGTCGCGCCGCAAATTCCTCATCAATGCGTTCGGTGTAATAACACAGCCAGCGCGCCGCATATTGAATAATCTTATCGTCTGCGGGCGTCACCCCCAGCGCAAACAGAAGGTAATGATATATCGGGCTGGTCCGGGGAAGGGGCGGCGACTGAGCCAACGATTTATCCCGATCGCGCGGCAGAAAGCCGGCTTCTGCAAACAGCTGCTTCAACGCGAGCACCGCCTCGCGGGCCTCAGCGGTTTTCTCAAGCATGCGCTCTTTGTTCTGGTGTAAAAAACTGGCTGGAAACGTCGAGGTCGCCTTTTGGTTTTGCTGAAGGTCGTCATGCGACAACATATAATATTGCCCTTTACCCAAAAAACGATCGAGCAACACGCTGATTTTTCTTATATTGATATACTTGAGGCCCATCGCCGGGCGCAGGGAAATAAAACGTTGCAGCGCAGGAAGATCCCCTGTCGCAATCCCGGCCAGATCCAGCGTGATATGGGCCGCGCGCATGACGGATGCACCGCGTGAGGATGGGGGAAACATAAAATAGACATCCAACACATCGGACGTTTGTTCAATTACGCCGATGCTGTTTTTGTTGCGTTGCTGAAGCATAAATTGCGGGCCATAGAGGGCTCCCATCTCCGGCATCACCTTCGCGTAAATGCCGTGTTGGCTGATGCGTTGAAACGGCAGCGTCAACTTGTATTGCCCCGCCACGGCGATGAGATCGGCTACCGGCGCGTCCGGCAGCGGGCGCAGGAAAGCATGGTCGTCCATCTTCGTCAGCAGCCAGCCATTATCGTGCAACGTTTCGCTAACGGCGTACCCCATGGTCACGACATGGGCCACCGCGGCTTTGGACAGCGAGTAAATGCCTTCCACGTCCGGATCGAGCCTGTAATCCACTCCGGACGTCGGCGCGCCGGGAGGTTGCTGGGCGGCCGGCTGCCCGTGATTCGCCGCGTCGGGCAGGGGGATACGCAGTCCATCCCCCCCTCGCTTGGTGAGCAGCAAGTTTGACCGGATACCCGTGATAACTGCGTCAATCACCCGGCGTTGGGCGTCATTTTTGGCCGATGTCGCCATTTCGCCCATCACCGTCATAAGCAAATGCGTATTCAGATGGCAATCTAGCCCTTCGGCGTCGGGACGATGCTCGTAGCAATCGGTGAACGGCATTTTCGCGACTAATGCCGTATGCAACATCTCGTTGAAGCTCGTCAATTTGCCAAACTCACTCAACCGGCCGGTGAACATTTCCTGATGCCGGTGCGCGATGGTGTCAATAAACGTCGCCAGGGACTGCTGTTCGCTTTTGACCTGTATGAGGGGGGAGACGCGAATTCCGGCTTCCGCCACCGTGGTTGCCTGCATCAATTCGTCTAAATGGGTGTCAATCTTGTCAATTCGCCTGACTTTGCACCCGTCAGAGGCGTTGATGGCGGCATAGAAACGCACCTCGTCGCCCCACACCGCCTTAAAGACATCGATACTTTCCTTCGGTCGGTAAACATGCTCGGATTGGCTCCATTCTGGACGCCGCTGCGATGGCTGCAAAAACCACAGCTGTATCAGATGGATCGTCGCCTGGCGAAGATAGTTCTGCTCGTCGTCAGTCAACCCCTCCCAGCCCGCAGCGCAAAGCCAGCGGTACTGCGCCACATAGCTTCGACTGACCTTTTCCGTCGTTTGCCGGTACGCTTCCTCAAGTTGGGGTAAATCCGTCAGGTCAGATTGCGGCGTATCGGTGGCGTGAGCCGGTTTGCGGGCGGTGAGTCCGGCGTAGGGGTAGAGGTAACGTTGCAGGGTTTCAGCCTGTTCCGCCGGTGAGAGCCCGGGACGATGACGGGCTATAATGTCTTTCGCCAATTGCCGCCGCGTTCGCCATTGCCCGATCGCTTCCTGGAAGGCCGCCACCCGATCATGCGTCGCGAGGTGAGCGTTGCGCGCGGCGAAATAGTGACTCAGCGAGTAAGGCCGTTTTTTAAACATCACGCCTTGCGTCGGGGATGACGTCAGCGCCGCATGCAGCGCCGCCGGCAGTTTGAAGAAATGGCCGTATTGGCCCGTCGCACGGCTAAGGATAAAGAGGATGTTGCCAATAGCCTGAGCAAAGGATTTATCCTTGGGGATGAGGTGGTCCGGACTGGCATAGCTCAAAAAAAGCGTTCCAGCGTGCAAGTCGTGCCAGTCAAAACTGTCGATCCGCAGCGCGTCGGTGGCTTGATCATGAGGTATCAATAGGGGACAGTGCGCCAGCATAAGGAATTGCCATAATTGATTGGCCTCGTCCCGCGTAGAGGAGGCGTCACATTCCACCAAATTCAATAACTGGTCGTACATTTTCCCTCGTAATTTACTGAGGGTGAGTTCGCTTTCGTCGCATTGGGGAATAAGCGTATGCACAATCCAATGCTCTAACGTCCCGCCCAATAAAAGCTGGGTCAGCCAAAGCCGAATCGCGGTATCTTGCTGACTGACCAAGGTAACGTGATGGCCCTGGCCCCCATACCAATAATTGGCTTTTTCCAGCGCCTGAAACAGTAATGTTTTATTAGTCGGGGAGCGCTGAATAAAAGACAGCGATTTTAACGCCAACGTGACCAACCCCTTATCATCAAGCGTGATGTTTGGCGCGAGTTCACCCATTCTGATGAGTAAATGGAGAATGGACCGCCGCTGCTCTGCCACGTAAGGGGGAATAAACGGCGCTCCCGCCGAGCGTGTCTTTCTGACTGTCGCCGGTGCCGAATGCAGGGGAAAAGCGCCGCGCTCGCCCCCGGTCTGCTCCGGGGCCGACAGCCTCAGCATGGCGTTTCCCGGCGGCAGGGGCTCAACAGGCGGCGTTATCGCCAGCTCGACGTTGGGCGGGTGAACAGATGCCGGGGCGAGCGCTGAGTGAGCCGCGACGGCAGGACCGTCGCGGCCGTCTGCCGCTGATGTCGAATCGGTATAAATGACTTCTTTATCCATGGTGTCCTCAATAAAGCTGATTTAAGCCTATTCGCCCAATGCTCTTGCATTAGGCGAGCTTGCAAACGAATAGCAAAATCTGATTACGCTCGCGCCATGTCTGGCGAGTGGCTAAAAAAACTTGGCGTAGCCCGTCATCGGTAAGGGGTGCTGCACCTTAATACCGACATGACGGCGCAAAATAACGTTGCGCGCGCGCCGAAGGCGGTAACAGCGCTGAATAACTTAATCCCTTCTCTCATACCTTGTTGGGTAACTATTGACGTTAATAGCAGTGAAAATGAGGATTCAACGCCGGAATGCAAATTGCCGTTTAAGTCCATTTACTTAATATGCCGCGTAGCTTAAGCCCATTGGCTCAAAATGCCGTGTGGCTTGAGCACATTTGCTTATTATACCGTGTAGCTTGAGACCATTTTCTCAATATGTCGCGTAGTTTGAGCACATTTGCTTGATACACCGCGTGGTTTGAGCACATTTTCTCAATATTCCGTGTGGCTTGGGACATTTGTTTAATATACCGCGTAGCTTGAGCGCATTTGCTTGATACACCGCGTGGCCTGAGCCCATTTTCTCACTATTCCGTGTAGCTTGTGCACATTTGTTTAATATACCGCGTGGCTTGAGCGCATTTGCTTAATACACCGCGTGGCTTGAGCCCATTTTCTCAATATTCCGTGTAGCTTGTGCACATTTGCTTAATATACCACGTGGCTTGAGCGCATATGCTTATTATACCGTGATGAAATCTACCGCTTATTTTCTCTCGTGATGAACGAAAGCCAGGATCTCAGCGTCGCTTTGCCCGCGACGCATTCCCATGCACTGTTGTCGGTGTCAATTACAAAGCGTTTAACATCGCCATACATTGAACTCATGCAGACGTTTAGCCAGAGGGGCACCCCCCGTTTTAGCTTAAATAACGCGGCAAACCGCGCAGGGTGGTCGTGGCCTCTGATCGGTTTAGGACGCTATTAATCGATTCCTCTACCCACGGTGTTTCGCCTTCTCTCCGCTCTGGATAGACAGACCTTAGCGGCGTTTTTACTCTACCATGAGTCAGCACAGTCGGGTCAATAAACGGTTATTATCGCTCCCGTCATGAGGTTGCCTGAAGACGTTCTGGAGGGGTTGCGGGGCGTTCAAACAAGGACTTACGACACCCTCAGCCTTGGCGATGCCACACAAGAGGCGATAATACAGACTGCGGTGCTGTGTACCGACAAGCGGAATAAGGCGTCAGCCCGGGCCAGGCGGATCTCAGGGCTCGGGCGGCGTAACCCCGCCGATCCAGATCCGCCGCGCCGCCTCGTGGCAGATGATCAGCTGCGCCGCCCCGTCCTCTCGACATTGTTCAGCCGCTGCGGCCAACGACAGCCAGGGCGTGGCCATCCCCGCCGGGCCCAGTACATCGTCAAGATGATGAATCAGCGTCTGCGGCGCTAAGCGTAGCGCCTGCTCTGTCGCGGCGGCGACCGCGCCGTTGCCCGTTAGCCAGGCATGTCGCACCGCTTTCGGCTCCAGCCGCGCCCACAACAACGCCCGCGATAACGCACGGCTACAGGCCGACGCCGGCTCAGGCTGGGGCCGATGGATCCGCGCCAGCACCGGCAACGACGGGCAATATTCGCTTATCATCACCAGTCCCACCGTCGACTCGATAATCCCTTCCGCTCCCGGTAGCGCCCCTTTCTCCTCCAGGGCGTCCTCCGGCGGCACGGCCCGCTGTACCGCAATAACCACCAAGGCGCTCGGCGCACGCGCCGTATCATCAAGCCAGTCATCCAGCGCCAACAGCCCGCTCGCGGACAAAGGGGTAAAGTGTCGGTTAAAAGGGGCGCCGGTTTGCAACAGTAATTGCTGCTCTTCTTCCACCGGCAGGCCGCTGTCACACTGCATCACAAGGTAACAGGGCATCGAAGGGGGCAAGGCGTTCAGTGCTGGGCCCAATTGCTGTGCCAACCAGGTAAAATGGCCGGCGAGCCAGCGCGGTGGCGTCATGGCCTGGATCTGATCCCTCGTCGGCGTCACGCCAGAGCAGGCGAGTATCTCGGACTGAAACCGACCCACCGGCGGCAGGATTCCGGCCGCCAGACGCTGGCCGTCCCTGTCGAGACAGGTTGTCGCACAGCGGGCCACAAGCCGTCCGTAACGCTGCCCGCGTTCGATTTCATCGCGCAAACGCTGCGCACGCTCACAATCCTGGGTAGCGAAATACAGAGTATCACAGCGGCCGCCGATACGGCTCAGAGCATAAAATATCCCGGCAATCACGGCAGCAACCAGCAGGCAGCTTAGCCAGAACGTCTCGCCGCGCGCATGCTCACACCAAAGACACCAGCCGCTGAGCGCCGAGAGAGCGAAGTACCCCGTCGCCTTAACGCCCCAACGTTTACTGCCGCGCCACCGCGGGCAGGCGTTTTCCTCTTTCTCTGGCGACCGATCAATTGACATAGCTTGCCCTGCCCCTAACGGTAGCTGCCCCGCCGACGACACCGAAAGGCGCTTCCCTCTTAGGCACTCTGCTCGTCAGCGCTAAGCGCCAGGTCAATAACATGGTCGATCGGCATAAATGCGTTACCCACATAACTGTTCCTTTTAATTACTTTTTATTCATCCACCCTGGACCCTGGCCGGCATGTAAAATAGAAACATACAATTCAAATATTATGCTGGATACCTATTACCGCTGATTTTCACCTTAGCATAGGGCAGTTGCGCTTATATTAATGAAATAGCAACGGCTAAGTTAAAAAGTCTTTATCGACAGCGGGCTTATACGCGCCAGCCGCCAACGTGGACGGCATCGCGCAACGGCCCCCCGGTAAGGGACAACCTGGGCTCAACGGCCCGCCAGCGATACCCTAGGCGGGCCGTAATATACGCAATTAATAATTAAGTCAAAAATAATAATAAATACATATTTTATGCGATATTTTTATCAAAAATGACGCAGCGATATTAGCCTATTTACCCACGGTTATCGCTTGCAATAATAGACCTTATTTCAGAAAGTTACATCGCCGCGCAGAAACCCGCATGATTATTACGCCTTTTCGTGAGTGTCGGACATTGACGGCAGCAGGCGTTAAGCTACAGTTGATTGAATTTGCCAATATTCATTGCGCCTAAGGGAGGGGGCACCATGAATGAATTTTTTTCCTTGCTCGAAAGCATGCATATTGATTTTTCTCAGGCACCCGGCGGTATGTTATTAGTCGGCGAAACACTGGATCTTTCCGCCAGCCGAATTGATCGCTTACCTAATGACATGGTCATTATCGGTTCGCTTATATTGCGCGGCTGTAATATCACCGCATTACCCAGCGGCCTGCGGGTGCTGGATTATCTCGATCTCAACTATACGGCAATTCGCCGGCTGCCGGCAGACTTACACGTAGGCGGGTCTCTTTACATCGAACGCTCACAATTGCGTCAGCTGCCGGACAATTTCAGCCTCGACGATCATCTGGTGCTGGAAAATACCCCGATAACCTCACTGCCGCGGAATATGTGCGTCGGGGGCTGCCTGAATATACTCGGTACCGGTATTACCTATCTGCCGGAAGATCTGTACGTGGGTGAACGGCTATTGCTGGATGCGGAGAAAATGACCGGCAACGTTGCCTGGCGCCAACTGCGTAACGCCGAGCTGCCGCCAAATCCGCTGTTCAGCCCTGCCAGCGGCAGCCACCAGCGCGACTTGACGGTATATGCGGTGTCGCTCGCCGGTGAGATCAAAATTTCCGCCGGTCGATTCTACGGATCGCCCTCGGCGTTTATTCGCAATAATCCACCGCAGCCTTTTCGCCAACGGGTATTGGAGTGCGTGGAGGAACTGAACCAGAACGCGATGATCGGTTGAACGCTACCGTGCGCCCATGAACCCCCAGCCGCCGCCAACGCGGCGCGCTGCCTCTTTACCCCATCCCCCGCAACAGCCATACTAGGAAGGCGTCCATCGCGGGCGCGCCTCCCGTCACCGCAGCGAGAAAAGGAGAAACTGTTGAACGGAAATCTGCCTGGATGGGGCCGGCGCCTGCTTTTGCTGGCCGCACTGCTGTCGCCAATGGTGTCTTTTGCCCATCCGCACAGTTTTATCGCTATGCGCGCCACGTTTATCAACCAGGCGGAGACGTTGACCGGCGTGCATATGCGCTGGACGATGGATGAGATGACCTCCGCCGATCTTCTCTACGATGCCGGTGACGCGCCCGCCGGCTCGGTGATATGGAAAAAACTGGCGGCGCAGGTCATGGCAAATGTCTTGGGGCAGCATTATTTCAGCGAGCTGTACCATCAGGGGAAGCGGGTAAAATTCGACAACCTGCCGCCGGCGTATCAGTTATCGCGGGAAGGCCACAAAGCAGTGCTGGACTTCGTGTTGCCGCTGGCGGAGCCGCAGCCCCTGGCAGGACAGACCTTTACGCTCAGCACCTTCGACCCCACCTATTTCGTAGATATGACCTACAAAGATGCTGCCGCGCTGGTGCTGCCGCCGGCGATGGCGCAACGCTGCAAGGTAACGCTGACCACACCCGATCCTGACGCATCGTGGCAGGAGTATGCCCGCTCGCTGGACAAGGCGGACGCGCCGCCGCCGGATAAAGATCTCGGCAGGCAATTCGCCCAAACGGTCACGCTGACCTGCCGCTAACGCGCCAAGGACAATAATTTATCATCACTCTTTTTGGTCCTGTGTTGGAGTAGGCTTATGCGACTAAGCGCTTTTTGTCTGCTCCTGACGCGATGTTGTCCCCCCTTAAAGTGCATAACGGTAACAAAAGTCATCGCGCCATAGTGATAGGCGCCTGGGTGCCAGGCTTATTTTCGGGCCGATGTTCTCTATTAATAACCCCCGGGCGCTATCATCGTTAATTTCTTCTTGCTGAAACGCCAACGTCGCGGATAAATATAAAACAGCAGCAGCGACACAAAAATTATTAGAAAGGTTAGCGTTAGCGAGACAAATCAATCTCTCAGCACGTCATGTTCCAAGCACCTTAATGGGTGGCTATATTCTCCAGGCGCAAATGCTAACCAGTTGATTTTTCTGGCTGTAATTTACTTGGATTTTAAATAAATCATTATTTATTTTTTGAAAATTAACTTTCAATTAATGTCAGTGAGCGAATAATAAAATAGATCGAAACGATCGAATAAAGTCATTTTATTTTTAATTCACGTTGATGAACAATCCGACTCCTGCGATTCCGGCCGGTTCGTATAACTAATTATCTTTCTGCGTGAATAAGGATTGAAACATGAGCAGCAAAAAATTAAAGTCGGAATTATTATTTTCATCCACCTTAAGTGAATCGCCGTATAGCACAAAATATAATTCCAATAGAGAATCAACCATGAGGGGTTCCTTGCCGAGAAAGGCAATGCTGTCCTATTGTATTTTGGGAATCTTAAGCGCATTTTCCCATTCCGCCATTGCGCACGGGCCAGAAAAAATTACGCCAATAGAGAATGACGAGCAATTCTTAACGGGCGTGCCCGATCCCAATACGCGCAATGCGAATCAGGAAGGCCTGAGAGGAATTCTCAATTCTAATCCGTTTGGTGTCGCGGATGGGGGTTTGACGGGACAACGGACAAATAGCCCCGCGCCGGCAACGGCAGCCACATCGGGCGAGAATGCGGCGGTACTGCCTACCCCTCCCGCCGCCGCTGCTTCACCCACCGTAGCGGCTGGAAGTAGCAAGGCAACTTCCGTTACCACCACCGAACCGGTAGCGGTCACAGCACATAAAGAGAGCGCGGCGGTACCGCCTACCCCTCCCGCTGCCGCTGCCGCTGCTTCACCCATCGCCGTGGCTGGAAGTAGCAAGGCAACTCCCGTTACTACCACCGAATCGGTAGCAGTTACGGCACATAACGAGAGCGCGGCGGTACCGCCTACCCTTCCCGCCGCCGCTGCTTCACCCATCGCCGTGGCGGGAAGTAGCAAGGCAACTTTCGTTACCACCACCGAACCGGTAGCGGTTACGGCACATAACGAGAGCGCGGCGGTACCACCGACCCATGCCATTGACACTCTCTCCCCGGCCGCACCGGCTGAAAATCTCATGGCTCCCCCTGCCGCCACCCCAGCGCCGGCAACGGCTGCGGTAATAAAAGATCCCTCTTCTGCCTCTGATGCGGAATCTGACAATGAAAAATCTCAAGACAAACGACGCAGCAAAAAAAAGAAAAAACTCAAGCAGGCCGCCCTTAATCACGCAAAGGGGACCGGACACGCCGAAGATAATGCAAAAACGGCGGCTGACGCGTCAGTCAAGCACAAAAGCAGTGTACAGAATCCAGCACAATCTGCGGGTCAAACGCTTGAGCAGGAACAGGCGGCTATGAATGCTCGTCGTCCGGTGGATTCCGTTGCCGCCAACGCCGGCAATCTCACCCTAGCGGCAGGGTCATCCCCCTCAGCGGTGGCGCAGCAGCGCCACGGAGCGGCGTTATCAAGGGGACAAAACATCAATCAAGCCTCTAACCCTGAGGACATGTTCACTTATGACCCGCAAACGGGCGTCATGCATGTTGGTGAAAACGCCGTGGGCACCACAATTTCCATAGCGGGTAGGCAAGGCGACAGAGGCATCACCGGTTTAGCCGATGGCGTTCATAACAATGATGCCGCTAATGTCGGGCAACTAAACCGGGTCAATAATACGGCGACATCAGCGCAAGCGCTGGCGCAGAAAAATACAGCTCGAATCAAAGATATTGAGAATAAATTATCCAAAACCAATACCAAAATTGACCGCGGATTAGCCGCTTCCGCCGCATTGACCGGGCTATTTCAGCCCTATGGCGTAGGTAAAATCAACTTCACTGCGGGCATGGGGGGCTATGGCTCGTCCCAGGCAATAGCCGTCGGTTCAGGGTATCGCATCAGTGAGAATACCGCCTTTAAGGCCGGGGTCGCCTATTCCGGCGGCAGCAATGTCATGTACAACGCGTCCTTCAACCTGGAATGGTAAAGCGCTAATCTACCATTAGCCCTCACCCCGGTTTTGGCCGGGGATGAGGCTACTCTTTTGCCACCTCTCATCGTCGCCGACCGTCTCGATGCGGCCACGATCGTAGGTGTTGTGGGTCTATAACAATATCCTTCCTGGCCAACACGCGTTGACTGCTGTACGCGCAAATACCGCTTTCGGCATCGGATGGATGAGACCTACCGAGGGCATGGCCATACTCGCTTCGCCATGGCTGTGCCGTTTCACGCGTTATTCTGTGAGGTGCTTGATTAAATATCGCCGATTGCCGTCATCCCGATGCGTTCACGTCGGGCTTAGAAATGTTGTCTAGGCTTGTGGGGTGAATACATTGTCGCGCTGAACCCTTCGATCCCGCCTTTAACGCCGACGCTTCGTGATTAACCTCGGCAATCGCCTGGCATGTTGTGTTTCGTCTCCCATAAGTCACAGCGTGATGCCGTGGCCGGGCAATTCCCCCGACCACGGCGCTTACCCCCGTGTTTATTTCATACTGCCGGCAAGCGTGGTGACATTGTGGCGAAACGCCGCTTCATAGGTAGCGGCGGGGCCATCCTTGGCGGACAAGGCTTCGGGGTACAACTCACCACCGGGCTGAGCGCCGCTGGCGCTGGCGATTTGTTTTACCAGCCGCGGGTCGGTCTGGTTCTCAATGAAATAGGTGGCGATGTGTTCCTGCTTAATTTGATCGATTAACCCCGCCACATTGCTGGCGCTGGCCTCGGATTCGGTGGAGAAACCGACCGGTGACAGGAATTGCACGCCGTATTCGGCGCCAAAATAACCAAAGGCATCATGGCTGGTCAGCACTTTACGTTTTCCCTGCGGTATGGCGGCAAATTCCGCCTTAGCCCAGGCGTCGAGCTTCTCCAATTGCTGAATATACGCTTCGCCGCGCTGACGGAAATAGTCAGCGTCCTGCGGGTCGGTGGCTATCAGCGCATTCATGACGTTACGCGCGTACAGGGCGCCATTGCGGGCGCTGTTCCACGCGTGCGGGTCGGTAATGGTTTTGCCATCCTCTTCCATTTTGCGCGGACTGACGCCGTCGGAAGCGGTAATGACTTTACCCCGATAACCAGAAGCGGTGACCAGGCGATCGATCCAGCCCTCAAGCCCCAGCCCGCTGACAAACACCACGTCCGCTTTCGCCAACGCCTGGCTGTCCTTCGGCGCCGGTTCAAAGGCATGGGGATCGCCGTCCGGCCCGACTAATTCGGTCACCTTGACATGCTCACCGCCAACCTGCCTAACGATATCCGCCAGCACCGAAAAACTGGCCACCGCGTCTACGGTTTTCGCCAGCGCCGTCGGGCTGACCACGATCAATGCCATCGCAATTGACAGCGTAAAACGTTTCATATCTTCTCCTTGTTAACTACCCTGCGACGCCGGCGCAGCAGCAATGCAATACCGCCGCGCGGACCTAATAATACCGAGAGGAAAAACACCAGACTGGCCGATAACACAATGGTCGGGCCGGCGGGCAACGAAGCGTAGAATGACCACAGTAGCCCACCCCACGAACAGAACACGCCGATGGCGGTCGCCAACGCCAGCATCCGCGGCAGGCTGGTGGTCCAGCAGCGCGCGGCCACCGGCGGCAACATCATTAATCCCACCGCCATCAGGGTGCCCAGGATTTGAAAGCCCGCCACAAGATTCAGCACCACCAGCGCCAAAAACAGCGCCTGGATTAAGCGCGGAAAACCGGTGGGATTGACGCGCAAAAACGCCGCGTCAAAGGCTTCAACCACCAGAGCGCGATACATCAATGCCAGGCTGAGGAAGGTGCTGCTGGCAATGGCGCCGACAAAACGTATGGCGTCGGTATCCACCGCCAGGATGGATCCAAACAGTAAATGCAATAAATCGACGCTGGACCCGCGCAGGGATACCAGCGTCACCCCCAGCGCCAGCGATCCGAGATAAAAGCCGGCGAAGCTAGCGTCCTCTTTAAGCTGCGTCATTGAGCTGACCCAGCCGGACAGGACCGCCACCACCAGACCGGCGATAAAGCCGCCTATGCCCATAGCGATAAGCGACATGCCGGACAGCAGATAACCGATGGCGACGCCCGGCAATATGGCATGGGATAGCGCATCACCCACCAGGCTCATGCGGCGCAGTAACAAGAAACTGCCCAAGGGCGTGGTGCTGAGGGACAGGGCGAAACAGGCCACCAGCGCCCGGCGCATAAAGCCGTAATTGACAAAAGGATCAAACAACAAATGCAACATGATCACACACTCTGCAGGCGACAAGCGCTCAACGGGGCGGCCGACTCCGGCCATGGCGCCAATACCTGGGCGGAGGGCCCCCAGACGGGCCGCTCTGGCGTTAGCCACAGCGTTTGCGGAAAATGCTCGACGACCAGTTGATTGTCGTGCAGGACGACAATAATCGTGCGCCCCTGGCGGTGCAGTTGCTCAATGACCGTCATCAACAGGCCGCAGGTGGGTTTATCGATGCCGCTGAAAGGCTCATCAAGCAAAATCAGCGGCGCCTCTTGGACCAGCAGTCGGGCAAACAACATGCGCTGAAATTGGCCGCCGGAGAGCGTGCTGATGGCGCGATGGGACAATGCTTCTAGGCCGACGCGCGTCAACGCTTGCCAGACAGCGGCCTGTTGGGCACGATGAAGGCGGCGCAGCAGGCCACAGGTCGGCCAGCAGCCCATCGCCACAACGTCAAATACCGTCAAGGGGAACTGTCGATCCATTTCCGCCTGCTGCGGCAAATAGCCTACTCGCGGTCGACCGCCCTGGCCGAACGATAGCGACCCTTGCACCGGGGGCAGCAGGCCGGCCAGGGTTTTCAGCAGTGTCGATTTACCGGAACCGTTAGCGCCGACGATGGCGGTCATGCTGCCGCTGGCGAAGCAGCCGACCAGCGGCACGCCGATGCCTTGCCCTTGATATCCCGTAAGCAGATTGCGCAACGTTATCATGGCAGCATCGTCGACCAGATGATGGCGGCCCACAGCAGCGCGAGCAGGGCCAACGCCATCAGCATCCGCGTCAACCCCGAGGCAATAAGCAGCCTCCGACCCACCGTCAGGCGCCGTGATGATACGTAAGAAGACATGAAGTTACCCGAGACTGTAAATGTTATAATATAACATACCATGCAGAACGATCTGCGGGCAATGCTTAATGTGCGCCGAAAGGATTTTGTTTCTAAACATATATGTGCCGTACCGCTACGGCGAAAGACTGCGGGCATGCGCCGGGTTAAATTTTTCGTGAAGCAGGATGTTGTCTTCGGCCATGCCGTCCCCGTCGTAGCGCAACGGCGGGCGCGGCAGCGGCCAGCCCCCAAGGCGGCCTACGCTTTTCGTCGCTGTTTTGCGCGCGGCGGGAGCTCAATTTCTGAAACATTTATTTTCTATCGCAGAGGGGGGATATTCAGTAACACTTTCTCGTGTTTCAACCACCGCTGATTTCCGAAGAGAGCGTTATGTCGACCGCCAAAAAAACGCCGCGCGCCCCTACCCCTTATCTGGGCTCCCGCTTTACCTTGTTATGCCTGGGCGTATTGTGCTGCTTGCTACTGCTATTGGCGCGCGTCGGCTATTTGCAGCTTCTCAAACGACCGATGCTGGAAAAGCAGGCGGACGCCCGTTCGCTGCGCACCATGCCGATTCAGACCAACCGCGGTACCCTCACCGATCGCAATGGCGAGGTGTTGGCGCTCAGCGTTCCTTCGCGCACTATCATTGCCGATCCGAAAGTGATCCTGGCCGCCCGTCCCGATTTTAATGACGGCAAATGGCGCTATCTGGCGGAGGCGTTGAAAATGCCGCTGGCGGATTTACAGCGTATCATCGCGCAGGATCCGTCTCGCCGCTATGTCGCGCTCGGACGCAAAATCGAATCAGGTATCGCTCAGGATATTATGAAGCTGCATCTTAAAGGGATAAGCAGCCTGTTCGACGACAGCCGCTACTATCCGATGAGCGAAGCGGCGGCGCCGCTTATCGGCATTGTGGGCGCCGACAACCAGGGGCTAAACGGTATCGAGCGCGGTTTCGATAATTTGTTGCAGGGCAAACCGGGCATGCGGCAATACCGTCAAGACGGCGATAATAACGAAATTGCGCTGGTCAATTATACAGCCCCCCAACAGGCGCCCGATGTTACGCTGAGTATCGATAAATTCGATCAGTATGCGCTTTATTCCCATCTGCGCGCCGGGGTGATTTTAAACAAAGCCGACTCCGGGGCGGCGGTGCTGGTCAAAGTAAGCACCGGCGAGATCCTGGCGATGGCCTCTTACCCCTCTTTCAATCCCAATAACTTCGCCGATGCCACGCCGCAGAGCATGCGTGATGTGGCCATTAGCGACAGCTTCGAGCCAGGCTCGACGGTGAAACCGCTGGTGGTCATGGCCGGGTTGCAGCAGCATTTGATCCAGCCCAATTCGGTGCTGGATACAACCCCTTATCGCATTAACGGGCATTTGATCCGCGATGTGGGCCATTGGCCGCGGCTAACTATTACCGGGATTTTGCAGAAATCCAGCGATATCGGCGTTTCGCACATCGCCATGGCGATGCCCGCCAGCGTACTGGTGAATCTTTACCAATCCTTTGGTTTGGGCAAACCCACCGGGCTGGGCATCACAGGGGAAACCAGCGGCTATTTCCCTTTTAATCGGCAGCGCTGGGCGGATATTGAGCGCGCCACCTTTTCCTTTGGCTATGGTCTGCGCGCCACGCCGCTGCAAATCGCGCGCGAATACGCCACCATCGGCGCCTTGGGCGTTTACCGGCCGCTGTCCATCACCCGCGTAACGCCGCCCGTCATGGGTAAACGGGTTATGGACGCCGGCATTGTGCGTACCGTATTGCATATGATGGAAAGCGATGCGCTGCCCGGCGGAAGCGGGGTACGCGCGGCGGTACCGGGCTATCGGCTGGCTATTAAAACGGGAACCGCCGAGAAGATGGGTCCCAGCGGCAAATACGACGGCGGCTACATCAACTATACCGCCGGCGTGGCGCCGGCCAGCAATCCGCAGGTCGCGCTGGTCATTGTCGTCAACCATCCCACCGCCGGCGACCATTTCGGCGGCTCGGTGGCATCGCCGATTTTCGGCCAGGCCATGGGCGCCGTGCTGCGGCACATGAATATTGCGCCGGACGCGATGCCGGAGAAACCGCCGGCCGATAACCCGACGCCCGCCGCCGGCAAGGCGATGGTCATGAACGGTGGACGGTCTGGCGGCGGCGCGTAACATCCTCGGCCGCTGACGCCATGGCGGACGGGAACGGCATAGAATGTACACATCGCTAGACGCCACGGCGGACGGGAACGGCATAGAGCGCATACATCGCTAGACGCCACGGCGGACGGAGACGGCGTAGAACGCACACATCGCTAGACGCCACGGTATACAAAAGCGCCCATCGCGGGACACGACAGCGGCAAAGAAGGCGCCGTCCGCGCCGGTGCCTCAAGACCCGCGCCCTGCGCCGTCCGGCCCGATACAGGATAAGCCAGCGCCATTTGGCGCCAAAAAAGCGCCATAACGGCATCTTATTGGTGCCGTTTTAGTGTCAAATGCATCTTTACCGATGTCGACCGCACGGCTTACGCCGAAGAAGCCTTCCCCCCGGCTACCGCCGCCGTACCGCTAAGCGGCTGGCAGCCGTTATTATTTCCAGGGGAGGCGTCCTAACGCTCGGCGGGTCGCGCCTTCGCCGGTGGACTGGCGCGGCCCCCTCGCCCTTTTTCCTGCGCGATATGCCCCGGCGCACGGCTACCGTCGGGGCAAAGCGGCCTCTCCCGCCCGCATTACGCTTTGCGCGCGGGTGAATAGGGTGAATAATGTAACCACAGCCGCATGGCAGCGGCGTTCTTTTGATATGTCTTTTGACGGTGAAAATAACCTTATGGCCAGGAGTAAACAGGCGCCAACAGCGCAGCACGACGAGACGTCCTCGGAAAGCGATACGTCGCCACAGCACGCAACCAAGGGCATTTCAGGTATGGCGCTACTGGTGGCAGGCGCCTTCTTTATGGAATATCTCGACGGTACGGTGATCGCGACCGCCCTGCCGCAAATGGCCCGTGATTTCGGCGTGGCGGCGGTGGATTTAAACATCGGTATGAGCGCCTATCTTATTACTCTGGCGGTGCTGATACCCGTCAGCGGGTGGACGGCGGATCGCTACGGCGCGCGCAACATTTTCAGCGCCGCTCTGTTGATTTTCACCCTCTCCTCTTTTCTCTGTGGGCTGACGCAAAACGTCGGCGAGTTCATCGCCATGCGGGTGGTCCAGGGTATCGGCGGCGCCATGATGGTGCCGGTCGGCCGCCTGGCGGTATTGCGCAACACGCCGAAAAATCAATTGATTGTCGCCATCGCTACCCTGACCTGGCCCGCCTTGGTCGCGCCCATTCTCGGGCCGCCGCTGGGGGGATTTATCACCAGCTACGCCAGTTGGCGCTGGATTTTCTTTATCAATATTCCGCTGGGGATAGCAGCGATGATTATCGCCTGGATCATCATTCCCAATGTGAGTGAAAACAAGCCACAACCTTTCGACAAAATGGGCTTTGTCTCGATGGGCCTGGCGATGCTCTGCCTGGTCACCGCGCTGGAGCTTTGCAGCCAGCTGCCGGTCAACTGGCCGGCGGTCTGGCTGCTGCTGGCGGTGGGGCTGCTCGCTCTGGTCATTGCCTTACGCCACCTACGTCGCGCGCGTTATCCGATGGTGCGCTTGGATGCGCTGCGCATTCACACGTTCCGCATTACCATGGGCGGCGGAACGCTGTTCCGTATTACCGTCAGTTCGGTACCTTTCCTGCTGCCGCTGCTGTTCCAAGTGGGCTTCGGCATGGACCCTTTTCATGCCGGCATATTGGTGCTGGCGGTTTTCGCCGGCAACCTGGCGATGAAACCGGCGACAACGCCGCTGATGCGCCGCTTCGGTTTCCGGCCAATCCTACTGGTGAATGGCGCGCTGTGCGTCCTGTCGCTCCTGGTCTGCGCCACCTTCACCCCCGACACATCGCCGGCGTGGGTCATGCTGATGCTTTTTTGGGGCGGGCTGTGCCGCTCAATGCAATTCACCGGCATCAGCTCGCTGGCGTTTGCCGATGTTCCCGCCGGCGAAATGAGTTCCGCCAATACGCTGTTTAGCACCGCGCTGCAATTGTCGGCGGGTCTGGGGATTACCCTGGGCGCGCTCGCCGTTCGCGCGGGTGAGCTTATCGCCCGGCATAGCGGGTTGGATGCGATACCGGGCATCGCTTTTCGGCTGGCGTTTGTGTTTATCGCGCTGGTTACCGCCGTCGGGCTTATCGATCTGCTGCGTTTACCGGCTAATGCCGGCGACGGCGTGGCGCGAAAAACACCTAACCGTAAATGACGACGCTCGTCGCCTGGGGATGCGCCGCGCTTTAATAAAAGGACACTGGCGGCGGGTCATCCTCGCCGTTTGTCTCCTAAATAGACAAACGGAATGCAGGGAACGCATTCCTTTACCGATTAAATTGACAATCGCGATAAGCGATATAACTTATCTGCAATTCGCGCGCAAATTATGTCATGCCTTCTATGATAAAGACGAGGGAACGTTGACATGAGTGAGTGACATTCGGATTAGCGGTTACCTAGTGAATTCACTAAACGATGAGATAGATCCATGAAACCAGCGGCAATGTCTTATATCCCCAATATACCGATACTGGGGATATGGTTATTGGTTTATTATCTTTCTGGGATAATATCGGTTCAGTTTGACAATCCCGAGTTGCATGTTGCCCTTATCTGGTTTCCGGCGGGCGTCGCCACAGCGGCATTTCTCCATTATGCCATGCGGCATTGGCCGTTACTGCTGCTGACATTTATTATTATCGATTTTTCGGTGAGCCATCCCTCAAGCGAGCATCTCATTTTCAATATGGTGTTTGCCGTGGTTTCGTTGCCATCCTCTCTGGCCATCGCTTGGATTATCAAGCGGTTTTCCCGCCCTGGCGATGATATCAACATCATATTTTACTGGTTCATCACGACTATTCTGGTCAGCCTACTGGATTCTCTTTGCTTTGCGCTGGTCTTCGCATTCGAGACCCAAAAAGCCTTTGGGCAGATTTTCTGGGCGTGGTTCATCGCCGATATCAGCGGCAACTTCTTCTCCACGACCGTCATCATGGGATTCCTCAATAACCGGCTACGGCCCGCCCCCCTCGCAGCGCGGCATTTACTCCTTGGCGCGATAATCTGGGTGTGTATGGTGCTCTACACTACGTGGGCTTTTAGCGGCAATGTCAATGCCCTCAACTTCGGTAAAGCGACAGGCTTACGCGACATTGTGTTATTCACTTCGATCCTGTTACCCGTGGTTCTCACCGCCTTTATGACGCTCGTTTGCGGTAACCGCGGTGGAGCGCTGGCACTGCTGACGTTAGGGAGCGTGATGATCTTTTATGCGGATAAAGGCATCGGCCCGTTATTTCTCAAAAGATTGCATGCTAATGAAGCGTTACTGCTGGTACAGGTCTATTTGACGGCAACCTCCCTGTTCTTGGTTTTTCTGCGGGTAATTACGCATAATATCAGCCATATGACCTCCGACGGTCAATTACGCCACCAGCGCCAGGCCATTTATCAGCTCAATCTCACTAACGGCTCGCTGAGTTGGGATAATCTCCCCCCGCCGTTGGCGGCGCTTCCCCTCGCAACGCTTAATAACAGACAACGGCTCATTGCACAGCTGCATCCGGGCGATCAAGCGCGGCTAGCTAAGCATTGGCGCACCGATGCATTTGTTCATAAATTCCCCACGATACGCTTCAGGCTGCAAGATGCACAGGGCGACTGGTTACACGTTACCGACAGCGGTGCGGTTCTGATCGACGATCGTGGTTCGTTAGTCATTGTTGGGAATTGGTCTTTATCTTCTTAAATGACCAGAATGACAATCGAGAGAGGCATAAATTGATCCAGTTAGTATTGCTACTGCTTGGTACCAAATACATCAAGCGCAACGCGTTATATCTGTCCGTCGCCGGTATTATTTGGATGGTATGTGGGCTACTGATTTTCATTGATGGTTTAGACAACCATCCCTACTTCCCTTTAAAAACGTTCGGTTGCATTTTATTACTGGAAAGTCTGTTGACCCTAAGCGTCATGTCCAGCGTTGAAGGAACGAAGAAAAGCATCCTCTTTTTTAAGGGGGGACTATTTTTCTTGGTGGCGCTGCTCATTCTGGTTGGAAAGTCGTATAGCAACCTGCTATTGGCGCTCATTTTCGCCTTTTCCTTCTTCCTGATAGGCTTTTTCACCACGCTCTCTTCGTTTGTCGTCCGTTATCCTCATTGGAAAAAAGCGCTCTTTTATGGCTTATCGTTGATGTTGTTCTCCTTGTTTTTGCTGCTTCATCACGCCGCGGCGATTTCATTTTTTATCGGCTTACAGCTGATTGTCAGCGGATTAAGCTGCGTGGGAATTGCCCGCAAAGCCAGGCGCATGGAAAATGGCACGTCCATTTTTCAGCTGATTCAGCCGGGGGATGTGCTGTTAAGTTATGTGCCTCTTCAGGAGGGCAAAGGCGCCGCGCCAGTGGCCGAAACAAAAAAAAGAAACACCACCCCGTTGATTGTCCACATTTGGACACCGGAAGAATCTGCGGCAACCCAGCCCGTTCCGCGTCCTATCATCAATCGCTATATCGCCGCCGTGGATGCGGACGGCGTCATCTCGACCGGACACGCTGCGCTAGAAGTGCCGGGGAAGCTCTATTTAAGCCTCTACCCGGCGGAAGAAATTGATCGCTCTCCTTCAGAATTTCTGCGAATTCTCAGAGCAACGCGTGATAATGATGTTGGCGGCCGATTTTTAACCGACTATGGTTCGGAGGCCGAGAGCTGGTGTGAATCGACGCGCAAAATTGAATTCCACAAATTCAATTACCACAAGCTGGAGTCGTTTTGGCAAAATTATAGCCTCGATAAAACCTACAACCTCACCTACCGTAATTGCTCAAGCACCGTGGCCTACGCTTTGGAAGCCGCGCTGGATGGGGTATTGGAAAATAATAAATTCAGTTATCTTTTCCAGTCGCTGATCGTCCCCGAACTTTGGATTGCGGCGCAGGTGCGTAAGCGCGCCCAAATGATGGCCTGGACGCCGGGTCTGGTAATGGATTATAGCCGCGCACTGTATTCGATTGTTCATCCCGCTTCCCGGCCCTGGTTCCGACGCCTTCCTGGGTTAATGCGCAAAAGCGTAAAATGATCTCAAACCAGCCTGCGCCGGGATAGACCTTTTGGAGCAACCACGGAATTTTATCCCGTTTATTGGTGTCCTTTTCCCGCTGCTGGCGCTGATAAGCAGGCTGGCCCGGAGGCTGGCACCGCGCTACGGCGTAAAAGAGACACCGCTTAAGTGTCTTACCCGCGTGACGCGGGCATGTAAACTCTGCCGATCACGTGGCGTTCCCGCTTCACTGGCTCCGCGCTGGCGGTAGCTATTACGGCGTCTTCAATCTCAGGGGCGATAGGCGCTTAGGTAAAACCGGGTTTGTCAGGGGGCGTTGTCGTGACCTTCACGGGGGGTTAACGCAAACGTTGACGCGATCATGCGCTCTTTCCGCCTGTGTTCCGCGGGCAGATGAACGGGTTCGACCGCAGTTCCCCTTTGCGTTAAATGACATCGGATGCGGAGCACAGTTTTGCGATGAAAATCGACCGCAATCACAGATGCGCAACATTTCCGAAACCTTTTATTGATCTTTCCATCGCCGCTCATTATATCTTCTATGAAATTTATTTCTTACCGATGAAATAAATTCCAAAACCGCCCCGGCTCGTTTTTCCGTGTTAATGCTGTAACGGCTGAGCCAGGAACACCAGACGTTTTCCGGGGAAGATAATAATGAAAAAATCTTACGCTGTTGCCGCCTGCCTGCTTTGCGCCCTGACGTTGGCTCCCGCCGTCAAGGCCGCGGATGAGACACCGCAATTCCGCTGCAAACCGGGTGAAACCTATTACATGAATGTCATGAACACCGGCGTGGAATATTGGTTCCCGGTGTACGAAATGTTCAAACAGGCCGCCCAGCAACTGGGATGCAAAACCGTTTACGGCGGTACGCCGGCCTATGATGTCAACCAGCAGCTCTCAAGCTTCGAGCAGGTGCTGGCTCAGAAACCCGCCGGTATCTTTCTCCATCCGATGAATCCCGATCCCTTTATTGAACCGATCAACCGCGCCGCGGAAATGGGCATTCCGGTGGTCACCTTCGCCGCCGACTCGCCTAACAGCAAACGTGTCGCTTATGTCACCTCGGACAATTTCCGCGAAGGTAAGGCGGCCGCGGATGAAATGGGCAAGGTCATGCAGGGTAAAGGCGAGTACGCCGTGCTGGAAAATCCGGGTCAAGATAATCACGACCGACGCGTCAGCGCGTTCATTAATGAAATGAAAACCGCTTTTCCAAACACCAAACTGGTGGCGCGGGCGGCAACCAATCAGGATCCGTCGAAGGCCTATAACGCCGTACTGTCCATGCTGCAAGCGCACCCCAATCTGGCGGTGCTGTTTATGCCCGAGGCCAGTTCGGCTATCGGCGCGGCTCAGGCGGTGGCCGAGAACGGCGGCAAGGTGAAGGTCATCACGGTCGACGTTAACGCCAAGGTGCTGGATATGATAAAAAGCGGTCAGGTGTACGCCAGCATCAACCCCAATCAGGGGATCCAAGGCTATCTCGGCTTTATCACCTTGTTCCTTGCCGCCCATCCTCAGTTGATCGATCCGATGAATGACGCCAAACGCAGCGGTGCCAACCCGTTCGCGTTCCCCATTTTGGATAACGGTTTCTCGGTGGTAACCAAAGACAATGCCGATGATTTCCGTTGGGACACCTATTTGAAACGCCGCGGCACCAAAGGCATTAACGAGTAAGGAGCGTTTAATGAGCATCTCACCGGTATTAACGCTGCGCGGCATCAGCAAATCATTCGGCGCGGTCAAGGCGCTGCGGCAGGTGGATTTAACCGTGCGCGCGGGCGAAGTGCACGCGCTGGCGGGGGAGAACGGCGCCGGCAAATCGACGTTAATGAATATCGTCGATGGCATTTTGCGCCCGGACGCCGGCAGTATCCTGCTGGACGGTGAACCGGTTGACATCCGCTCACCCGCCGACGCTCAGCGGCTAGGTATCGGGCTGGTGCATCAAGAGATAGCTCTGTGCCCGGATATCTCGGTCTATGAAAATATCTGGATGGCGCAGACCAGCGGCAGCGGGCGGCCGCTGATGCGCCATGACGACCTACGCCGGCGGGCGCAGGCGGTGATGGATCGTCTGGCGCCGATCCCGGTCACCGCGCGGGTACGGGATCTTTCGCTGTCGCAGCAACAGTTGGTGGAGATAGCCAAGGCGCTCACGCTGGATTGCCGCATTCTGATCCTCGATGAGCCCACGGCGGCGCTGACCGAGCCGGAGGCGCAGACGTTGTTCGCCATCGTCCGCCAGCTCAAGGCACGCGGTATCGCCATTATTTACATTAGCCACCGCATGGCGGAGATTTTCGCGCTGTGCCAGCACATCACCATCCTGCGCGACGGCGAAACCGTCTACAGCGCGCCCCTGGCCGGTATGACGCCGGACGAGGTCATTACCCGTCTGGTCGGTCGGCCTCTGACGCAATTGTTTCCCGACAAACGTCCACCCGCCGACGCCGCGCCGCGGCTGGAGGTGGTCAATCTCGGCGACGGCAAACATTTTCACGACATCAGCTTTAGCGTGCGCCCCGGCGAGATTGTCGGCATCGGAGGCCTGATGGGCGCCGGACGTAGTGAGATCGCCGAAGCGGTCTGCGCGCTGCGCCGCCATTCGCAGGGGGAAATCCGTCTGGGCGGCCGGCCTGTCGCCCTGAAAGATTACCGCGACAGTATCCGGCGCGGCATGGTTTATCTGTCGGAAGACCGCAAGGAGGCGGGGCTGTTTCTGGCAATGCCCATCGACTGGAATATGTCGGCGCTGGATTTGGGGCCGCTACAAAATCGGTGCGGGTTATTGAGCCAGCGCGCCGAACGACGCCAGGCAGAGCGGCTGGCGTCGCAGGTGCAGTTAAAGAAAGGCCGTCTTAGCGATCCCGCTTCTTCGCTTTCCGGCGGTAATCAACAGAAGGTGGCGCTGGCGAAAGTGCTGTCTGTGGCGCCGGACGTGGTGTTTTTCGACGAACCGACCCGCGGCGTGGACGTCAGCGCCAAAGCGGAAATCTACCAGATCCTGCATCGGCTGGCGCAAAACGGCGTGGCTCTGGTGGTCATCTCCTCCGAACTGCCGGAGCTAATCGGGTTATGCGATCGCATCCTGGTCATCCATGAGGGGCGACTTAGCGGCGAAGTCCGCGAGGACGCCATGACAGAAGAAAATATTATGCGGCTCGCCGCCGGCATCGCCGCTTGAACCGGGGGACCTATGGCGCTGAACACTCTGCTTTCCAACCCGAAACCCAGCGGCGCGGTGACGCCGCTGAGTCTCTTGATAAAACTCTTCGCCGCGCTGTTTCGCCAGCGGGAAGTGGGATTGGTCACCATCATTGTGGTCATTTTTGTGGTGATGAGCTTTACCTCGCCCTATTTCCTCAGTTGGGCCAACATGAAGGCCATGCTGCTGTCGTTTTCCATCGAGGGGATCGTGGTGGTGGGCATGACCATCCTGCTGATCGTCGGCGGCATCGATTTATCGGTGGGATCGGTGGTATGTCTATCGATGGTGGTGGCGGGCCAGCTATTTCTTAACGGCGTCGATCCCTGGCTGGCCAGTTTGGCCGGGATTGCGGCGGCGGCGGCGGTCGGCCTGTTAATGGGGCTTACCGTCACCCGCATCGGTCTTAGTCATTTTATCGCCTCGCTGGCGGCGATGGTTATCGTGCGCGGTCTGTGCATGATTATCACCCAAGGCACGCCGCTGTCGTTATTCACCCTGCCGGGGAGCTTTAAATTCCTGGGACAGGGGGCGGTGTACGGCATCCCTTTCGTTATCGTGCTGTTTTTCCTGCTGGTGGCGCTGTTCGACTTCCTGCTGCGCAAGGCGACGGCGTTTCGTAAGGTGTTCTATACCGGCAGTAACGAGCGGGCCGCCGCGTACTCTGGTATCCGCGTCAATAAAATCAAGCTGGCGGTGACGGTACTGACCTCCACGCTCGCCGGGGTGGCCGGCATTATTTATATGGCGCGCCTCGGGTCCGCCACCCCGACCTTCGGCGTCGGTATGGAGCTGAACGTTATCGCTGCGGCGGTGATCGGCGGCGCCAGCCTGAAAGGCGGCACCGGCTCGATTCTCGGCGCGGTACTGGGGGTTGCACTGCTCTCCATCGTTACCAGTTCGCTGATACTGATTAACGTATCGGTTTACTGGCAGGATCTTATTAAGGGATTGATTCTGCTGGCGGCCGTGTCGATGGATCATATTATGAACAAATACCGTGCGGGCTGACGGCAACCCTTGCCGCCGGTCTTCTTGCCTCAACAGGAGCTGATGCCGATGGATAATGAGAATGAACTGCTGTCGTTCAACGGTAGCCGTCAGGTGTATCGGGTGCTGGTGATGTACTACCAGGACGGGCGCAAGCAGTCGGAGATCGCCGCGGCCACGGGGTTATCGGTAACGACGGTCAACCGCATGATTCGCCAGGGCCGGGAAAGCGGCATGGTAGAGATAACGATCACATCTCCCTTTTTGTCCGCTCATCAATTGGAGAAAGATCTGGCGCGCGCCGGCGGGTTGTCTGAGGCGGTGGTGGCGCCCAACGTCACCCGCGCCGATGACGCGGAGCTGCGCGTCGTCGGCGCGGCGGCGGCGGCGTTTTTGCTGTCGCGGCTGCGCGATGGCGATGTTATCGCCATCACCGGCGGCAAGGGCGTCAGCGCGCTGGTGGAAGCGCTGGCGCCGGCGCGCAAATATCAGGTGGAAGTGGTGCCGGCGCTCGGCTGCGTACAGGGTAAACACTATACCGATGTCAATCATGTCGCCTCGGAGATGGCGGCGCGCCTCGGCGGCCGCGCCTGGCAAATCCATGCGCCGCTGTTTGCCGACACGCCGTCGCAGCGGGAATGGCTAATGGGCATCAGCGGAGTGGATCAGGTGCTACAAAAGGCGCGCGAGGCCACGCTGGCGGTGGTGGGACTGGGCTCCATCTTTAGTAACAGCTCCAGTTACTACGACCTGAACCTGACGGCGCGCGAGGCCAGCGATAGCATCGAAACCAGCGGCGCCCGTAGCGAATTACTGGCGTGGCTGCTGGATGAAACCGGCCGGCCGGCGCGCTTCGCCGATAACCAGCGATTGGTGGGACTGACGCTGCCGGAGCTGCAGCGTATCCCCTTCTCCTTCGCGGTGGCGGCGGGGAGCAACAAGATTGACCCCATCCATTGCGCGCTGCGCGGCGGCTATCTCAAAGGGCTGGTGACCGACGAAGCTACCGCCGCCGGCGTAATTGACCAGTTCGGTACGTCAGGAGGACATCATGGCTGAACACGACCGCGAACCGCTATTGGGGCGGGAAACCCAGCTGGCAGCGCTGCGCGCGCGCGATCGGGTGCCGGTCCTGATCGTGGGCGGCGGCATCAACGGCATCAGCACCTTCCGTGAATTGGCGCTACAGGGCATCCCCGCCATTATCGTCGAGCAAGGCGATTGGTGTCAGGCGGCCAGCGGCGCGCTGTCGCGCATGATTCACGGCGGTTTGCGCTATTTGGAGACCGGCGAATTCGGTTTGGTGAAAGAATCCGTTACCGAACGCGACCGGTTACTGCTCAACGCCCCGCACTATGTCGCGCCGCTGCGCACGACGGTACCCATTGACAGTTGGGGCGGTGGTCTCGTTAACGCCGGTAAGCGCTTTCTGCGTCTTGGCGAAAAACCCGCCCGGCGCGGCGCGCTGATCATTAAAACCGGCTTGACGCTTTACGACCTCTATACCCGTCAGAGCGGCACGATGCCGCGTCATCAACTCAACGGCCTTGGCGCCACCCGCCGGCGCTGGCCGGGATTCGCCCCCTGGATCCGCTGTAGCGCCACCTACTACGACGCCTGGATCACCGCGCCGGAGCGTCTGGGTGTTGAACTGTTGGAAGATTCACGGCGCGCGAATCCACAGGCGCTGGCGCTGAATTATCTCAGCGTGGAAGGCACCGACGGCGTGCAGCTGACCCTGCGCGACGCCCTCAGCCAGGAAACCTTTACGCTGCGACCCCATATCGTGGTCAATGCCACCGGCGCCTGGGTCGACGCGCTTAATGGCATGCTGGCGCCGGAGCGGGCGGGTCAGAAAATGATTGGCGGCACCAAGGGATCTCATCTTATCGTGCGCAGCCCCGAACTGTTGCGCATGCTGGGGGATGAGATGGTGTATTACGAAAACCACGAGGGACGGGTATGCATTATGTTCCCCTGGTTTGGCAATGTGCTGGTCGGCTCAACCGATATCCGCATTGATGACCCCGATGAGGCGGTCTGCGATGAAGCGGAAAAACGCTATATCTTGGAATCCCTGAACTTTGTATTCCCCTCGCTGCGCGTGGGCGAAGACGATGTGCTTTATACCTTCAGCGGGGTGCGGCCCCTGCCCGCCAGCGATGCCGCGTTAAACGGCCGCATCTCGCGTAACCACTCTCTGGCGCTGCTGCCGCCGGTCAACGGACGGGAGTTC
The DNA here is from genome assembly GCF_000517425.1 of Sodalis praecaptivus. Lineage (NCBI taxonomy): Bacteria > Pseudomonadati > Pseudomonadota > Gammaproteobacteria > Enterobacterales > Bruguierivoracaceae > Sodalis > Sodalis praecaptivus. The sequence goes on from NZ_CP006569.1 coordinate 4,268,099, forward strand.
GCCACGCTATGTCTTATCGGCGGCAAATGGACCACGTTCCGCGCTTTTGGGGAACAGGCGGCCGACCGGGTGCTGCATCTGTTGGGGGAAAAGCGCCAGGTCGGCACGCAACACCTGGCCATCGGCGGCGGTCGCGATTACCCTGCCGCCGAGCAGTACGCCACCTGGCTACGGCAACTCACCGTGCAAAGCGGCCTGCCGTCGACGCGCGTGGCGCAGCTCGCGGCTCGCTACGGCACGCGGGCGGAGGCGATTATCGCCGCCATCGGCCGCCGGCCCGACCGGCCGCTGCGCCATCATGCGGACTACAGTGAAAACGAAATCGCTTATCTTATCCATCACGAGCAGGCGGTCATGCCGGAAGATGTGCTGGTACGCCGTACGCGTATCGCCATCAGCGGCGAAGCTACCCTGGCGCGGGTGACCGAGCTGGCAACGCTGATGGCGCGCGAACTCGGCTGGTCCGACGATCTGCTGGCGCAAAACATCGCTTTGACCTGCTCCCGTCTGGCCAGCCGGCATGGACTGGCCAATCTTACTTCAACCGCTGATACCGAGGAAACCCGCTATGCCGACCACCCCTAAAGTGAGACTCCATCGGCTGTTTAATCATGACAAATGCCTGGACGTCGCCATCGACCATGGTATTGCCAACGAGCCGGATTTTCTCGTCGGACTGGAGGATATCCGCGGCGTAATGAAGAGTCTCATCGCGGCCGGACCCGATGCGATCCAGGTGAATTTTGGTCAGGCCGATTTGCTACAGCAAACGCCGGGACCGAAGCCGGCGCTGGTAATGCGTGCCGACGTCGGCAATGCCTACAACGCCACCCGCCATCGGGAAATGTGGGCGGTATTGCATAACCCCGAGGCGCCGATCCTGGCGGCGCTGCAAATGGACGCCGCGGCGGTCGTGGTCAATCTTTACCAGATCCCCGACGAGCCGGGCATTTTCCGCCAGTGTATCGAGAATATCAGCCGCCTGCGCCATGCGTGCGACCGCTATGGCATGCCGTTGATGATTGAGCCGCTGGTCATGGCGCCCGCCGGCCAAGGCGCGGCCTATGGCTCGTTGGGGGATGTCGGGCAGATCGTTCCGCTGGTGCGGCTGGCACGTGAGCTCGGCGCCGATATCATCAAAGCCGATCCCACCGATGAGGTCGACGAGTTTTATCGCGTGGTGGAGGCGGCACGCTGTCCGACGCTGGTCCGCGGCGGCGGCAAAGGCGAGCTGGCGGACGTGTTGGTCAAAACCGCGGCGCTGATGGCACAGGGCGCCGCCGGCATGGTGTACGGGCGCAACGTCTATCAACATGCCAATCCTTCACGCGTCGTCAGGGCGTTGATGGCCATTATTCATCAGGGCGCCAGCGGGCAGCAGGCGCTGGCGATTTATCAGCAGGACTGACCTGCGACGGCGCCTGTGCAGTACGCCGCATCCTCCCCGTGTTGCGGAGAAAAAAATGAGCCAATGTTTGCTGGGTATCGATGCCGGAAATACCATGATCAAAGCGGTATTGTTCAGTCTGGAGGGTCATGTGTTGTCGGTGGCCGGTCGCGCCGGCGCCACCCATCAGCCCCGGCCGGGCTACGCCGAACGGCCGATCGAAGACATATGGCGGGACGTGACGGGCGCCATCCATGACTGCCTGCGCCAGGCCGGCGACGCCGGCCACCGGGTCATCGCCGTGGGCGCCGCGGGGCACGGCAACGGCCTGTACGCGCTCGACCGCCGGCAGCAGCCCGTCATCGGTATTCAATCCATCGACAGCCGCGCGGATGCCCTGGTACGCGAATTTGAGCGTCAGGGGAAGCGCGCAGCTATTTATCAACGCTCATTACAAACCCCCTGGGCCGCCGCCACGCCGGTACTGTTGAGCTGGCTGAAGCGCCATGACGCCGCGCTTTACCGCCGCATTGGCCACGTGCTGTGCGCCAAGGATGTTATCAGCCATTTCCTGTGCGGATCGCTCAGCGGCGATTACTCCGATGCCGCCGGCGCCGGTCTGATTGACTATCGCCGGCGCGACTACGACCGCGAGCTCATGGCGCTGTATGAGGTGCCCGACGCGCTGGCGCTGCTGCCGCCGCTGCGCGAATCCTGCGAGGTCGCGGGACTCGTCAGCGAGCGCGCCGCCCGTTTGACCGGCCTGACCGCCGGCATCCCGGTCGTAGCCGGCATCTTCGACGTGGTGGCCAGCGCCATCGGCTCGGGCGTGGTCGCCAGCGGCGATGCGTCTATTGTCGCCGGCACGTGGAGTATCAACCAGGTGGTGGTGGACAGGCCGGATTATCTACGGCCGGTATTTATGAATTCCATCATCGAAAAAGATCGCTACATGGCGATCGAAGCCAGCGCCACTTCCGCCGCCAATCTCGACTGGTTCGTGCGCGAATTCGCCGACGGCCGCGGCGGGCAGGGCGCGGCGCGCAGCAGCGAAGAGGTGGCGTCGGTGCTGCCCGATGACCGTTTGCCGCTCTATCATCCCTATTTGTACTCGGGCCGCAAGGCAGGCCCCGCCAAAGCCGGCTTTTACGGCTTGGGCGGCTGGCATACCCGGGCCGATATGTTGTATGCGCTATTTGAGGGCGTGACCTTCGCCCATCGCGCCCATATCGACCGCCTGCGGGCGGCCGGCATCGCGTTCACCCACGCGACGCTTTCCGGCGGCGCGGCGCGCAGCTGCGTCTGGCCGCAGATGTTCGCCGATGTGCTCAATATCCCTATCCGCACGGCGCAGTGCCAGGAGACCGGCGCGCTGGGTGCAGCGCTGTGCGCCGGCGTGGGCGTCGGCGTTTGGCGTAATCTGGCCGCGGGGGTGGCGCAGGCGGTCCAACTCGACCCCCGGACGTTATTACCGCGCGTCGATCGACACGCGTTTCACGACGCCCGCTATAAGCTATTCAAACGGCTGGAAATTGTCATGGGCCAGGTCTGGCAACAGGATCTGGATGACGCTGTTTAGGCCACATAACGCCCTCGCCGCCGGCGGCGCCTGCCCGCCAGGCATGGAACTTGCTTGCTCGTTAAAAGGGCATGTCGCGGCCGTGCGGGCGGGGACAAGCGCGCATCGCCGCCCTGGCCTGCACGTTAGGGCGGCGATGGCAGAGCGTTTACGTGTTGTACGCAGTGACCTGCACTCTTGCGGCGCAGATGCACCCGACCCAAGCTGGCGTGGCCCCGATACCGCCCGGCCGGCGTTTGTCGCCGCGCGGGCGTTCGCCGATGGGTTTTCCGATGACAGCAAGATGCGGGAGAAACGGTATGATCATGAATTGGCCTCAGGCCACCGCCGTCGCGCAGGCCATTGTTGACGACTGGCAGCGCGACGGGGAGCCGGGCGGCGCTATTGCGCTGTTCGATGCTAACGCCATTCACGCCTTTTGCTGCGGCGGGCTGGCCGATTTGGCACAGCGCACCCTGTTCAGCCCCGACAGCGTTGTGCGGTTCGCCTCGGTGACCAAACACCTCTTCGCTGCGCTGGTTACCGGGCCGGCGGCGGAGGCGCTCGCGCTAGAGGATCCGCTGGCCCGGCATTTGCCGCAGCTGACCGGCGCCAACGGCCAGGTCAGCGTCGGCCAAGCGCTGGATATGACCGGCGGTCTGCCCGACGTGCGCGAGACGCTCTCCTTACTGGGGCTCTCCATCTTCAGCGCCACCCGCCAGGAAGATCTGCTGCCATTTCTTACCGACTGCGGCGCGCTTAATTATCCCGCCGGCAGCGAAATCAGCTACTCCAATACCGGTTACCGGCTGGTGGAGGAAGCGCTGAACGCCAAGGGCATCGCCTTTGCCGATCTTCTGCAGCGCCACATCTGCGCCCCGCTGGGGATCCGGTTGCATGCGCCGGCGACGTGGTTCGATATTGTTCCCGGACTGGTGCCCGGCTACTGGCGCGGCCGCGAAGGCTGGCAGACCGCGTGCGCCGGTTTGCCGCTTTCCGCCTCCGGATCCGCGGCGGGCAGCCTGCGCGATCTGGCCCGCTGGCTGCAATCGCTGTTGGGGGAGGACGCAGAGGCGGTGTTGACTCGCCTTAGCGCGCCGCGCCGGCTGGCGGACGGCCGCGAGACGGGTTATGGCCTGGGCCTCGGCCATGTGCGGTGGGGCGAGACGCATCTGCTGGGCCACGGCGGATCTCATCCCGGTTATAAAACCCATTTTTTGCTCGATCCTGTCCAGCGCGTCGGCATGGCGCTGGTCGCCAATCGGGAGGATGTCGCGCCGCAAACTGACGCGCTGCGGGTGATGGCTGCGCTGCTCGGCCAGCCCTTACCGCCGATCGGTCACAGCTTGAGCCCCGGCCTATACCTCGCCGAAGGCGGCGACGCGTGGCTGGAGGTGGCTGAGCACGGCGTCAGTTGGCTTGACGCTGACGAAACGCTTTATCACGACGCGCGGTCCGGTAACGCGTATTCCCTCACCAGCCATTTGCCGATGCGTTTGCACCAGAATGGCGCGGCGGTGGAAGGCGAAATCGGTCACCGCGTCCGCCGCTTTGTGCCGGCGGACGCGGATGCGCGCGCTTTCGCGCCGGCGCAGGGCCGCTGGCGGCTGGCGCGGTGGCGTAGCGAGTTGACGATCGACGGCGATCGCCTGCTCCTAGGCCCCGGCCCGTCGCCGCTCACCGCGACCCTGCGCCCGCTCGGGCAGGGCCAGCTGCTGGCAACGGCCTGCGATGGTCCATGGCGAAAACGGATCCTGCTTAAGGTCCGGGATGACCAGTTGGCGTTGACCACCCACCGCAGCCGTGTAGTGCACTATTGCCGGGCCTGACCGCTTGTTCGAGGATCTGTCCGAGGAGCTTTTCAATCGTCAATCCGCAGGCCGTAGGTTTTAAATTTTTCCAACACGCGCGCCATCTCCTGCTTTGACAGCACCGGTACAGGATCCATCACCGGCAGGACGGCCAGATAGAGCTTGGCAAGAATTTCGACTTCCTGCGCAAGCCATAACGCTCTGGCCAGATTCTCACCGCAGGTAATCAAACCGTGGTGTTGCAGCAGCGTCGCTTTACGGTCCCGCATCGCCACCGCCACATGCGCCGCCAGATCGCGGCTGCCAAACGTGGCATAGGGCGCACAGGGCACATTGTCGCCGCCGGCGGCGGCAATCATGTAATGAATGGCGGGGATCGCCCGATTGAGGACCGACACCGCCGTACTGTAGACGGCATGATTGTGAATGACCGCTTGACTGTCTGGCCGGGTCAGGTATACCGCCTGATGGAAGCGCCACTCGCTGGAAGGAAGCTTGCCCCAGTCGGTCCTGCCGTCGGCGTCAACAAACACGATGTGCCGTTCGGTCAACCGCTCGTAGGGAATACCGGTGGGCGTGATCAGCATTCCGGTTTGATAACGTACGCTGACATTGCCGGCCGTTCCCTGATTCAAACCCATCTTTCCCATCCGCAGGCAGGTGGCAATGATATCGCGCGCCAGCGCCGTTTTATTCATAATAACGTCCTCTTCCATCCTGAGATGCTCCACATCTTTACCCGCCGCCGGCGTCGGGCAAATAATAACGCTGGTTCTGTGATCGCCATCATGACTAAGCTGTCTTCCTAATCATTAGTTAGATTAAAATTTCGCTAAAATCTGGCCGTTTGTCGTTTGCGGTCGATAAACGGGCAAATGCGCTTTATTAATTTGCCCGTTTCACCTCGAATTAAAATATACGGTCAACGAAGGCGACATTTTCCCTTGCCCAAAGGGCAAATTAGGCATTATTTTTGTTTAATTAGGGTGATTAAATCCCCAAAACGCTGGGCAATTATTTTTAATGTGAGCTGACGCATATTTTTGCCGTTTATGAATTTTGACAATAGCCCCATCGATTGTGCCGGCGGCGGGTACCCCGCCGTCGGTAACGGCGTAAAGGGTCAACCGCTTGCTCCGGCCCGAACAGCTAATACCTCTACTTTCACTTCATCGCCGCAGTACGGGCCAGACGAGGATGTTATGGGAAATGCGCTACTGCCGTCAGAAAAATACCGCGTCGCTTCCGGTCCCCGGAACAATAATAACCTGCTGCCCTTCACATTACTCTGCTCATTATTTTTTCTTTGGGCAGTTGCTAACAATTTGAATGATATTCTTCTGCCTCAATTTCAAGAGGCCTTCACCCTTAATAATTTTCAAGCAGGATTAATACAATCTTCTTTTTATTTTGGCTACTTTATTATTCCCATCCCTGCCGGAATTTTGATGAAGAAGCTAAATTATAAATCAGGAATAATTACCGGACTGATGTTTTATGCCGCCGGGGCCGCCCTATTCTGGCCCGCCGCGCAAACAATGAATTATTCCCTCTTTCTGGCCGGTCTGTTTATTATCGCCGCCGGTCTGGGCTGTCTGGAAACCGCCGCCAACCCCTTTGTTACCGTACTCGGGCCGGAGGAAAGCGGCCATTTTCGTATCAATCTCGCGCAAACCTTCAACTCTTTCGGCGCCATTATCGCCGTGGTGTTCGGCCAAAATTTTATCCTGGCCCATGTCCCTCACCAACCTCCCGCGGTACTGGACAGCATGACCCCCGAAGCGCTGGCCTGCTATCGCCACAGTCTGGTGATGGCGGTTCAGACGCCCTATATGCTGGTGGTGGCGGTGGTGCTGACGGTAGCGCTGTTGATTCTGCTCACCCCTTTCCCCCCCATTCACAGCGAAAGCGGCGACGAGAAACCCGGCGGCTTTTTTCACGCTACGCGACGGCTGCTTGGCTATCGCCACTGGCGCTGGGCGGTAATGGCCCAGTTTTGTTATGTCGGGGCGCAGACCGCCTGCTGGAGCTATCTTATCCGCTATGGTGTGGAGGAGGTGGCGCAAATGACCCCCGATTTTGCCGCCAATTATCTGACCGCGACCATGGTGTGTTTCTTCGTCGGTCGTTTCAGCGGCACCTGGCTCATACGCCGTTTCGCACCGCAAAACGTCCTGGCGGCCTGCGCCCTGGCGGCCATGCTGACCTGCCTCATCGCCGCCGCCGGCGGCCAGCGTGGCCTGATGGCACTGACGCTGTGCAGCCTGTTCATGTCCATCCAGTACCCCACCATTTTTTCGCTTGGCATCCGTAAGCTTGGGCACGACACCAAATACGGCGCATCGATTATCGTGATGACCATCGTTGGCGGCGGCATCGTCACGCCGGTGATGGGCTATGTTAGCGATGCCGCCGGAGCTATCGCGCCCGCCGAGCTGATCCCCGCGCTGTGCTTCGGCGTGATTTTTTTCTTTGCCCGGTTCCGCTGTGGCGTTAAGCCCGAGGCAGGCGTAGCCGCGGTGTCCCATTAACCGAATCGTAAAAGGACTTACTATGTCTGAGACGAAAAATCTGCCCAGGGTTGGCATCCGGCCGGTGATCGACGGACGCAGAATGGGTGTGCGCGAAGCCCTGGAAGCGCAAACCATGGCGATGGCCCGCGCCACCGCGGCGCTTATCAGCGCGCGCTTACGCCATGCCTGCGGTGCGCCAGTGGAATGCGTCATCGCCGAACACTGTATCGCCGGCATGGCGGAAGCAGCGGCCTGCGACGCGCAGTTCGATACCTGCCACGTCGCTCTCACGTTAACCGTCACGCCCTGCTGGTGCTACGGCAGCGAAACCATCGATATGTCCCCGCTGCGGCCGAAGGCCATTTGGGGCTTCAACGGGACGGAGCGGCCGGGCGCGGTCTATCTGGCCGCGGCGCTCGCCGCCCACAATCAGAAAGGGCTGCCGGCATTTTCGATTTATGGACGCGACGTGCAGGATGCCGGCGACCATCATATCCCCGTCGACGTGCAGACCCGCCTGCTGCGCTTTGCCCGCGCCGGCCTCGCGGTCGCGGCAATGAAAGGGCGTAGCTACCTGTCGCTCGGCGGCGTCTCGATGGGTATTGCCGGCTCGATCGTCGATCACCACTTTTTCGAGGCGTGGCTCGGGATGAAAGTGCAAACGGTGGACATGACCGAGCTGCGCCGCCGGATCGAACATGAGATCTACGATCGGGACGAGCTGGCGCTGGCGCTGGCGTGGGCGGAAGTGAATTTCCGCTTCGGCGAAGATACCAACGCCGCCGAACATCGTCGCTCGCCGGAGGGCTATCGCGACGTGCTGCGCCAAAGCCTGCAAATGACGCTTTGCATCCGCGATATGATGCAGGGCAATCCACGTTTGTCCGGCCTGGGTTTTGCGGAGGAAGCGCAGGGGTATGACGCCATTGCGGCCGGTTTCCAGGGCCAGCGTCACTGGACCGATCAATATGCCAACGGCGACATCGCCGAAGCACTGCTCAACAGCGCTTTTGACTGGCACGGTGTTCGCCAACCCTTTATCGTCGCCACAGAAAACGACAGCCTCAACGCCGTGGCGATGCTGTTTGGCCATCTGTTGACCGGCAGTGCGCAGGTTTTTACCGACGTGCGCAGCTACTGGTCGCCGGAAGCGGTGAAAAGAGTCACCGGCCACGCGCTTGAAGGCGACGCCGCGCCGGGGGTGATTCACCTCATCAACTCCGGTTCCGCCGCGCTTGATGGCGCCTGCCGCCAGCGGGATGAGCAAGGCAGGCCGACCATCAAACCGCATTGGGAAATCACGCAGCAGGAGGTGGCTACCTGCCTGGCGGCGACCGAATGGTGCCCCGCGATCCACGAATATTTCCGCGGCGGCGGCTTCTCCTCCCGTTTCCTCACGCTCGGCGGCGTGCCCTTTACTCTGTCTCGCATCAATCTCATCCGCGGCCTGGGACCGGTGCTGCAAATCGCCGAAGGCTGGAGCGTAGATCTGCCGCCGGCGATCCATAAGCAACTGGATAAACGCACCAACGCTACTTGGCCTTCCACCTGGTTTGTACCGCGCCTGACCGACCGCGGGCCATTCAAGGATGTCTGGACCGTAATGTCCCACTGGGGCGCCAATCATGGGGTGCTGACCGCCGGCCATGTGGGTGCCGATTTGATGACGCTGGCGGCGATGCTGCGCATTCCCGTGTGCATGCATAATGTTGCCGAGGAGCATATCTTCCGGCCTTCCGCGTGGGCGTCGCACGGTATGGATTTGGAAGGACAGGACTACCGCGCCTGCCTTAACTATGGCCCGCTTTACCGGAACTGAATGCCTAACGCGGCGACCTTGCCGTTCCCGCAGACAGGAGAGATTATGAATCGTGATGTTGTCATCGTGCTGGATTGCGGCGCTACAAGTATCCGCGCCATCGCGGTAGACGCCGAAGGCCGGCTTGTCGCCCAGGCCACAACCCCTAACGCCACCGCGCCGGCGGCTGAAAATCCCCAGTGGCATATCTGGCCGCTTGAACCGCTGCTGCAACGCTTCGCCTATTGCTGCCAGCAGATCATGCCGCAGCTCAGGCAAGACCATATCCACGCGCTCACCGTCACGACCTTTGGCGTCGACGGCGCACCGGTGGACCAGCAGGGAGAACTGTTGTATCCCGTTATCAGTTGGAAATGCCCGCGCACCACGCCGATCATGGCGCAAATTGGCCGCCTCATCAGCCCTCATGAACTTCAGGTGCTGTCCGGCATTGGTCAGTTCAGTTTCAATACGCTCTATAAGCTGCTGTGGCTACAACAGAATCATCCGCGGCTGATGGAGCGGGCGCACTGCTGGCTGTTTCTTTCCTCGCTGATTAATCATCGCCTGACGGGCGAATTCACCACCGACCGCACCATGGCGGGCACCAGCCAGCTGCTCGACGTGCGCCAAGAGAAGTTCAGCGACACGATTTTACAGCGTACCGGTCTGTCGCCCGATCTCTTCCCCCGTCTGGTGGCCGCGGGCGAAGTCATTGGCACGCTGCGCGCGTCGATGGCGGCACGGCTCGGTTTACCCGTCGGGCTGCCGGTCATCGCCACCGGGCACGACACGCAGTTTGCCCTGTTCGGTTCCGGTGCGGCGCTCGATCAGGCCGTACTGAGCTCCGGGACCTGGGAGATTTTGATGGTGCGAACGCCGCAGGTGGATACCAGCCTGCTGCCGCGCTATGAGGGTTCTACCTGCGAACTGGACAGCTGCCGCGGCCTGTTTAACCCCGGTTTGCAGTGGCTGGCGTCGGGCACGCTGGAGTGGGTGCGTCAGCTTTATTGGCCCGACGATCCGCTACCCGCCGCCTATGATCTCATGATTGCCGAGGGGCGGACCATTCCGCCGGGTTGCCAGGGCGTGCGTTTACAGGGTCAATTGCTGGACTGTCGACGCCAGACCAGCTGGACCGGCCTGTCCCTGTACTCCAGCCGCGGTCATTTTTACCGCGCCGCGCTGGAAAATCTCGCCTGGCGTCTGCGCCATCATCTCGGCGTGCTGCAGAATATCGGCGGTTTTCGCGCCACCGGCCTGCTGCTGGTAGGCGGCGGCAGCCGCAATCCGCTCTGGAATCAAATCAAGGCCGATGTCCTTAATCTGCCGATCAACGTGCTGAAAGATGCCGAGACCACCGTACTCGGCGCCGCCATGTTCGCCTGGAGCGGCGCCGGCTTCTATGATTCGCCGGAAACCGCGCGCCAGCAGGTCAACTACCGCTACTACCGCTACTATCCCGGCGAGCAGTGCGGCGATTATCAACAAATGGTGGAACAACTTGACGCAATGACGGAAGGAGAATGACATGTTGAAAACGCTTTCGCCGCTTATTGGACCCGAACTGCTCAAGACGCTGTGGGAGATGGGGCACGGCGATGACATTATCTTCGCCGACGCCCATTTTCCAGCCCATCGTCTAAACCCGCGCGTGATACGGGCCGATGGCCTGCGCATCGCCGAATTACTGGCGGCGGTGGCGCCGCTGTTTGCCTTGGATAGCTACGCCCCGCCGGTGGTGATGATGGCACCGGTCGGTGGCGACACGCTGGATATCAAGGTGGAGCTGCGCTATCGCCAGGCGCTGTTCGGCGCGGGGGACGGCGTGGCCGTAGAGCGGATTAGTCGTGAAGCCTTTTATCAACGCGCCGGGACAGCTTACGCCGTGGTAGTGACGGGTGAGACCGCCCGCTATGGCAATATTTTGCTGAAAAAAGGCATCACGCCTTGATTCCCCGGTGATTATCCGGCCACTACGGCCGGCGCGAAGGATGTATGCGGTGAAAACAATGCGTCAACAGGATCTGGTGCAATTGCTGCACCAGCACGGCAGCCTCACCACAGAACAGCTGGCCACCATGCTTAACGTTAGTCGGGAGACAATCCGTCGCGATTTGAATGCCATGCAGAGCCAGGGCAAGGTGTTGCGTCAACATGGGCGCGCCCGCTGCGTGATAGGCGATAGCGAGGATAATGGCGATCCTTTTCTTACCCGGCTGAAGATCCAGCTCAACAGCAAGGCCGAGGTTGCCCGGCTGGCGTTGCGCTGGATCGATCCCGGCATGTGTATCGCGCTAGACGCCAGCTCGACCTGCTGGTATCTGACCAAGCAGTTGCCCGATATGGATATCACGGTTTTTACCAATAGCGTGCGCGTGTGTCAGGCGCTGATTAAACGCCAGCATATCCGGCTTATCTGCTCAGGCGGTGTGCTACAGCGCAAATATGCTTGTTATGTTAATTCGGCCATTCTGTCGCAGCTAAAAAATCTGGAGGTTGATCTGTTTATTTTCTCCTGCGAAGGGATCGACCAGGCGGGGGTGATGTGGGACTCCAATTTGTACAATGCGGGGTTTAAATCCCTGTTGCTTAAACGCGCCGCGCAATCGCTATTGCTGATCGATAAAAGCAAAATGCATCGCACCGGCGAAATTCGCCTTGGCGACATCAGCCAAGTGACCGAGATCATCACTAACAAGGAGTAGTCAAACGGCATCGGCCCGGGGCGGCAATCATGCCCTTTAAGGCGAGGTCAATCGCCTGACGGCATCGGCCGGGGTCGGCAATCATGCCCTTTAAGGCGAGGTCAATCGCCTCGACGGCATCGGCCCGGGGTCGGCAATCATGATTCTCCAGGCCGAGTCGAAGACGCATCAGCCCTGGCGAAACGGCAAGGCGCCGCGCGCCTCCTCAAGCCAGCCGCGTACCGCATCACTCTCCTGTACCAAAAACGCGGCGACCGCCTCGCGCAGGCCCGGATGGCGTAAATAGTGCCAGGAGCGGGTCAGTGCCGGCTCAAAACCGCGAATGAGCTTATGCTCCCCCTGTGCGCCGGCGTCAAAACGCGTTAAGCCGGCGGCGATGGCGTACTCTATTCCCTGATAGAAGCAGGTTTCAAAATGCAGGCCGTCAAATTCCGCCAGGCAGCCCCAATAGCGGCCGAATAAGCTGGCGCCGCCGGTCAGATAAAACGCCATCGCCACAGGCTCCCCGTGACGCTGAGCCAGCACCACCCGAATGCACTGCGGCAGCGCCGCCGCCAGCCGGCTAAAAAAATCGCGGGTCAAATAGGGCCGTTGGCCGCGCACGGCATAGGTATTGGCATAACAGCCATAAATAAAATCCCACTGCGCTTCGCTAACCTGACAGCCGTCGAGCCAGTCAAAACTGAACCCCTGCTCCGCCACGCGCGCGCGCTCTTTGCGCAGTTGCTTACGCTTGCGCGAAGTGAGCGTATCGAGGAAATCCTGAAAATCCCGGTAACCCCGATTGTGCCAGTGGTACTGGCAACCGAGCCGCATCAGCCACTGCGGCTGTTTCTCCAGCAGGCGATCGGCGTAAGAGTCGGTAAAGTTGATATGGGCACTCGACAAGCCGTGCCTGGCCAGGTGATCTGGCAATTCGGCCAGCAGACGGGCGGCGGCGGTGGGCGCCCCGATCACACGCGGTCCGGTGACCGGACTAAAGGGCACCGCGCCCAGCCATTTGGGATAGTAGGCGATACCGGCACGATGGCAGGCTTCGGCCCAGCCCTGATCGAAAACATACTCGCCGCGGGAGTGCGTTTTGCGATAGCCGGGAATGGCGGCCAGAACACTGCCCTGCTCCAGCCACAGTAAATGATCGCTCTGCCAGCCGCGCCGGGCACCCAGGCTGCCGCTCTCTTCCAGCGCCAGCAAAAAGCCATGACGCAAGAAGGGTTGGTCCTCCGGCAACAAAGCATCCCACTGGTCGGCGGACACATCGGCGATTCGCGCCAGCGGCATCAATGACATGGTCGTTCTCCGCGGTTAGCCGATTTGCCGATTATGCCGCGTTTGTTCCCCCCCGATCCAAGTATTTTGTGCTGGAGGGAATGCCCCCCGCTGGAGAAGGGGACTCCGCCGACCGCCGTTTAGACCTTAAGAGAAGAACTCGACCTTGCCGCCGACCAGATGATACATGCTGCCGACGAGTTTGATTTTGCCCTCATCTTCAAGCGCTTTCAGCACCGGGCTTTTTTTACGAATATCTTCCAGGGTCATGATGACATTGGTTTTGGCTACAGCATCCACAAAACCATAGTTTTTACCGGAGCGTTCGCCCTCATATTCTGTTCTGGCGATAGCGGGTTTGATCATATTAAGCAGCCCGGTCAGGTTACCTAATTCGGCGTTATCGATAGCGCCGCGCACCGCGCCGCAGGAACTATGTCCCATGACCAGGACCACTTTAGCGCCGGCAAGGGCGCAGGCGAATTCCATACTGCCAAGAATATCCGCGCTGGGAATATTCCCCGCCACACGGCAATTAAATGTCTCGCCAATGCCGGCATCCAGCAGAATTTCCGCCGGCGCCCGTGAATCAATACAGCTTAAAATGACCGCGCCGGGATATTGCCCCGCCTGGCTGGCCTGTTTCTGCGCCAGATAATCGTGACGCAGCATTTTGCCCGCGCGAAAGCGGGCGTTGCCCTGTTTAAAGCTCTGAATAATATCATCCGGCGTCATAGCGTCGCGTTGCGCTCTGGTCATCGCGGCGGCGAAGGACAATGAGGGTGTCATAAAACCCGCTATCCCGGTCATGGCCAATAACGAACACGCTGTCGTGGCTTTTAATAGAGTGCGGCGGGACGGCTTGGCGGCGGTATGGTCAGTCATAATAGGTTACCTCAGGCGTGATAAAACAAAAGGTGATTATGATTACGGATTTACGCCGCTCTCGCCGGGCAAACACGTAAGCAAATATAGCACTTAAAACTAATGTTGTTTGTCATTATTTAATCACTATCGTTGTGTGATGCAAGGAAAACATTGAGATTATTTGTTTTACACATCATCAATAATTACAGGAATAGATAAAACACTTCCAATGAAAGTTATTTACCCCGTTTTTATCGGGAACTAATTCATTGGGTTACGGCTTAATTTTTCACCGTAAACATTAGCGAGCATTAATGTCTTTAATTGGACGTTGTATCGGTGTTAACCCCAGCGCTAATGTCACCACATTTAGCGAAGCGCCGCGCTGACGCAAGAAAGCGTACGCGGCAGAAGCGCCGCGCTGGTGCAAGGAAGCGCACGCGGCAGAAGCGCCGCGCTGGCGCAAGGAAGCGCACGCGGCAGAAGCGCGCTTTGGTATTCAGCGGCGTTGGTTGCGCAGGCCGCTCAGCCTGTAGACGCTCAGCTCCCCTGCACGACGGCTTGGTGGATGGTGTTTAGCGTGCTATGCAGCGCCGCTGCGTCAATTTGCCCCGGCGCAGAGGCGCCGCCCACCTTACCGAAAGTGAGCGCGGACCCCGTTAATTCCCCCGCCAACCGGGTGACGACACCGCGGCTCCCCATGGCCATCGTAAGCAGCGGCCGCTCGGCGTAGCGGGAAAACATTTCCCAGGTCGCGTTCATCAGGCGCAGCGCATCGCCCCCGTCCCGCGGCATGACGGCAATCTTTAGAATGTCCGCGCCCAAAGCCTGCTGCTGGCGCAGTCGGCGGACGATCTCCGCCTGCGGCGGCGTGGCGTGAAAATCATGATTTGACATCACCACCCCGACGCCCGCGCGGTGCGCCTGGCTGACAAGCCGGGTGACAATTTCCCGCTCACGCATCATTTCCACATCCAGCAAATCCATCTGGCCCTCGCGCAGCAGGGTCACATAGAGGTCGCCGTAGGCAGGATCCGTTAGCGCGCGCAGGCCCCCTTCAGCTTGGGTACGAAAGGTCAGCAGTACAATGTGCTGCGGCAAGCGCGCGTAAATTTGCCGGCTCAGCGCCGCGATAGTCGAGGGATCCCGTACCGGCGGCAACGCATCAATACGCAGCTCGACCACCGCGATATCCCGGCGTCGGGCCAGCGCATCCGCCCTCGCGAGCGCTTCGTCGGCGTTGCCGGCGACGATCGGCACGACTATCTTGGGCCGGCCCGCGCCGATGGTAATATTTTTGATTTGCAGCGTCTTCACTTGACCACTGCCGCCGGCGGAGACTGAACCGCGCTTGGCGACGGGCGCCGGATGCCCACCGGTTGCGGCGGCCGCAATCCCTTCGGCTACAGGCGCCGGATGCCCCTTGGCGGTTACCCCGCCGGCGTTTCTGGCCGCTAGACCGTTGAGCAACAGCGCGGAACCCGCCATTAGCAATTCACGTCGTTTCATAATACGTCATCCTTATACGATATCCGCCGGCGCGGATGGCCTCCTGCCGCGGCGTTGTTGCCTAAAGTACCCGCTGGCGTCGGGCGGCGCTATTTCACGCCGACCAGTCCCCCCGTCTGATGACGCCACAACCGCGCATACAGCCCATTAAGCCGCAGCAGCGCATCATGATTGCCGGTTTCCACCCTCTTGCCGTTATCCATCACCACCAGCCGGTCCATCTTGGCAATCGTGGAGAGCCGGTGCGCAATGGCGATCACCGTTTTGCCCTGCATTAGAGTTTCCAGATTCTCTTGGATAGCGACTTCGACCTCCGAATCCAACGCCGAGGTGGCCTCGTCCATAATCAAGATGGGTGCGTCCTTCAACAGCACGCGCGCAATGGCGATACGCTGACGCTGGCCGCCGGACAGTTTCACCCCACGCTCGCCTACGTGGGCATCCAGGCCGGTGCGGCCCTGATTATCCATCAGGCGAGGGATGAATTCATCGGCCCGGGCGCGGCGCAGCGCCGACAGCAGTTCGGCATCGCTGGCGCCCGGTTTGCCGTACAGCAGATTATCGCGGATGGAGCGATGCAACAGGGAGGTATCCTGGGTGATCATACCGATCTGCGCGCGCAGGCTTTCCTGGCTTACTTCGGCGATGTCCTGATCATCGATCAGAATGCGGCCATCGTCGAGGTTGTACAGCCGCAAGAGTAAATTCACCAGCGTTGATTTGCCCGCCCCGGACGGTCCGACTAAACCGATTTTTTCTCCCGCGGCGATATCCAGTTGCAAATCGCTTATCACCGGCGTTCCCTTGCCGTAGTTGAAATAAATATGGTCAAAATGAATAGCGCCGCGGCGCACCTGCATCGGCGCAGCCTGCGGCCGATCGCTGACGGCAACCGGCTGGGTGATGGTCTGTAGGCCGTCCTGCACCATGCCGATGTTTTCAAAAATACCGTTCACCACCCACATAATCCAGCCGGACATCGTGACGATTCGTATCATCAGCCCGGTAGCGAGCGCAATGGCGCCGACGCTTATCAGCGATTGCGTCCACAGCCACAGCGCCAAGCCGGTGGCGCAGACGATTAAAAGCCCGTTTAGCGTGGTGACGGTGACGTCCATACTGCTGACCATCCGGCCGGCGCGCTGGCTTTTATCCGTCTGATCGCTGATGGCATCGCGGGCGTACTGCTGTTCCAAATCCGTATGGGCGAACAGCTTCAGCGTGGTGATATTGGTGTAACCATCGACGATACACCCCATCAGGCGCGAACGAGCATCGGAAGATTGTACCGAGCGACGTTTCACCCGGGGGACAAAATAGGCCAGACATAGGGTGTAGCACAGGATCCAGACAATAAGCGGGATCATCAGCCGCCAGTCGGCCTGCGACAGCAGCACCAGCGCGGTGACGGCATAAATGACCACGTGCCACAGCGCATCCACCGCCTGCACCGCCGAATCGCGCAGAGCATTGCCGGTCTGGATAATGCGCTGTGCGATGCGCCCCGAGAAATCACTTTGAAAAAAAGGCAGGCTCTGTTTAAGGATGGTGTTATGGTTTTGCCAGGTGATCATACTGGTCATACCGGGATTGATCGTTTGATGAATCAGCAGGTCGTGCAGACCGATAAACACCGGGCGCAACAGCAATGCGACCACCGCCATCCACAGCAGCACCGGCGCGTGGGCGCGAAAGAAACTTGCCGCGGGGGTTGTGTTAACCATATCGATAATGCGACTCAGGTAGTCGAACAGCGCCACCTCAATCAGGGCGCCGACCAGTCCCACCACCAGCAGTGCGGCAAAACTCGGCCAGACCTGGCGCAAATAGTAGAGATAAAACGGCACCAGCCGGTTGGGCGGTGGCGAGGATGGCGCGGGTTGGAAAATGTCGATCATGCGCTCGAAGCGGCGATACAGCATAGATAAGCCTCTCAGGGTTTTCTGACCGGGAGACGTCCTGCCGACGCGCGGCGCCGGCTCCCGATAATGGTCGCGTCATTGCCGTGCCGCGGGCGCCAGACCGGCGCAACGATCCTCGCCTGCGGGCGCAGCACGTTGAAAACAACGCGAAACGTCTGAGAAAGCTTAGTGCATTTTTGCGGGGGTAAGGGCGCCGGACGCCGATTCCTTCCTCTTGGGCGTTTCCGGCGCCGTTATCGACGCGGCGCTCTACAATTTGCCGATACTGCCGCAGATACGCATTTTTTCACGCACCACCGCCTGCATCGCCACCTTGCCCGGCGCGATATATTTACGCGGATCGTTGGCGTCGGGATGCGTCAGAAAGTACGCTTTTACCGCATCGGCAAAGGCGATTTTTAAATCAGTGGCCACATTGACTTTGCAAATACCCAGCGCGATGCTGCGCTGCACCATCTCTTCAGGAATACCCGAGGCGCCATGCAGCACCAGCGGCAGGCTAACCTGCTGGCGGATTTCGCTAAGACGCGCAAAATCCAGCTTCGGCTCTCCCTGATAAAGACCATGGGCCGATCCGATCGCCACCGCCAGCGAATCAATACCGGTTTGGTCGACAAATTCCGCCGCCGCGGCCGGATCGGTAAAGAAACTATCCCCCTCGGCCACGACCACGTTATCCTCCGCGCCGCCGAGGCGGCCCAGTTCCGCTTCGACGCTGGCGCCATAGCGATGGCAGAGCCTCACCGCGTCGCGCACCAGTTGGATGTTTTGCTTAAACGGCAGGTGAGAACCGTCAATCATCACCGAACGTACGCCCTGACGCACCTTGGCGCTAATATCGTCCAGGGTCTCGTGATGATCCAAATGCAGCGCCAGCGGCAGATTATAGCGCCGCGCCGCGGCCTGGCAGATCTCCACCAGATAATCGGTGCCGGCATAGCTGAAAGTCCCCGGCGTGCCGGCCATGATGACCGGCGACTGTAGCTCGGCCGCCGTTTCCGCCACCACCTGCACCGTTTCGAGATTATGGACATTGAAGGCCGGGACGGCGAAACCCGAACGCTGGGCGTGGTGCAACATCTCGCGATTGGAAATTAAATACATGCCGACCCCCGCTTATCAGAACGATCGCCGGCCGCCGCGGGGGCGCCTGCGTAGGGATAGATGGAAACGCCTTGCACCACCCGATTGACGCTGCCGCCGGGGCTGGGATTATCGGGGGTGATGCCCAGAGCCAGAGAAGTTTCAAACGCCAACATCTGGGTTAACAGCAAATAAGGGAACATGAGCCAGGCGTCGTTGTCTTCCCGGTAGATAACATCCACCCCTTCCACCGCTTCGCCAGCGCCGCCAAACGCGCACAGCACGCCGGCCAGACCGTCGCGCCGCAGCTCCTGCCACAGGTCACGGTCATATTGCCGGGCATAGGGATCGGCGGAAAACAGGACGAGTAGCAATGTGTGGCCGTCAACCATGAATTTTGGCCCGTGCCGCAACCCCAGCGAGGAATCGAACCGGGTGGCGACATTGCCGGCGGTCAACTCCAACATCTTCAACGCCGCCTCCTCCGCCAGACCGGTGAAGCAACTGCCGCCGACGACGATATAGCGGCGGTAACCGCCGGCCGCCAACGCTTTGACCTGCGGCTGCCGGCGCACCAACAGCTGTTCACACTCGTCGGCCATCCGCGCCAGAGGCGCCGCCGTCTGCGCGATGTCCTGCGGGCCGAGCAGCAGTAGCCCGGCGAGCAACATACTGCTGAAACTGGAGGTCATCGCAAAGCTTTTATCGTGCGTCCCTTCAGGCATCACCTGGGTACAGACATGGGCCTTGCCGGCGGCCCAGTCGCACAGTTGGCTGTCGGGGTTGCACACCAGCAATAGATGGTGGCAGGCCGGCACGCACTGATCCGCCAGCGCCACCGCGGCGACGCTTTCGGGGCTGTTGCCGGAACGGGCAAATGACACCAACAGCAGTGGCCGCGACGGGTCAAGATAATGATACGGATTGGCGACGATATCGGTCGTGCCGTAGGCCTTTACATCGCGCCCGGTCTGCTGGCGTAGCCAGGGCGCCAGGGCGCGGCCGGCAAACGCCGAACTGCCGGCGCCGGTCAGCACGATCTGTAGGCGCGGATCCGCCAACAGCGGCGCTAGGAACGATTGCCAGTACGGACGATCCGCCGTCAACTGCCGATGCAGCGCGCGCCATACCGCCGGCTGCTGCCAGATTTCCCGGGCGGTATGCTGCGCCTGATGCTCGTTCAGCCAGGCGTTGGAATAGCCAAAAAATTCAGTCATGGATAGGGCTCCTTGATGAAAACTGACAGGCATCCGCATAATCGGTAAGCACTTCGCCGATTTTATGCATGATCCAGTCAAGGGGATCGGCGGAAATCTGCCCCGCGGCCAGCGCCCGCGCCTGGGCCGGCAGGTATTGACTCAGCAAGGTCATCGGCGCCGGATGGGCACGGAGGTTGTCCAGCAGCGCCTCCACCGCCTGCGCCACCTCGGGCCGCGGCCAGTAGTAGCGCACGCGATCGCTTAGGCTGTAGCGCCGGTGCAACCGTTGCTGTTGGGGCGTACCGGGGTAATAGCGCTGCCAGTAACCGGGATGATCGCCCATCACCTGTTCCAGAGTGGCGCAAAGATGGGCGGCGCGATGTTCACCGCGCCACTCCCGCTCAATGCGGTCCAGCGCGAACAGCGCCTCACGCAGCGCATAGGTCAGCGCCGGCCCGACCTTGAGGATAGCGAAGTGATCGCGCACTAACTGGCGATACGCTTGCGGCGACTGATAGTCGGTGGAGTGCGCTTCATAGACCAGGTGTGGCCATTGCTCAATGAAACGGCTGAGGGCGGCGGCGCGCTCGGGCCGATAGCGCTCCACGCTCTGATGATCGAATTCCACCCCCGGCTGCACCACCAGCCCGATAACCCGCGGCCACACCGCCTCCAGGCCGGCCGCACGCCACGCCTGATGGTGGGTGTTTAAGGTTTGCGCCACCGCCTGCGGCGAGGTGACCGCCAGCCCGTCCAGCGCTTCATGCGCGCCGCCGGGCACCGGGACTTCCGTACCGATAATGTACACCGGCGGTTCGCCGCCGTCCCGCCGCCAACGCCGCTCGGCCACCGCACAAAGCCTGGCGGCGCGCTGCGAAACCTGCTCATCGTCCAGCTGCGCCGGATCATCCTGACAGCGCATCGAGCAATCCAGGTGGATCTTACGAAAACCCGCCGCGACATAATCGTCTATCAATGTCTCGGCCAAGGCCATTGCTGCCGACGCCGGCCGATCCTGCCAGGCGTTAGGGCCAAGGTGATCGCCCCCCAACCAGACCCGCTGCCGCGGCAGCCCGCACTCATCCGCCTGGCGCCAGACCGCGTCGCGAAACTGCGCTGGCGTCATGCCGGTGTAGCCGCCGAATTGATTAACCTGGTTAGAGGTGGCTTCAATCAGTACCGGCTTGCCACGGCGCACCGCCTGCGCCATTGCGGCGCGGATCACCCAGGGATGGGCGGAACACACCGAGAAAACGCCCACCGGCTCGCCCGCTTTATGTCGTTCGATCAGTGCTATCAGCTGTTGCATTGGAACTCCTGGAAAGTGTGGCTAACGATCGGCGATGATCACCTCGACGCCGAGATCGCGTAGAGCGCGCAAGTAGTGGTCAGAAATCCCGCTGTCGGTTATCAGACGGTGAATCTGACCCACCTCGCGGATCATGCAGAAACTGGTGCGGCCGAACTTACTGGCGTCGGCCACGGCGATGATCTCTCGCGACACATCGCACATAGCGCGATTCAGCTGCGCTTCCCCCTGGTGGGGCGTAGTAATGCCGCTCGCCAAATCCAGCCCGTCGACGCCGAGAAACAGCTTGTCGAACCGATACTGCCGGATATGTTGTTCGGCCACGGGGCCGCTCAGCGACCACGACTGGCCGTGTACGCTGCCGCCGATGACCATCAACTCAATATGATCCTTGCCCGCCAACTCGTAGGCGATGTTGAGCGCATTGGTCATCACCACCAGACCGCGTTTTTCTTGTAACGGGCCCGTCATCAGGCTGGTGGTGGATCCGGAATCAAGAATGATCGTATCGCCGTCGTTCACCAGCGCCGCCGCGGCGCAGGCGATGGCGGTTTTGACATCGCGGTTGATGCGGCCCTTATCCTCCAGCGGCCGGTCGAAAACGAACTGCTTATTTAGCCGTGCGCCGCCATAGCCGCGGATCGCGCAGCCGCTTTTTTCCAGAAAACGCAGGTCGTTGCGGATAGTCACGGTGCTGACATTAAACAGCGCGCTGAGCGCCTCCACCCGCACCGCCCCCTGACGGCACAACTGCTCGATAATCTGTTCCCGACGTTTGCGGGTATTAATCATCACGACCGGCGCCCTCCTCGCTGAGCAATGCCGCACCGCGTACGCCGCTGCTGTCGCCATAAACGGGCGGCATTACGGGCGCCGGGGCATAGCCGGGGAATAGCCAACGGCCCATGGCGGCGGGCAATAGCGGGTAAATTTCGCTGATATTGGACAGGCCGCCGCCAAGCACAAAGGCATCCGCATCCACTACCATTTGCAGCCCTGCCAGCGCGCAGGCGAGAATATCGATAAACAAGTCGAACAAGTCGCGCGCATGAGGATCGCCGGCGCGGTAGCGGGCCATCAGCGCCGGCAGACTGTCCGCCGGATGCCCCCTATGCTGGCTCAGCGCCAGCAGTCCCGGGCCGGAGACATAGCGCTCATAACAACCGGTCAAGCCGCAGCCGCACGGAAAAAGCGGTAACGCGTAACGCTGCACCAGCGAGGCCGGAATCGGTAGATGCCCCCACTCTCCCGCCATGCCGTTGCGGCCCCGCTGTAGCCTGCGGTCAATCACCAGGCCGCCGCCGGCGCCGGTGCCGATGACGGCGCCGAACACCACCCGGCACGCCGCGGTCTGCGGCGTGCTGGCTTCCGACAGGGCAAAACAATGGCAATCGTTGCCAATCGCCACCGGACGCCCCAGCATTTTTTCCAGATCGTCCGCTAAACAGCGGCCGGTCAGGCAAGGTACGTTGGCGGAAAGCTGCCGGCGGGTCTGGGGATGCACCACGCCGGGCAGGCCGATGCCGATGCGGCCCGTCACGCCCAGCTCGCCATCCGCGCGCTGCACCAGCTGCTTAACGGCCGCCAGAAACGCCGCATAATCCTCGCCGGGGGTGCTGACGCGCTGGCACCAGACTTGATTGAGTAGGTCATCGTAGGCGGCAAGCTCCATTTTGGTGCCGCCGATATCAAAACCGTATCGCATGGGGATAGCCTCTCAGGCCGCCGCTGATGCGGCCGGGTTCAATAGGTTGCCTGCACGCCTTTGTCCGGCGTTTATAAGGTGTGAAAGTTGCCGGTAAGCCTAAAGGACGTTATCGCCCGGTGTAAGGCGACGATTCGTGCGATCTGGCGCCCAAAGCGCCCTTTTTTCGTTGCACTCTCTTTGCCGTGTGACACATCGTAATAAATACCGCGCCGCCGGCGAGTAGCGAAGACGCCCTTAATTGCGCGACGCTATTTCTTTTTGCGCTGCTATTTCCGGTTTCGCTGCGAACCCATATTTATCCTCTCTCATTTTGGAGAAGATTAATTAAATGACGACAGCCATCGAGGCCAGAAAAAATAACGCCACGCTGACGGCCTGACGGTTTAATACCGCATCAACGATGGCGCGAAGGCGTTTTCATCCGCGATGCGCGAGTAACGGTCCAGCGAAAAACGTGACGTCATGATTGGGCGGTAATGTCTTTGTAACGGCTAAGCTGAATGCTGTCAATATGGAACCCTATGCACCAAAATAGCGCAAAATGCTTTCGTTTCAGTCAAATCGAAAGGTGTCACCGAAAGATTTATCGCCCGCAACGCCCTAATGTTCACCCATGGGGGAAAAAAAGGATCCTAGCGAACGTCGGCGCGACGCCCCGCAAAAGTCCTCACCGCAGCCGTCCAAGCGCCAACGTGCTAAGGGTAAATAAAAGTTTTTTTTTGCCAGCCGCTGCATTTTCTTTCGCTTATCGGGGAAAAATAACCGGCTTTTTTTTCAAATTTTCCTCGTCCTCACTTATTTGCAGGCCCCGATCGTCTCCCACGGACCTTATCATTATTATGATGCTGGCCCCCTAAACCTATTTTCTCGCGCTTGCGTTCGCGCAAGAGATGTTATGAATCATTGAGCAGCATCAATCATGGCCCTGGATGCTTGAGCCTTTCCCCTGCAAAAGAGATTCTCCTATCCGCGCCTGGCGCGTCACGCTAACGCCGACAATGGAATATCATCGCTGCGCGGTATCCCTTGCCGGAAACACGAAGGGCGACAGGTCGGTCGGAAGAAATAACGACGCCGCGCTGACTGCGGGCGCTTACGGCGTGGGGATCTGCACCGAGAGCCACAAAGGGCGACCGAACGGCAAAAACGGCAGGGCGAGAGGCAATTGGGGGCATGAGGCAACAGGGATGACAGAGACAACAGGGGCGACAGGAACAACAGGAGCGATCTCGGGGTGGCGCAGCGGCAGCGATGCCAACCGTGCGCGGTCATCGCTACTCCCGCTGCGCCAAAATTGCTTCAAGCAGCCCCGGAAAGCGGCAATCCAAATCGTCTTTGCGCAGCGTGTTCATATGGGTGGTGCCAAAGTTTTGGGTATGAACCAGCCCGGCGTCGCGCAGCACGCGAAAATGGTGGGAGACGCTGGATTTTGGCCGCCCGCCGTCCAATTCGCCGCAGCTGGCGGCATCAACGCAGGCAAGACGGCGCACGATTTCCAGGCGCAGCGGATCGCTTAGGGCGTAAAGTACGCGCCCAAGGCTAAACTCATTGACGTTAGGGTGTTTGAAAGGTCTCATGATCAGATCATACACAGCCGGTTGCCAAAAATCCATAATTCGATTATTATCGAAATACAGAATCAATGACGCTAATAATTTGGGAATGCCTATGTCAGCTTTGTTTCAGCCCTTCAAACTGAAGGATATTACTTTACGCAACCGCATCGCCGTTCCGCCGATGTGCATGTACTCTGCTCATGATGGCCTGATTAACGACTGGCATCAAGTCCATCTGGCTTCGCTGGCTCGCGGCGGCGCGGGTCTGGTTATCGTCGAAGCGACCGCCGTCTCGCCCGAGGGCCGTATCACCCCGGGGTGCGCAGGTATTTGGAACGACGATCTGGCGCAGGCGTTTGTCCCTGCGGTGAAGGCGATCAAAGCCGCCGGCGCGGTCCCCGGCATTCAAATTGCCCATGCGGGACGCAAAGCCAGCGCCAATCGCCCGTGGGAAGGCGACGACCACATCGCGGAAGGCGAGCCGAACGGTTGGCAGACCATCGCGCCTTCGGCTATTCCCTTCGGCGCTAACCTGCCCAAACGGCCGAAAGCCATGACCCTGGACGATATCGCCCGCGTCCGCCAGGATTTCGTCGATGCCGCTCGGCGCGCCCGCGATGCCGGTTTTGAATGGCTGGAGCTGCATTTTGCCCACGGCTATCTGGCCCAGAGCTTTTTCTCTGCGCACGCCAATCAGCGTGACGATTTGTATGGCGGCAGCTTCGATAACCGCAGCCGCTTCCTGCTGGAAACCCTGGCGGCGGTGCGCGAAGTGTGGCCGGAGCACCTGCCGTTTACCGCCCGTTTTGGCGTCATCGAGTTTGACGGACGCGATGAGCAGACGTTGAGTGAATCCATTGAGCTCGTCCGCCGCTTCAAACAGGCCGGGCTGGATATGCTCAGCGTCAGCATGGGCTTTAACATCCCCGACGCCAAAATCCCCTGGGCGCCCGGTTTCATGGGCCCCATCGCGCAACGCGTACGGGACGAAGCGGGTATCCCGGTGTCCTCCGCTTGGGGCTTCGGTACCCCGGCCGTGGCGGAAAAGGCGATCCAAGAAAAGCAATTGGATCTGGCGATGATCGGCAAGGCCCATTTGGCCGACCCGCACTGGACCTATACCGCCGCCCGCGAGTTGGGCATTGAGCGCCCGTCCTGGACGCTGCCGGCCCCTTACGCACACTGGCTGGAACGGTATTGATCCTTTCCCCGGCGCGGAGTTATCGCCGCGCCGCGGGCTCACACCAACGCGGGGTTATCGCCGCGCCGCAGGCTCACACCATCGCGGGTTATCACCGCGCCGCGGGCTCACACCAACGCGGGGTTATCGCCGCGCCGCGGGCTCACACCATCGCGGAGTTATCACCGCGCCGCGGACTCACACCATCGCGGAGTTTTCGCCGCGCCGCGGGCTCACGCCGGCACGGGGTTATCGCCGCGCCGCGCGCTGACACCGACGCCCTATTGAGGCCTCGGAGCAACTCAGCAGCTATCGCCGCGCTGCAGGCTAACGCCGACGTTAGCCGCGTTGCTTGGTGGCAGTATCCATCCACACCGCCAGCAGCAAAATGGCGCCCTTCACGATGTACTGCCAGAAGGTGGGCACATCCAGCATACTCATACCGTTATCCAACGACGCCATGATGAACGCCCCCATGACTGCGCCGGCCACGCTTCCGACGCCGCCGGCCAGGCTGGTGCCGCCGATGACGCAGGCGGCAATGGCATCCAGTTCGGCGATATTCCCAGCGGACGGCGAGCCGGCGCCGAGGCGTGAACTGAGGATAAGCCCCGCAATCGCTACCAGCAGACCATTGATGGCAAATACCGCCATTTTGGTGCGCTCGACGTTGATGCCGGAAAGACGGGCGGCGTCGATATTGCCGCCAATGGCATAAATTCGCCGACCGAAAGCGGTGCGCATCGCCATGAACAACCCGGCAAGCATCAGCGCCACCAGCAACAGCACCGGCGTCGGTACGCCGCGATAATCATTGAGCAGGTAAATTGCCCCGAGCACCAATAGCGCGGTCAGTGTCTGGCGGCCAATCTCGCCGCCGCGTGCCGCGACGGCCAGCCCCAGACGCGCGCGGTGATGACGCCGCCGCCACTGCCAGGCGATAAACAGCGCCAGCGCGACAATACCGAGAGCAAAACCGGCGCTCCCCGGCAGATAACTTTGGCCGATTAACGCCATGGCCGGCGTCGTGGGCGAAACGGTGGTGCCGTGCGTTACGCCAATCAAAATCCCGCGGAAGGCCAGCATCCCCGCCAGCGTGACGATAAACGACGGCACTTTACGGTAGGCGACCCACCAACCGTTCCAGGCCCCCAACAGTAGGCCGAGCAGCAGCGTTACCGCAATCGTCAACGGCAGCGGCCAACCGAGCCAGACGTCAAAAATCGCCGCGGCGCCGCCCAGCAACCCCATCATCGATCCCACCGAGAGATCGATCTCCGCCGCGATGATGACAAATACCATGCCCACCGCCAAAATTCCGGTGATGGCGGTTTGGCGCAGCAGGTTGGAAATGTTGCGCGCGCTGAGATAGGCCCCCTCGGTAGTAAAGGTAAAAAACAGCATAATCACCACAATAGCCGCCAGCATGACGAAGACCTGGAGATGGATAGCGGCAAGTTTGCCGCGCACCGCGGCGGGCGCGCTGTTAACGGGGGGTAGTTTCGACATGGGGAACACTCCTCAGCGCCGCCTCCATCACCTGCTCTTGCGTCAGGCCATGGTTGGGCAGATCGGCTTTAATGGAACCTTGATGCATGGCCAAAACCCGGTCGCTAATGCCCAGCACCTCAGGCAGCTCCGACGAGATGACGATCACCGCGATGCCCTGCTGCACCAGTTGATTGATCAGCAAGTAGATTTCCTGTTTGGCGCCGATATCGATCCCTCGCGTCGGTTCATCGAGGATCAGAATCTGCGGATTGAGCAATAGGCATTTGGCGAGTATCGCTTTTTGCTGGTTACCGCCGCTCAGACGGCCGATAGCCAGCGCCGGCGAAGCGGTCTTCACCCGCAAACGCGTCAGGGCCGTGTCGATCATGCTTTGTTCTCGCGCTTCATCTATCACGCTCAAGGGGCCGCTGACGTTATCAAGCGCCGCCAGGGTAATATTGGCGCCAACCCCCATCACCGGAATGATACCGTCTTTCTTTCGATCTTCCGGCACCATGGCGATGCCCTGGCGCATAGCCTGACGGCAGTGGCGAAAGCGCACCTTGGCGCCGTTTAGGGTAATGTCCCCTTCCCAGCGGCCGGGATAGACGCCAAACAGACATTGCACCATCTCCGTTCGGCCCGATCCCACCAAGCCGGCAATGCCGAGGATCTCCCCCTGCCGCAGCGTGAAAGCGGCGTTATTGACCCGCTTAATATGCTGATTAACCGGATGCCAGGCGTTGAGCCTCTCCACGCGCAAAATTTCCTTGCCGGGAGTATGCGGCGCGCGCGGATAAAGTTCGGTCAGCGCTCGTCCCACCATCAGGTTAATAAGCCGATCCTCGCTAAGCGTATGCGCCGGGCATGTCGCGATAGGTTTGCCATCGCGGATCACCGCGATCACATCGGAAATGGCCTTCACTTCGTTCAACTTATGGGAAATATAGATACAGGCGATGTCGTGATTACGCAGATCGTCGATGATCGCCAGCAACAGCGCGGTTTCCTTTTCCGTTAGCGAGGCGGTCGGCTCATCCAGAATAAGTAAGCGCACCTGCTTGTTTAACGCTTTGGCGATTTCCACCAGTTGCTGCTGTCCCAGCCCCAGCTCGCCCACCGGGGTATCGGGGTCGACATCCAGCTTCACCTGCGCCAGCATCCGCTGGCAGCGCGCATACATGCCCGCATCGTCCATCACGCCATAGCGCTGCCATTCGGCGCCGAGAAACATGTTCTCCCGCACCGTCATCGTCTTCACCAGCGCCAGCTCCTGATGAATAATGGCGATCCCTTTTCGCTCGGTATCGCGGATCCCCTGCGCCCTGAGCGGTTCGCCGCCAAACTGGATTTCCCCGTCAAAGCTTCCCTCGGGATAAATACCGGCCAGCACTTTCATCAGGGTGGATTTGCCCGAACCATTTTCGCCGCATAGCGAGAGAACTTGCCCCTGCGCCAGGGCCAACGAGACGTCGTCCACCGCTTTCACCCTGCCGAACCGCTTGGTGATATGCTTCATTTCCAATAGATTTGCCGCCATGGTCTCTCCCCGCGTCGGACGGCCATTAACCGTCCAGCGCCTATGTTGACGATGAAACAGTGCGGATGAGGCGGGACATTACTTCAGCTCGGCCTGGCTGTGAAAACCGTCGGCGATCACGGTGCTGGCAATGTTGGTGTTATCCACCGCAATCGGCGTCAATAACCAGGCGGGAATATCCTTCAGGCCGTTATTCAATTTGGCATTGCTTTTCGGCGTTTCCCCCTGCCCCAGCTGCACCGCAATCTCCGCCGCCTCGGTGGCCAACTGTTTGATGGGCTTATAAACCGTCATGGTTTGGGTTCCTTGCTGGATCCGTTTGATGGCCGCCAAATCGGCATCCTGACCGGAAATCGCCACTTTTCCCGCCAGCCCTTGCGCCGCCAGGGCCTGAATGGCCCCGCCCGCCGTAGCATCGTTAGAGGCCACCACCGCATCGATATGGTTGTTGTTGGCGGTTAACGCATTTTCCATGATTTTCAGCGCATTTTCCGGCAACCAGCCGTCGGCCCATTGATCGCCCACGATGTGGATTTTGCCGCTATCGATAAGCGGCTGTAATACTTTCATTTGCCCTGCGCGAAACAGCTTGGCGTTATTGTCCACCGGCGATCCTCCCATCAGGAAGTAATTACCCTGCGCCACGCGCGTCACCAGGCTGTGGGCCTGTAATTCGCCGACCCGCTCATTATCGAAGGAGATATAGAAATCCACATCAGCGTTATTAATCATGCGATCGTAAGCCAGCACTTTTATTCCCTCCTGCTTAGCCTCGGCGATAACATTTGCTAACACCTGGCCGTTATAAGGAATAATTACCAGCACATCGACGCCGCGGTTTATCATATTCTCGATCTGAGACATTTGTGTTTCTTCATTACCGTTGGCGGATTGAACAAACACGCTGGCGCCAAGGGATTCCGCCTGGCGGACGAAAATATCGCGGTCTTTTTGCCAACGCTCAAGACGCAGGTCATCTACCGCCATACCTATCTTTATCTGTTTGGCCAGAGCGGGCTGGCAGGCCAGTAAACATACCGCACACGCGGTCAGAAGCAGGTTATAGAGTTTCATCTTTGCATTCCTATTATGTTTTTATCAGAATTGGCGCAGTGAAGGGAGCGGCTGCGCGGGCAACGTCGTAATTTATGCTGTTACGGGCGGCGACGCAGGTAAGAAATGATGATCTTCACAGGCAATATTCCTCGCCGCGCGCGATCCGGCAATTGCAAATTTTCACAATGCTATTACAAAATTTCGTATCCATTGTTAATTTGTGAGCCACGCCTTATTTTGCAGCGATAATCGCCGCTTAATGCTTATCTCGGTAACCCAACATAGCCGGCGGTTATTTCCCATCGAGACGTGATCGTGCGCACAATAAATAATTTCATGAATGGCGTTGTGAAATAACATAATTGATCCGCGGCGGCGTTTATTACCACAATCTCAACACTTAAAGGTTAGCGCCTATGGATCCCACGGGTCTGTCGTGGCGCATCCGTCGTTCCCACATCCTCACCGCGTGGTTTACCAGGAGCCGTATCATGTCCCACTATTTCGACAACATTGACAAAATCCGTTACGAGGGCCCGCAAAGCACCAATCCCTTCGCCTACCGCCACTATAATGCCGATGAGCGGGTGCTGGGGAAACGGATGGAGGATCACCTGCGGCTGGCGGTGTGTTACTGGCACAGCTTCTGCTGGGGCGGTACCGATATGTTCGGCACCGGCGCTTTCGAGCGTCCGTGGCAGCAGCAAGGGGACGCGTTGGCGATGGCGCGGCTAAAAGCGGATGTCGCGTTTGAATTTTTCAGTAAGCTCGGCGTGCCCTATTACTGTTTCCACGACGTGGACGTCTCGCCGGAGGGCGGTTCGCTCGCGGTGTACCGCCATAATCTGGCGACGATGACCGATGTACTGGCGCAAAAACAGCAGCAGACCGGCGTAAAATTGCTTTGGGGTACCGCCAACTGTTTTAGCCATCCGCGCTACGGCGCCGGCGCCGCGACCAATCCCGATCCGGCGGTGTTCGCCTGGGCGGCGGCGCAGGTCAACGGCGCCATGGAAGCGACCAAAACGCTGGGCGGCGAGAATTACGTGTTGTGGGGCGGCCGTGAAGGTTATGAAACGTTGCTCAACACCGATTTACGTCAAGAAAGGGAACAGATCGGCCGCTTCATGCGCATGGTGGTGGAACACAAACATAAAATCGGTTTTCAGGGCGCGCTGTTAATTGAACCAAAGCCCCAGGAGCCGACCAAGCACCAGTATGATTATGATGTCGCCACCGTGTACGGCTTTCTTAAGCAGTTCGGACTGGAGAAAGAAATACGGGTCAATGTCGAGGCCAACCACGCCACCCTGGCGGGTCACTCTTTCCACCATGAGATCGCCACCGCCATCGCGCTGGGCGTTTTGGGCTCCATTGACGCCAACCGCGGCGATCCCCAGTCAGGGTGGGATACCGATCAATTTCCCAATAGCGTGGAAGAGAACACCCTGGTGATGTATGAGTTGCTCAAGGCCGGCGGGTTTTCTACCGGCGGCATGAATTTCGACGCCAAAGTGCGGCGCCAAAGCACCGATCGCTACGATCTGTTCCATGGCCATATCGGCGGCATCGATACCTTGGCATTGGCGCTGAAAAAAGCGGCCAGAATGATAGAAGACGGCCGCCTGGATGAGTGGGTCAAACAGCGTTATGCCGGCTGGAATGAGGATCTCGGCCAGCGCATTTTACAGGGCAACCTCTCGCTAGCGGATCTGGCCCGCTACGCCGATGAGCAGGGGCTGGCGCCGGTCCATCGCAGCGGCCGGCAGGAACTGCTGGAGAACATCGTTAATCAGGCGTTATTTGACTAACCACGGCGGGGCGCGCCGCAGCGCCCAGGGCGACGCGCAGACAGGCGGCGTACTGGGTAGGCGCTTCCCCGCCGCCACAATTGGTTCGTTCCGCACAGGCGCGGGGGTAACGCGCGCCTTCCCAGGAGCCTGTATATGTATATCGGCATCGATTTAGGCACCTCCGGCGTGAAAGCTATCCTGCTCAGTGAGGATCAGCGCATCCTCGCCAGCCACAGCGAACCGCTACGAGTGTCACGTCCGCATCCACTGTGGTCGGAGCAAGATCCAGAAATTTGGTGGCAGGCCACCGATACGGCGCTGCGCGCTCTGGCCGCTAACCATAGCCTGCGCGGGGTGAAAGCGGTGGGGTTGAGTGGCCAGATGCACGGCGCGACCCTGCTGGACAAGCGGCAACGGGTGCTGCGACCGGCGATTTTATGGAACGACGGCCGCAGTTATGCCCAATGCCAAGCGCTGGAGGCGGCGGTCCCGGCCTCACGGCGCATTACCGGCAACCTGATGATGCCGGGTTTCACCGCGCCCAAATTACGCTGGGTGGCGGAACAGGAGCCGGATATTTTCCGCCAAATAGATAAGGTTTTACTGCCAAAAGATTACCTACGCTTGCGCATGACCGGCGATTTCGCCACCGACATGTCCGACGCGGCGGGGACCTTATGGTTGGACGTTGGCCGGCGGGACTGGAACGAGGCGCTGCTGGCGGCCTGCGGCCTGGACCGCACGGCTATGCCAGCGCTGTTTGAAGGCTGCCAGATCACCGGCACGCTGCGCGCCAGTCTGGCTGCACGCTGGCAAATGCCGGCGGTACCGGTGGTGGCGGGAGGCGGCGACAATGCGGCGGGCGCCATCGGCGTCGGCATTTACCGTCAGGGTCAGGCGATGCTCTCCCTCGGCACCTCCGGCGTGTATTTTGCCGTCAGCAACGGTTTTTTAAGTAATCCTGAACAGGCGGTACACAGTTTTTGTCATGCGCTGCCGGATACCTGGCATTTGATGTCGGTAATGTTGAGCGCCGCGTCGTGCCTCGACTGGGCTGCCAGGCTAACCGGCCTGAATAACGTGCCGGCCCTGCTAGCCGCCGCCGCCGGCGCGGACGATAACGCACCGCCGGTGTGGTTCCTGCCCTACCTTTCCGGCGAACGCACGCCCCATAACAATCCCGCCGCCACCGGCGCTTTTTGGGGGTTGACTCACCAACACGGGCCGTCGGAGATTGCCCGGGCGGTAGTGGAAGGCGTCAGTTTCGGCCTGGCGGACGGTATGGATGTCCTGCACGCAACCGGATTACGGCCGGCATCGGTGACGCTTATCGGCGGCGGGGCGCGCAGTCATTGGTGGCGACAGCTGTTGGCGGATGTCTGTGGACAGCAGTTGGATTACCGCACCGGCGGCGATGTGGGACCGGCGCTCGGCGCCGCGCGCCTGGCGCTTATCGGCCTGCATCCCGGCGAGCCGCTGGAGAATTGGCTGACGCCGCTGCCGCTGGAAGCCAGCTATGTGCCGGAGGCGGCGCATCATCAGCGTTATCAAACGAAGCGACGGCTATTCGCTGACCTCTACCGGCAACTGGCGGCGCTGCGCCCCTAGAGCGCGT
Source organism: Sodalis praecaptivus (assembly GCF_000517425.1). NCBI lineage: Bacteria > Pseudomonadati > Pseudomonadota > Gammaproteobacteria > Enterobacterales > Bruguierivoracaceae > Sodalis > Sodalis praecaptivus. The sequence continues at coordinate 4,300,971 of NZ_CP006569.1, forward strand.
CGGCCATGCGCGAGAGCGCCGACCGCCGCCGCTGCGCCTCATCGGGCGCCGCTGTGGGGAAATTGACTGATTTTGCCGGTTGACGCACAGCGGACCAATTCTTTCTTATCCTTGGACGGTATATGCTGGCTTCCCGGACACTTCAGGCGAGATCTGCCGCTATGTTTGACAAGCGTTATCGCATCACATTGTTGTTTAACGCCAACAAAGTGTACGACCGGCAAGTGGTTGAAGGCGTTGGCGAGTACCTCCAGGCATCGCAGTGCGATTGGGATATTTTTATCGAAGAAGACTTCCGTTGCCGCATCAACGGCGTGGACGAATGGCTGGGAGACGGGGTGATCGCCGATTACGACGACCGCGCCATCGAGCACTTTCTGAGCGGCGTAGCGGTGCCGGTGGTGGGCGTCGGCGGCTCTTATCAGCACGACGAGGATTATCCGCCGGTACCTTACATCGCCACCGACAATTACGCACTGGTCGCCAGCGCATTTAATCACTTAAAAGAAAAGGGCCTTAGCCGATTCGCCTTTTACGGCCTGCCCGCCAGCAGCGGGAAACGCTGGTCCATTGAGCGGGAACAGGCATACCGCCAGTTGACCGCTAACGAATATTATCAGCCGGTGGTCTATCAAGGCATGGAAACTACCGCCGACAACTGGCAGCACGCGCAGAACAGACTCGCCGACTGGGTACAGTCGCTGCCGCCGCAGACGGGGATCATCGCCGTTACCGATGCCCGCGCCCGCCATTTATTGCAGGTGTGCGAACATCTCAACATCGCCGTGCCGGAAACGCTGTGCGTTATCGGCATCGACAATGAGGAGTTGGCCCGCTGTCTGTCGCGGGTCCCGCTCTCCTCGGTAGCCCAAGGGACGCGGCAAATGGGGTACCAGGCGGCCAAATTGCTGCATCAACTGCTGAATAACGCCCACCAGCCCCTCGCGCGCATCAACGTGCCGCCGGTACGCGTAGTGGAACGTCGTTCGACGGATTTCCGTTCGCTGAACGACCCGGCGGTGATCCAGGCCATGCATTACATCCGCTATAACGCCTGCAAGGGCATCAAAGTGGAGCAGGTGCTGGATGCGGTGGGCATGTCGCGCTCCAATCTGGAAAAACGCTTCAAGGATGAAACCGGTAACACTATTCATAATATGATCCACCAAGAACGGCTCAACAGCGCCCGTAATTTGCTGACCTCCACCTCGTTGACGATCAATGAGGTGTCGCAAATGTGCGGCTATCCTTCGCTGCAATATTTCTACCTGGTGTTTAAAAAAGCGTTCGATACCACGCCAAAAGAGTACCGCCAGCGCCAGGGGGAAACCGCTTTCGGATCCCCCTGACGCGACGGGGGCGCCGGTTAAACGACCGCGTTGCGTCGTCACACCCGGTCGCAAAAACCGGCCGCCGCGCCTCCCTGCGCGGATCCCGCTGTCACGCCAGCTGACGCGCCGCGGCCGTTTATTTACGCATATGCTGCAGGATAATCAGAACGTGGGTAATGATCAGCAGCCCCAGGAAATACAAGATAATCAGGCGAGCCACATTGTGCTTTTTCACCGCGCGCCCCTTATCTCAGAACCACTGGCCGAAACGGCGGATATACAGCTGTTTCACCCCCTGCGCCAGCAGGCAGTAACCCAGCAGGAGAGCGACCAGCCACGGGAAATACTGCCACGGCAACGCTACCAGCCCGACCGCCTGTCCCAATGGCGAGAAGGGAATAGCGATGCCCGCCGCCATGATTAGCAGGGTCATCAGCATCACCGGCAGCGCGGCGCGGCGCTGAATGAACGGGATTTTCTGCGTGCGCAGCATATGCACTACCAGCGTTTGCGACAATAGCCCCTCGATGAACCAGCCGGATTGAAACAGCGACTGATGCGCCGCCGTATTGGCGCCAAACACCTGCCACATCAACCAAAACGTGGCTATATCAAAAATCGATGACGTCGGCCCCATCCACAGCATGAAACGCCCGATGTTTTTGGCATCCCATTTACGCGGCTGGCGCAGAAATTCCTTATCCATCTTGTCCCACGGCAGCGCCAATTGGGAAATGTCGTACATCAGATTCTGAATCAGTAAATGAATCGCCAACATCGGCAGAAACGGCAGGAAAGCGCTGGCCACCAAAACCGAAAACACATTGCCGAAATTGGAGCTGGCCGTTAGATTCAGGTATTTAATAATATTGCCAAAGGTTTCCCGCCCTTTGATAACCCCCTCTTCCAATACCAGAAGATTTTTCTCCAGCAGAATGATATCTGCCGATTCCTTGGCGATATCGGCGGCGCTATCCACCGAGATGCCGATATCCGCGTGGTGCAACGCCGGCGCGTCATTGATCCCGTCGCCCAGAAAGCCCACGGTATGAGCATTACCCTGTAGCGCTTGTACCACCCGGGATTTCTGCTGGGGCGTGAGACGGCAAAAGACGGTGGTGGTTTCCACCGCGCGCGCCAGTTCGTCATCGTTAAGCTTAGCGAGATCGCCGCCGCATAACGGTGTCCCGGGCGCCAGCCCGACATCGCGGCAAATCTTGCCGGTAATCACCGCATTATCACCGGTGAGCACTTTCACCGACACGCCGTTAGCTTGCAGCGCGCTAATGGCTTCGGCGGCGCTTTCTTTGGGCGGATCCAGGAATGTCAGCAGCCCAAGAATGACCAGCTCACGCTCATCGTCTGCGCATAAGGGCGCGGCCAGCGTCCCGTCTTCCAACCGGCGCATCGCCACCATCAGCACGCGAAATCCCTGTTGGTTATAGTTCTCCACCCGGCTGAGCCAGCGGTCGCGGGCCGCCTGATCCAACGCCCGCAGCTCATCGCCTTCCATCCAGTAGCGGGATACCGCTAGCATTTCATCCACCGCCCCTTTGCAAATCAGCGTCTGCTGACCGTCCTCATCGGCGACGACGATGGACAACCGGCGGCGTTCAAAATCAAACGGCAATTCATCGATTTTGCGATAGCGCTGCAGGCCGGCGATGGCGGGATTGTCGCTGCCGAAATGTATGATGGCCCGGTCCATCAGGTTTTTGATACCGCTCTGGTGATGGCTATTCAGCCAGGCCATCCGCAGTACGCGGTCGTCATTATGGCCGTTGATGTCCAGATGCTGCTCAAGGATGATTTCATCCCGGGTCAATGTCCCCGTTTTGTCGGTACACAGCACATCCATGGCGCCAAAGTTCTGAATAGCGTTAAGGCGCTTGACCACCACCTTACGCCGCGACATGGCAATCGCCCCTTTCGCCAGGTTGGAGCTTACGATCATCGGCAGCATTTCCGGTGTTAGCCCCACCGCCACCGCTAAGGCAAACATCAGAGCATCGGTCCAGTCGCCCTTGGTGAACCCATTCAAGAACAGCACGATAGGCACCATGATCAGCATGAACCGGATCAGTAACCAGCTTACGCTGTTAACGCCGCGATCGAAGGCGGTTTGCGGCCGACGGCCGACGACCGATTTCGCCAGCGTACCGAACCAGGTCGCCGACCCAGTCGCCACCACCACCGCACTGGCGCTGCCGCTGGTCACATTCGTGCCCATCAGGCAAATCCCCGGCTGACTCAACAGATCACCCGCGTCGCCGGACGCCTGGCTTTCTTTCGCGCTGACGTTGGCCAGAAGATCATACTTTTCAACGGGAATCGCTTCACCGCTCAGCGCCGTCTGGCTGACAAAAAGATCCCGCGATTTCAGTAATCGCACATCCGCGGGTACCATATCCCCCGCCGACAGGAAAATAATGTCACCCGGTACCACCTCCTCCAGCGCGATCTCTTTCTTTTCCGGCCGGCCCGAGGGCGTCGCGCGCCGGATTACCGTTGCCGTGGTGCGCACCAGCGTTTTCAGCATCTCCGCGGCTTTATTGGTGCGATACTCCTGCCAAAAGCGCAACATTCCGCTAAGCGTCACCATCAACAGCATAATGGCGACGCCGGTGAGATCGGTGTCGTCGCCTTGGCGCAGCGGCAGCCAATAATCGGTAACAAAACTGATGGCCGCCAGCACGATAAGTACCCAAATAAAGGGATTATTAAATGCGCCAAGCAACTGAATGAGCGCCGGCGGCGCCTTCTCGGTCGCTACGCGGTTTTCGCCGTAGTCGAGCAAACGTTGCTCGGCTTCATCATCGGTCAATCCGCTGCGCTGCGTATGCAGGCGCGCCAGCGTCGTCTCCAGGCTCTGCGCCTGCGCGCTGGCGATAGCCAGGTCACGGGCGGCATCTAATTTGGTATGTGTCATTTTCATTGGCCAATTCCTTGCAATCATCAAAAATGGGCGCACGGCCAGCCTCTTGGCAGCGGGAAGCGGGCAGTGCGGAACGCGTAAGCACAGGAAGTGGGCAAAGGGGGTTTACTGCGGGGATCGAAGTGTTGTTATTCTCCCGGCATCTCTCCGCCTTTCCCGCCTGTCGCCGGATGGGGGTTCATTCATAGTCATCTCCTGCTCAGCAACGGGATTGAGGGATAGCGATACACCAGTTAACCGCACAGACGCTTTTCTCCAGACTGATACGGCAAACCATATTTTCGATGTCTTTTTGCGCGGCCGGATAAGCCATGATGTCCGCACTCACCTCCAGGTGGCCTGGTCGGGCAATATCCGAGCTGCGCAGCGCTTGCAACCGCAAGGCGACGTGATTCACCGCCTGCAAAATCAGCGTACGCACCAAAATTTCATCATCGCTGCCGCAAACGATACGTATGCGGAAACGTTGCTCGACGTCGTTATCCGGCGCTTTCGGCTGCAAATTGATACGCTGGGCCGCTTCGCGCAGCAGAATGTTGGCGCAGAGCAGCACCAGGGTCGCGACACAGGCATTGGCGAACTGTCCGAGCCCGCACAACAGCCCCACCGCGGCGGAACACCACAGTGTCGCCGCGGAATTCAAGCCAGAGATATTCATGCCTTGACGCATAATGACGCCCGCGCCTAAAAATCCGACCCCGGAGACAATTTGCGCGGCGATGCGGGAGGGATTATCGGCCGCCGTACCGAGCGAACTCATAATGAAAATAGCGGCACCGGTGGCCACCAGCGCATTAGTGCGCAAGCCGACCATGCGCTGGCGCCATTGGCGCTCGGCGCCAATGGCGGCGCCCAGCAATGCCGCCAGCGATAAATGCAGGATAAAAGAGGTCCATACCATAACGCTTTCCTCATGGTTGGCGTAATTACGTTTTCTTTTTGCGCACGCGTTATTCGCGTCGTGTAATTAAACGCGGAAAACCCGGAGGAAATAAGTGATGGCGTTGTGGGATAATTAATGGCATAAACATAACCCGTCAACGCGCGGATGAATGATCCACACGCAAAAGAAATTCAGTTCGGGTATGAGACAGCTCTAAGAGGTGAGATGAAACATTGCCCGCCGTGTTAAGGCAAGCAAACGATGAAGTTGGCTGGCCTTATAAGTTGTCACTTAAAGGGTGAACGTCCAATTCATTACTCCATCTATTAAAATTGCCGCTACTATAGCCGCGCGCCTCAGAATTGTAAACCTGAAAAATGCAGCATGCCGTTAGGATAAATATGAAATAAATTTATTAAAAACAATGAGTTATTATTTAATACACTTTCGTTGCCACGTTTCAATCTTAAACACGCCATCAACGAAAGTGATTTCGCTGATCGCCCCGAGGTAGGTTGCGTTTGACCGTTTACCTTCGGAGGTATCGTGCTTGTGCCGGCAATCGGCATGATATTGATATTGCGACATCTTATTATTTTTCTCATGAACATTTTCGCCATCACTATTACGGAATTTAGATTAATAAAGTTTAGCGCGGACCACTGTAACAACAGCGCCCGTATCATAACGGCATTAGCGCCGACCAAGACAACGACGGCGCTCGTTTCGTAACGGGGTTGGCACGATCTGTTGCAACGAAGGTGACAATGACATAACGGTGTTAAGGTGCAGAAAGAGACGTGTTACGCCTTTACCTTTTTTAGGATGATGAGGTATTGTCACCAGGGACGAGAATTGTCGACGCGCTAACGGTTTGCACCGGTCTAGGCTGACAGCAGCGCTACAGGTCACGAAACCCTCGTACCCTTTGCCCCATTCTCGTCTGAAACGAAAAACTTATTGGTTGGTTACTAGACGAGCTGTATTTCTGGCCCGCTGGCAGCGGAACGTCATAGGGGCGTTATCCCATTAACCTGACCTGAAAGGAAAGTATTTCTCCCGATAAGCTAGTCAAACCATGCAGACCATATAGACCATGCAGGCCGTTCAGTCCATTCAGTCCATTTAGGCTATACAGACCATTCACGCCATTCACGCCATTCACGCCATCCACGCCATCCACGCCATCCACGCCATCCACGCCATCCACGCCATCCACGTCATCCACGCCATCCACGCCATCCACGCCATCCACGCCATCCACGCCATCCACGCCATCCACGCCATTAAGAATAGGTCTCTCTCGGTATTAATAAAACACCAATTTGGTACCTTTATGGTTCCTATTATGTATATTTTTAGCACTTTATCGGTACCAATAAAACCTGTTGCTGTGGGTACCGCTTTGATGGGCTGTACTAATAAGCCGCTGAGATGAGGCGAGCAAAGATGCCAGAGCCCCCTTGAATGGAGTTAGGCAAACGTCAGCGGCGGCGCCATTACAAGATAGGTTCGCCCAGTTAGGCCTATTATCCATGCTTATCAACGGCATTAGGCGTACCGGCGGCCGAGTGCTTGGTGCTTTCTGCCGTGAGTTTGGGGTATGGGGTAGGGGAATTGAGGAGTTTAGGCCTTACCTCGAGACCGCCGGATGTCACTGCTGGCAGCTGTCTTTTATACTATTGGCGTCCCCGCCTGTAGTAATCGATCAATGTTTATAAGCAGCCAATCCCGTGCCGGCGATGTGCAGAGATGGCCTTCATTTGGCGATTGCTCTAAAACATAATCATCTATTACCGCGATTACGTGATTTGGGTGATTTAGGTGATTTAGGTGATTTCGGTGATTTCGGTGATTTCGGTGATTTGGATGATTTGGATGATTTGTGTGATTTAAATGTATTTGGTGATTTTGGTGGTTTAGGTGATTTTGGTGGTTTAGGTGATTTTGGTGGTTTAGGTGACGCCATCCTGCTCTGCGATGTGAAGCAAATAGGTCTAAGCAACGGGACACCAGGGCTTTAGCAGCAGTTGGAGCAGTACGGGGCCACTAGAGCAAAATGCGCAACAATCGCCCTTAAGGGTATCAATAGATCACACCTAAGGCCCCAAAACGGCACCATAGCACCAGAATTGCACCTTATTAACACCATTGCAGCACTAAAAATGCACCTTAATGATTTCAATCCAGCACCCTACCAAAACGCTAAAGACGCTTCGCTCACAGATATTACGCTTAATAGGAGTTTGGTACCTTATCGACGCAAAATATGCGCAGTAAGGGAGCCTATTTTGCACTCAAACAGCACTATAGTGGTACTTAAATGGCGCCATCTCTCTATAGCATTTGTACAGCGCTATTTTTTCACAAGCAGATCTTCAACGAGTCCTTATGCCAATACAATGAAAGCCTATTCGCTTCTGGCCGTAGGGTTGCATACCCTTTGATGATAACGTTTGTTTTCCCTTAGTTATCGGCTTCTGCGCGCTGTCGAGCGCAAGGCCGACGACTGCCTCAACAAAGATGCCGACGGCGACTCATCTAGCGAATACCGATACCTCACACATCATTGCTGGCCATGGCGGCTCATTTAGCGAATACCGACGCCTCACACATCATTGCTGGCCATGCCGGCTCATCTAGTGAATACCGACGCCTCCCACATCATTGCTTACCATGGCGGCTCATCCAACGGACGAGAAAACTGGCGCCGCCGGCCCAGGTGATAAGAATGACCACACCGGGCCAACCCCAATGGGCGAAAATCGCGCTACCCACGGCCGACCCGGCCGCCATACCGATAAATACGCCGGTAAAGAGCAGCGCATTTAGCCGGCTGCGGGCTTCCGGCTCCAGCCCGTAGATGATCGTTTGATGCGCAACCAACGCCGCCTGTACTCCTAAATCAAAACCCACGGCGCTCAATACGATGAGCCCCAATTGCAACGGTGCCGGCAACAGCGGTAAAAAAAGCATCGCGGCGAATGACAACGTCGCTAGGGCGGTACCCAACCGGGTCACCGGTTCAGCACCTCGTCGATCGGCCATGGCGCCCGCCAGCCTGGCCGCCAGAGCACCCGCGGCGCCCGCCAGTCCAAAGGCCCCGGCGGCAGCGCTGCCCAAGTGAAAATCCTGGTGCAGCATCATGGCAAGCGTTGACCAAAACGCGCTGAACCCGACCGACAAAAGTCCCTGCGCCAGCGCCGCTCGCCGCAGTGCCTTATAGTGGCGTAATAGCTTTCCCATTGAGGTAAAGAGCGCCGGATAGCTAAGTGTTGTTGTGGGACTAAAGCGAGGCAGTTTGCGCCAAATAACCACTGTAATCACAGCAATAGCCACTGCCGCCGCCACAAACACCGCCCGCCAGCCAAAATATTGCGCCACCGCACCACTTATCACCCTGGAAAGCAAAATACCCAGCAGGAGACCGGTCATTACCGCGCCGACTATTTTGCCGCGCTGCGCCACAGGGGCCAGCGTGGCCGCCGCAGGCACCAAATCCTGCGCCATTGTTGCCGCCACGCCAACCGCCAGGCTGGCCGCCAGCAATCCGCTCATGGCGGAGGCAAAACCGCTCAGCAGCAGCGCCAAGGTAAGTAATGCGCCTTTGGCCAATATAATCCGTCGGCGATCGTGGCGATCCCCCAACGGCGCTAAAAACAGTATCCCCAACGCATAACCCATTTGCGTCAACGTTGGCACCAGGCCGATAGTATCGGCCCCAGCCTGCATATCGGCGCCTAAAATGCCCAGCATCGGCTGACTATAGTAAATCGACGCCACGCTCAAACCCGCCCCGGCGGCCATTATCATGACAATGGCCGGCGTTAGTACATGTGGCGTATGGGAAGCAATGGGCACTCCCTTGGATACTATGGACATAATCTTTTTTCCTAAACGGGTAACCAGGCAGGATTATTGCCTGGGAAAGCGACGCCGGGTAGTAGCCGGCAGAGTAAAACTGTTATACGTTATATGTATGAACCAGTTCTCATTATCCGGCATCGACCGCATCGCGCTGATGGAAACCTTCGTCCGCATCGTCGACGCGGGCAGCCTATCGGCTGCCGCCGCACAGCTGGGCACCAGTCAACCTACCGTCAGCCGTCGGCTACAGGCGCTGGAACGCGCCCTGGGGTTGAAGTTGCTGCAACGAACGACTCACGTGATGACGCTGACCGACGACGGCCAGCGTTGTTACACCCATGCCAAAGCGCTGCTGGATAATTGGCAAGGGATTGAACAAGATTTGCGCGGCGCCACCGAGGAGCCGCGCGGCGTATTGCGCGTCCTGGCGCCGCACGCCTTCGGCCAGGAACAACTAATCACGCCATTGCTGGCGTATCTCCGCCGCTTTCCCGCCATGACGGTCCAGTGGATGCTCAACGATCGCCGCCCGGACTTCATCGCAGAGGGTATCGATTGCGCGATTCAGGTAGGCAGCGTCACCGATCCTTCGGTCGTCGCCATTCAGTTGGCGGAAGTGCCGCGCATCGTCGTGGCGGCGCCGTCGCTGCTGGCAGGGCGCGCGCCTCCCGCCACGGCCGCGGAGCTGCACGCGTTGCCCTGGCTGGCGCTAAGTACCTTTTACCTCAATGAGGTCGCGTTAAGCCGTCAAGCCGACGGCAAGATGCATCGATTCGCCATACAACCGCGCCTGATTACCGACAGCCTTTACGCGATTCGTAATGGCGCATTGGCCGGCTTTGGCGCCGCGCTGGTCTCTACCTGGATTGTCCTTGAGGACATTCGCCAGGATCGTCTGCTGCATCTGGCGCCCGATTGGCAGGGCCTGCCGCTGCCGGTCTATCTGGTCTACCCGCAGGCCAGTTTCTATCCGGCGCGCCTGTTGCGTTTTTTGGACATGATGCGTCTGGCAATGGCGCAACTGCACGGTACCCGCAGACCGGGAGCAGGCCGCGCCGGTAAATTCTAAAACAGGCGCCCAAATCCTGTTAACGGCAATAGGCCCGTGTGCGGGCTACCGCGGGCCGCGTATGGGCCAGGTATCAGCCGTTCGCTATTCACACTCCCTTGATTTGACTCTATAAGAGCCTGCGGCGCCGCCTGACCGGGCGACGGGCGACGGGCGACGGGCGACGGGCGACGGGCGACGGCCCAGGCGACCGTATATTAGCCGCTTTTGCAAGTTAAATCGCCTTGTCTTGGCGCCGGACTCGCTGCGTCATGGCAGGGTAAGCGTTAACCCGCCAGCAAAATCTTACTTTTGATGATGACGTTTGTCGCATTACTTTCCACTCCGTTTCCAGTCAGGCGTCCTATCCGTCTATAGTTAACTAGTCATTAACTAAACAATAGGTTGAATCGCGCGACATTCCCTGTCTGTCCGCATTCGTTATGTTTCCTTACCGGCAACTCACGCTGCCGATGTTGACAACGGAGTTGAACATGCTGGCCGACCACATCCACGGTTGCAAACCCGCCCTGTTATCATTTGTCCTGGCGCTGTGTCTGGGCTCTGCGCTGCCCGCCACGGCGGTGGCTCCAGCAGCGGAGCCGCTAATAAGCCCTAGCGCCGGCGGCAATCCTTTCGCCGATCGGCCTGCGGACCCGACGACGGACACTCGCGGCCCGCGGCTCGACGCGCCGCAGCCGCCGGACACGCTTTTCGGCCCGCTCTTTGACGCAGTACAACGAGCCAAACTCTACCCCGATCAAAAAACGTTCGCCGACGCGGTGCCGCGTCAGGCGCCGGCCGCCATCCTTGCCGCTTACCGCCAGCAATACCGGCAGGCGGGATTTGATCTTAAACGCTTCGTCGAGGCACGCTTCGACCTGCCGGCAGCAAGTAAAGGCTGGCAACCGCCAGCCGGCCAAAGCCTACGCCAGCATATCGACGGACTTTGGCCGATATTGACCCGTAAAACGGCTACGGTGCGTCCTTATGATTCCTTATTACCGCTGCCGGAAAGCTACGTCGTGCCCGGAGGACGGTTTCGCGAAGTCTATTATTGGGACAGTTATTTCACCATGCTGGGGCTGGCGGAAAGCGGGCAGTGGACGCTGGTGAAAAATATGACCGATAACTTCGCCCATGAAATAGACGCCTACGGACATATCCCTAACGGCAACCGCAGTTACTATCTGAGCCGTTCGCAGCCGCCGTTTTTCTCGTTCATGGTAACGTTACTGGCGCAGCACCAGGGTACCGGCGTTTATGCCCGTTACTTACCCGAGTTGAAGCAAGAGTATGCCTACTGGATGCAGGGCAGCGCACAACTGCCGCCGGGACAGGCAAGCGAGCGCGTTGTGCGTTTGGATGACGGCAGCCTGCTCAATCGCTATTGGGACGATCGTGACGTGCCGCGTACCGAATCCTATAGCGAAGATATCGCAACCGCCGCCAAAGCACAGGGCCGAAGCGCGGCCAGCGTCTATCGCGATTTGCGCGCCGGCGCCGCTTCGGGATGGGATTTCAGCTCTCGCTGGCTAGGCGATCCTAACGACCTGTCCACTATCCGCACCACCGCGCTGGTGCCGGTGGATCTAAACGCACTGCTTTATCACCTGGAAACCACGCTGGCCGAGGGCAGCAAGGCGCTCGACGCCCATCAGGATGCCGCCCGCTATACGCAGTTGGCGCAACAGCGCCGGCAGGCGATCAATCACTATTTATGGAATGAGCAGGACGGCTACTACACCGATTATGATTGGCAACGGCGGCAGATTACCCGCCCGGTCACCGCCGCCACGGTATTTCCCTTATGGGTGAAAATAGCGCCGCAAGATCGCGCCGGTCGAGTTGCCGCGACCGTGCGCAATCTGTTACTTAAACCCGGCGGACTGGTCACCACCACGGTTAATAATGGGCAGCAATGGGACGCGCCAAACGGTTGGGCGCCGCTGCAATGGGTTGCCGTACAAGGCTTTGGCTATTACGGTCAGGATGCGCTGGCGCGGGCGATTGGCACCCGCTTCCTGGCCAACGTCGAGAAGCTTTATCAGAAAGAGCATAAGCTGGTGGAAAAATATGTGGTTGAAGGCGATGGCCTAGGTGGCGGCGGCGGCGGCGAATATGCGCTACAGGACGGCTTTGGCTGGACTAACGGCGTCACGCTGATGTTGCTGGATGCCTATTGTGCCGGTATGAGCGGCTGTAGCCCGGCGGATAGGCCCGTTAACCCCAGTCCAGATCACGAAACCGACGCCCGCGCGCCGCTGGCCGGTGCGGCCGCCTCAACGCCGGCGATGACGCAGCCCTAACATAGCGCCGCTGGCGCGCTGCCCGGCGGCGATCTCCTGTTAACGGCGGCATCGATGCCTGCCGCCGCGATGTGCCGTCCGCCGCCCCCTAAAGGTCGGCGGCGGACGGCACTGGGTTAGGGATACAGCCCGCGCTCGCGGCGCGCCATCAATATCCGCTCGCAGGCGACGGCGTAAGCGGCGGTGCGCAGCGTGACATCCAGCGCATCCGCTTTATGCCACACCGCCTCCAGCGCCTCGCGCATGATGCGATCCAGACGGTCATTGATTTCCTGCTCGCTCCAAAAGAAACTGGAGAAATCCTGTACCCATTCAAAATAACTCACCGTCACGCCGCCCGCATTGCAAATCACATCCGGCACTACCGTTATGCCGCGCTGGCGTAGAATATCATCCGCACCCGGCAGCGTAGGGCCATTGGCGCCCTCCAGCACCAGACGGCATTGCAGCGCGCGGGCGCGTTCGGGCGTGATCACGCCTTCCAGCGCGGCGGGCACAAAAATGTCGTACTCCTGGTGCCAGAATTCGTCCTCCTTCAATGGCGTCCCCCCGGCAAAACCGGCAATAGCGCCATGCTGGCGTTGATAGTCCGCCAATGCTGGAATATCCAGCCCGCGGGCCTCAAACACTGTGGCGCTATGATCCTGCACCGCCACCACTTTGGCCCCTGCGCGATGAAACAGCCCGGCCGCGACGCTGCCGACATTGCCGAATCCCTGGATTGCCACGCGGCAGTCCGGTACCGTTAAGCCGATGCGGTCCGCCGCGCTGCTGCCGGTAACAAACACGCCACGGCCGGTCGCGTTCACCCGCCCAAGGGAGCCGCCTAAATGGATTGGCTTACCGGTGACGACGCCGGTGGTGGTGGCGCCAATATTCATGGAGTAGGTATCCATCATCCACGCCATCACCTGCGCATTGGTGCCGACGTCCGGTGCCGGGATATCCTGCTGCGGTCCGATAATAGTACCGATTTCGCTGGTGTAGCGTCGGGTCAGACGCTCCAGCTCCTTTTCCGAGAGCTCGCGCGGATCGACGCGAATCCCCCCTTTCGCCCCGCCGAAAGGCAGATTTAGCGCGGCGCTTTTCACCGTCATCCACGCCGACAACGCCATCACCTCTTCCAAAGTGACATCGGGATGGAACCGCACGCCGCCTTTACCCGGCCCGCGCGATAAATTGTGCTGCACTCGAAAACCTTCAAAATGACGGATGGTGCCGTCATCCATTTCCAGAGGAATATCCACTATCAGCGCGCGTTTAGGATGGCGCAACGTGTCTGCCCAGAGGGCCAGGTCGCCCAAATAGGGAAGCACGCGCTCCACCTGCGCCAGAAAAGTGGACCACGCAGAATTGTTATCTGTAGAAACATAGGAAAGGGAACTCATAACACAACCTCTTTCAAGCTAAGCGATGGGACGGTAACGGCGAATCGACACGGACATTGGCGCTTACGCGATTACCGGCGGGGAAATTGCACATCCATTTTTGTTTTACACTGCTGCGGCCCTAGTTTACCCGCGCAAAACCCCGCGAACCTTGCCGACGCTAGCAATTCCATCTTGTTGTTACCGCCACATCGTCATAACTTTACTGTGCCGGCGCCGCAACAGGACCCGGAGCGTAGCGATGTCGCATCTTCCCTCTCGCCACTGCACGCGCATTCTGCTTCGCCCTCCTCTTCGACCGCATCAACGTGACGCGAGCGTTATCGGCGGTCACCGTCATGTGCCGCCTACACGCCCGCGCCCCCCAATGAACGCGGCGACGGAATGTTGCTTTATCGGCAGCGTACGCGCCCTTATAGCCGGGTGGCCTCAATATCCATCTCCCGCGCCGGCGTCAGCCTGGTAACGCTTGCGACGTTGCGATGGCGGGTAACCATCAGGCTGAGCAAAAAGACAATCAGCGCCACGGCACCCGTCATCAACGCTTCATATCGGTAGAGGGGCGCGCAAGCCATGTAACCCAGCACGGTGCCGATAATGCCGATGCACAGCCAGTTAAGCCAGGGGAACAACCACATTTTGAACTGGGGCGGCTGCCCTTGCCGCTCCAAGATGCCGCGCATCCGCAGTTGCGATATTGCGATCACCAAATACACCAGCAGCGCTACCGCGCCGGTGCTGGAGAGCAGAAAGCCGAACACTTTACCGGGAAACAGATAATTGGCCAGGCAACCCAAAAACCCGGCCAAGGTAGAGGCCAGCACCGCAATGCGCGGCGTGCCATGGCGAGAAACCCGCTTACCCGCCGCAGGTGCATCTCCCCGACAGGCCAGCGCATAAAACATGCGCGAGGCGGTGTAGAGAGCGGAGTTCATACAGCTACTTACCGCTATCAGCACCACAAAATCCATAATCCGTTTAGCGCCAGGCACGTTGAGCATCGAGAGAACATATTGGAAGGTTCCCTGACGGGGAAGCTGCGGATCGTCCCAATTAACCAGGCAGACCACGAGAAAAATCGACAGAAGATAAAACAGCGCGATCCGGTAAATAATCAGGTTGGTAGACCTGCGGATTTGCTTTGCCGGCTCCTGTGATTCCGCCGCGGCAATACTCAAAATCTCCGCGCCAAAGAAAGAGAATATCGTCACCAAAACCCCGCCTAACACCGCCCCTGGGCCGTTGGGAAGGAAACCCCCGTGACTGAACAGCCTCGCCGCGCCACTGATGTCGGCCAACGGCCAAAACCCTATCACCGCCAGCGTGCCGATGACGATAAACGCGATGATAGCCAGCACTTTGACCAGCGAAAGCCAGAACTCGAATTCGCCAAAATGCCTAACGTGGCAAAGGTTGGTCAAGGTCAATAACATCATAATGCCTACCGCGTAGGCCCAAGGCGGCACCGAGGGAAACCAGGCATGCAATATATCCGCTCCGGCAATGGCTTCAACGGGGATCACCAATACCCAAAACCACCAGTAAAGCCAGCCGATGGTAAAACCCGCCCAGGGGCCAATCGCGCGGGCCGCATAGGTGGAAAATGAACCTGAGTCCGGTTGAGCGACGGCCATCTCGCCAAGCATACGCATCACCAATAACACCAATAGACCCGCAATAGCATAGGAGATAAGGATTGCAGGGCCGGTAACGGCAATAGCGTTAGCGGAGCCGATAAATAACCCGGCGCCGATAATACCGGCAATTGAAATCATGGTGACCTGACGGTTGGAAAGCCCGCCCCCCAGCGAGGGTGAAGCTTCCGATGCTTTTAGGTTTTTCATAAGTCATCCCGCTAACTTAGCATTTGAAAAGGTTTTTCTCGGCGAAGCGCCGATCGTGCCCGAGATAAGCCTTTACCTTCGTCATTTCTGCGAAAGGTTAATGTCTCCCTTACGTCAACAACTGCCTCTTCATGAGGGATTTGGCAGCATGATGTTAACTCTCAGTTAACCTCTATGACATATCATTTTCTTCTTGTTCACGACCAGCGCATAAACGCTGAAATAGCGATTAATATTGCATTTTTAGTCATTGATCACATCCCGCGCGTGCGGCGGTTACAGGTTTAGCTCAAAAAAAAGTGAGTATCTTCATATACTTTCCTCGCAGCGGCGCTTGGCCCTTTTTCGGCAATCAGCACGGGAGACGTTTTTCCGATGACCGTTTGCTGCACTGTTGTTAAAAAGGCAACGGACAAAAGCGTTCGCTTTAGAGCCGAGCGAAAGCCGCCTAGGGTGCAGATTTGGCTTATTAACGCCACCGGTAGCCGAGGGCGCCCCTCTTTTGCCGCACAGGGTGCAACACCCTACGTCGTAACGGCCATGCCTCCCCGTCTGCAGCAGGCGAAATAGTCCAGACAGGCAGCGCCACAGGCGTTTTGCTACGGAGCCTTACCTTGCCACCGCCCGCCGTCGGGGTCGATGGGGTAAAGGACTGACTCGCCGCGGCGGCGATAATGCGCTAAGCCGACCAGAAACGGTGACGCGCCCGGGCTTGAGCCTGGTTGAATACATAAGTAATTTATTATCTAATTAATCATTAGTTACTGAATTAAATAGATTTTTGCTTTCCTGCCGTTAACGAGGGACAATCAAGCTAGGCATGCTGTCTTCGGTTCCTCCCGCTTCTGCGGCATCACCCCGAGCCGGTTCGCCCGGCGATACCTTTTCAGCCCGAAGAGGGCAGATGATCTTCCCGGCACGCCAGTCGCTCAGGCGAGATAACCCAGCATTGCCTACGCAACCCTCTCTTTTCACATGTGTTTATGCCAAAAGGAGTTACTCATGATGATGAAAGCCGCGGTCGCGAAAGCCTTTGGCAAACCCCTGGAGATAGAACAGGTGCCGGTTCCTGACGTTGGTCCCGGTCAGGTGCTGGTGAAAATCGCCGCAACGGGCGTTTGCCACACCGACCTGCATGCCGTAGAAGGAGATTGGCCCGTCAAGCCTGTTCCTCCATTCATTCCAGGCCATGAGGGTGTCGGACAGATCGTCAAAATTGGAGCGGGCGTCACCCATCTAAAGGAAGGCGATCGCGTCGGCGTTCCCTGGCTTTATTCGGCGTGCGGACATTGCGACTACTGCCTGGACGGGTGGGAAACCCTTTGCCCCCGACAGCAGAATTCGGGTTATTCTGTTAACGGCTGTTTTGCTGAATATTGCCTGGCTGACGCCGATTATGTCGGCATTCTCCCGGATAATGTTGATTATCATGCTATTGCCCCCATTCTTTGCGCCGGCGTCACGGTTTATAAAGGGCTTAAAATGACCGATGTCAAACCAGGCGACTGGGTGGTTATCTCCGGTATCGGCGGTCTGGGTCACCTGGCGGTACAATATGCCCTGGCAATGGGGCTAAATGTCGCTGCGGTGGATATTGATGACAGCAAACTGGAATTGGCCAAGCAATTAGGCGCCAGCGTAACGGTCAACGCCCGTAATAGCGATCCCGTTGCCCATTTGAAGCAGGAAATAGGCGGCGCGCACGGCGTGCTGGTAACCGCGGTCTCCCCGCGGGCATTTGAACAGGCTATCGGCATGGCGCGGCGCGGTGGCACCATTACCCTTAATGGCTTGCCGCCGGGCAAATTCGATCTCTCAATCTTTGACATGGTGCTCGATGGAATAACCGTACGCGGTTCGATTGTCGGGACGCGCAAGGATTTGCAAGAAGCGCTTGATTTCGCCAGCCGTGGTAAAATTTCGGCCAATATCAGCGTTGAACCGCTAATGAATATCAACGCCATTTTTGACCGCATGCGCGCTGGAAAAATCGCGGGCAGGGTTGTTATCGATATGGCGTTGTAATCGCGCTATCTGTGTCGGACGGCCGCTTGGCTGCTTAACGCGGCCTATTTCCGCCCGCGCCGCGCTCGAAGAATCGATAGGCGCTTATGGGCATACCCCGCCCCCTGGGGCAATAGCGTGTACAGCACTGATTAGAATTCTGTTGGCCAACATTATATCAAGGAGTAAGTTATGGCTTTACCCTTTCATAGTTTAATGATCAAGATCTCTCTTATTAATCCCACATAAATTACCCTGCACAGGCCAATTTGAAACGGCTCCCCAACATTTATTTGTATTGTTCCCCCTTTTGCTGATGAACGAGTTAATACATCTATTTTCGTCTTAACCGCCCAACCTTATTAATATTCACAACTGTGAACGAGATCATAATAATTATTTCAAGTGCAGAATACACTGTTAATAATTTCTCTTATTCTCATTAGAGCGAACCGTTACATTGATCGGCGTTTCGCGTGACGACAGAACGGCGTTTTTTATAAACGCATTCACTTCTACTAATACAGGAACTGAAGTTTAACTTGCCTGAAGCTGTTTATTATTGGAAGTAGAGTCAAATTGGAGGTGAACATGAAAGCCATGGTATATAAAGGTCCAGGGCAGCGTTGTCTATCGGACGTCGAAAAACCCTCAATGCGCAAACCCACCGACGCCGTGGTAAAAATCCTGAAAACCACTATTTGTGGCACCGATCTTCATATTTTACAGGGTGATCTCCCTGAAGTCGCCGCCGGGCGGATTTTAGGCCATGAAGGTATTGGCATTATTGAAGAGACAGGAGAGAGCGTCCGCCATTTCAAAAAAGGGGACCGGGTGATCATCTCCTGCGTTACCGCCTGCGGCACCTGCCGCTATTGCAAGCGCGCGCTGCCGGCCCATTGTGAGGACGGCGGTTGGATTTTGGGGCATCTGATCGACGGCACCCAAGCGGAATATGTTCGCATTCCTCATGCGGACAACAGCCTTTATCTCCTGCCGGATAATGTGGATGAGGAAGCCGCACTGATGCTGAGCGATATTCTGCCAACCGGTTTTGAAATAGGGGTGCTCAATGGCAAAGTTAAACCGGGAGATACGGTGGCCTTGGTGGGGGCCGGGCCGGTTGGCATGGCGGCCATGTTAACGGCGCAATTTTTCTCGCCGGCAAAAATTATCATGATCGATACGGACAAACAGCGTTTGGCAATGGCCAAGCGCTTTGGCGCCACCGACATCATCAATCCTCAACGGCAGGATGTTGTGGCGCAAATCGCGGCTTTAACCGGCGGAGACGGTGTGGATGTGGCGGTGGAATGCGTGGGATTAGGCGCAACATTTAAAATCTGCCAGGACATAGTGGCGAAAGGCGGCCACATCGCCAATGTCGGCGTACACGGCAAGCCGGTCGACCTGCATCTGGAAACGTTGTGGATCAAAAACATTACGCTGACCACCGGTTTGGTGAATACCACCAGTACGCCGATGCTGTTAAAAGCCCTTAATCACATCCGGGTGAACCCCAATAAATTGGTCACGCACCATTTCACCCTTGCGGAATTGGATAAAGCCTATGAGGTCTTTGCCCATGCCGCGCAGGAAAAAGCCATGAAAGTTGTTATCGCGGCCCATTAAACAGCGCGCAGGATGCCGGAATCGACTGCGCCGGCAGGTGCAGAAACATTCATAGTCATTGAAAATGCTCGGCGCCGCGACCCTTAACTGCCCATGACGTACCGCCGCGCCGGAATATAGGTCAACCCCCCTATACCGTCTACTTAACCAGGGTATCCATTTTACCGCCGGCGGTCATGGCGCTACCCATGCCGGCGGTGATGGAAAAAGCGATCGCAATAACCTGGATAAACGTAAGATGTTCGGAAAGCATGAAAAAGGCGATGATCGCCACTATCGCCGGCTCCATACTGACCAAAATGCCAAACGTTTTATGCGGCAAGCGTTTCAGCGCGGCCATCTCCAGCGACATCGGCACTGAACTGGAAAATAAGGCGATCAAAAGCCCCATCAACACCAAATAAGGATGCGCCATGATGTTGCCGGCATCAATGATCCCCACCGGAAACGTCACCATTGAGGCAAAAATCAAGCCGATCGCCACCGTATGGCCAGAGTGAAGATGGCTCAGTTTCTTGCCGAAAATGATATACAGCGCCCAGCAAAATGCCGCGCATAGCGCAAAGAGCACGCCGGTGGCGTCCAAGGCGCTATGATTATTCCCTAACGGCAGAATGAGCAAAATGCCGGTAACCGCAAAGGCAATCCAGATGAAGTCGATTGGCCTGCGGGAATAAATCAGCGTGACGCTAAGCGGCCCGATAAATTCAATGGCGACCGCCAGGCCGAAAGGGATGGTTTGTATCGACAAATAAAAGCATAGATTCATCACGCCAAGCGTCACGCCATACAGGGCGATGTAACGCAAATCCCCCAGGGTGATTTGCGCGCGCCACGGCCGCCACAGCATCAGCAATATGATGGCGGAAAAACCGGTGCGCAGCGCCGTGGTCCCTGTCGCCCCCACCAGCGGAAATAAAAACGTCTTGGCCAACGAGGTGCCGATACTCAGGGATAATATTGACCCCAGCACCATGAGAAAGGGAACCATGCGGTTCGATGCGGATCCTTGCATAACATTTAACCGTTTATCTTCTTTGTTGAGAAGGGAGGTTTTACCATGGAGAAGAAGGATTAGAAATGAAAATAAAATGAAAATGACGGCGTGCAGAGACGGGCTGCGGCAGGCTGCCTCCGCCGGGCGGACGTTTGCGTTCCGCCGGCGGCGAGATCATCGCGTTAAGCGCTATCTATCCCGCGGTGGTTATAGCGGCGAGATCATCACGTTAAGCGCTACCTATGCCGCCGCGGTGGTTTTAGCGGCGAGATCATCGCGGCAAGCGCTATCTCGCCGCTGCGGCCGTCTAGCTAATCTCCGTATCTATTACCTGGTAAAAAGCATTTCCCGTATCGGCAACATTCCAAACCGCAAGCAAGACATGATATCCCGAATAATTCTCCGGAATTGTATATTCGATAGTGACGCTTTCAGGGGGAATGTCATCATCGGCAGACTTATCATAAAGCGGTCGCAGGTCAAACTGCGCGCGGCTTAGCGGTTGATTGGGATCCCAATCCTCTCGGGTGATATATAACTGCCAAGACTCGGTGCGGTGCTGTACCTCTATGCGCCAATGAAGGACATTGTTGCCGGTTTTGAGCGGCTCTTTATGCCATCTGTCCGCGCTTTGCTCATCCAGTGGAGCAAAACGCTCATTACCCGCGCTGGCAATAGCGCCATCCACCGGTCCCCCGTCGGGAAACCCTTTCGGCCCCTCCAAGGACTGCGGCTCCCATTCTACTTGACCACAGTTTATATTTAATGCGCCCCCTTCGGCGGTACATAAAAACGCGCGGCATTTTGGTTCATCGATAATACCGTGTCTCGGCTGTATGGCGCGGGCTGGCGTTACGGGAAGGTTGGCGGCTAACGCCGTATCAGAAATCATCGCAATTAAAACGCTCATATGAGTCTCCTCCTTAAGTGTTACCGGCCTAATACGTTGCCGGTC
Organism: Sodalis praecaptivus; assembly: GCF_000517425.1. NCBI lineage: Bacteria > Pseudomonadati > Pseudomonadota > Gammaproteobacteria > Enterobacterales > Bruguierivoracaceae > Sodalis > Sodalis praecaptivus. Next base: position 4,322,164 of record NZ_CP006569.1, read on the forward strand.
GGAATAAACTATAAATCGACTTTATCAATACGCCGGTAAATAACTTTTAGCGCCAGGACGCGTTTATTTAACTGGACAAGACAGCGTGATACTTTCATCATTCTCGTTGAATTTAGTTCATTTTTCTTGCCGATGCGGGCGCCGGCATTACGCTTTTGTAAAATATCCCACCTGTGTTTTGGTGATGAAATTATAAGCGGGCGCATTCTATTTTTTAATGAGTAAATCGAAGCCGATCTCTGGCGAAAAAAATAAACAATCTGGCGTTAGGATAAGCCTGTTGCCTTTAATCATGGATTAGGTTCGAGGAGGTTGGCACCCGCTTCTCGGATAAGGGTAAGGAGATTTGCCAGTTTAACCGTAAAGTTGGACACCGGCGAGCACGTGAGCCCGTCTCGCCGGCAGGGTAATAGCCATCATGCTAATGCATGCTAATAAAAGTGGCCGGGCATCCAGGGAGGGCAAGGCATGCGCCCATCACTGAACGCCCTTAATCGGTTATTACCCAAGCGCTAATTCAGCTGATAATTGAGAGTGACTTCCGCTTTGACAAGCTGTGACACCGGACACCCCGCTTTCGCCTTCTGGATGATTTTGTCGAAGGCCGCTTCATCAATGTTCGGGACGTTGACTTTACTGTCCAGGGCGATTTTGGTGATGGCAAATCCTCCCTCGACCTTGTCCAGCGAAACATCGGCGGTGGTGTCGATGCTTTCCGGCGTATAGCCTTCCTCCCCCAACATCAGCGACAGCGCCATTGAGAAACAACCCGCATGAGCGGCGCCGATCAGTTCTTCGGGATTGGTCCCCGCCGCGCCTTCAAAACGCGTATTGAAGCCATAGGGTTGCTGCTTTAAGGCGCCGCTTTCGGTGGAAATCGTTCCCTTGCCGCGTTTAATGTCGCCTGCCCAGTGGGCCTGTCCTTTCTTATGAATTGTCATACGCTCCTCCTATTTTCCAGAACATAAGGGTAAGTATAGAAGGAATTTCATCCCCCGCCGCGGATGGCGCTTCCGCCGACGGCCGCGAACAGAGTTGATGGCATCCTGAATGCGCCATGGAGCCTCCCCTAGCGGACAAAGCACTTTGCCAAAAGGCCGTTCTTTCACCTTGTCACATTTAACGCACCGCGACCATTCGTGGCGCCAAGAGCATTGCACAACGGTGCGCGATACCCTAAATTCATGGACATGAACACTGTCCCTGTCGGAGGGAACAAATGGATGTTACCGCGCTAAAGAAAGTGACCCTCACCGAGCAAATTATGGAGCAAATAGCCTCGCAAATTACCTCGGGCAAACTCAAGCCAGGGCAACGGTTGCCAAACGAGCGTGCGATGGGCGAAATGTTCAATGTTACCCGCAGCCGGGTGCGTGAAGCGTTGCGCGCCCTCTCGCTGATAGGCTTGATCGAAATAAAACCGGGGGATGGCAGTTACGTTTGCGAAAATAAGCCACATTTGCCGGAAGAAACCATTACCTGGATTTTCCACAAGGAAATCCATAACTTGGATGAAGTCTACGCCGCGCGTAAATTGATCGAGGAAGAGGTCTACTTGACCGCGGTGGACATTGCCAGCCGTGATGATCTCATCCGACTACAGGCCATTATCGATAACATGACGGAAGTGCCGCTATCGGGCGGCAAGCCGGAAGATTATCATCATTTATTGGACGAATATGATCTTTTGATGGGCAGGATTTGCGGTAACCAAATCTACGACAAGCTGATGCAAACCATTGTCATGTTACGCAAAGACTTTTCGCGCAAGCTCTTGAATGCGGAGGGCGCGATGACCCATAGCCTTAAACTCCGTCTGAAAATCCACGACGCGTTCATGGGGCGCGACAAAGCGCAATTGAAGAAGAACCTGCATACCTTCTTCCAATCATCGCGCAAATTTTACGACAAGATGGCGGACAGCTAAGATAATTACGATGGCTAAAGTAAAATCAGCGGAAAGAACTTTCAGGCTAGTGGAGTTAATCGCTAGCCATCGCGAGGGATTGAGTTTTACTCAATTACAGGCCAGCTTGGCTATCCCGCGCAGTTCGGCACACAGCCTTATCCAAGAATTTCTGGATAATGATTATTTACTCTATGTGCCGGACAACAAGAAATATTACGCCGGATTGGCGTTGATAAAAGTCGCGGCCAATTGTATTGAAAGCACCGATCTCATTCGCGATTTGCGGTTGCTGACCACGTTCTTAAGCAAGAAACTTGGAAAGACCACCCATGCCGCCATTCTGGACGGTAATCAGGTCATTTATCTGGCGAAGGCGCATGCGCAAGAAGACCTGTCGTTGATGCGCAACATCGGCAACCATTTGCCCGCCCATTGTACGGCGGTGGGGAAAGTACTGCTCAGTCAGTACAGCGATGAAGACATCGCGCGCCTGTACGAGGATGTTCCCCTGGAGAAAATGACCGTGAACTCCATCGGTACGCTGGCGGTGCTGTTGGCGGAATTAAAACAGGTGCGTCAGCAAGGCTATGCGCTTGACCAGCGTGAAGCGAATGAACGCGCCGCCTGTCTGGCGCTGCCCCTGTACGCGACCAGCGGCAAAATGATTGCCGCATTCAGCGTGACGTTTCTCGCCTATGAATGGGAAAGTCTGCCGACAGATGAGGTACTGCAGGTAATGAAAGAAAGCCGGGCGATGGTACGTTAACCTCTCCCGGCGGGAAGGCGCGCGTCAGGCGGGATTGTCGGCGCCAAGGGGCGGCGCGCCCACGGGACTTGTGAAGATTGCGCCGTCGATTTTGATAGGACAGCGTGTGGTCAGCAGCGTTTTGCCGCTGTGCAACGTCAACCGTTGCACCATATCCAGCGCCTTGAAGCCCTCGCTGGCGATAAGCTGTTCCCAGTTAAGCACGTTTGCGCACCAAATATCTTCCTTTTCCAATAGCTCTAGCCAGTGAGCGCTGGTCTGCTGCCGTAAATGGTTTAACAATAACGTTTTGATTTCATCGCGGCGGTCAAACGCGCTTTGCGGGTCGCTAAAGGCCGTTAACGCCGGACAGCCCAGCAATTCTCCCAGACGAGGCAGAGGCGCCATCGCCAGCGCAAGGAAACCGTCTGCGGTCGGATAGATACCGTAAGGCGCCGCGATATAGGCATTGGCGTTATTGACCGCGCTTCTGACGGGATCTTGCTGCCCATCGTTAAGCCAGGTGGTTAACACCTCGAATTGTAAATCCAGCAGCGTATCCAATAGGCTGACCTGTACCAGGCAACCGCCGCCGGTGGCGCTGCGTTGTACCAGACCGGCCATAATGCCCTGCACCAGGTAGTCGCCGGCGAAAATATCGGAGACCGACAGACCCAGGGGCAACGGCGGCTGGTCGGCGTTACCGTTGAGATAACCTATACCGGACAGCGCCTGTACCAACAGATCCTGACCGGGGCGCGACACCCAGGGCCCGCGCTCGCCGTATCCCGAAATTTCGCCGTAAATCAACCCCGGATTGAGCGCCTTGAGCGAGGCATAGTCCAATCCGAGGCGTTGCGTCACCCCTGGACGATAGTTGAATATGACAACATCGGCCTGCTCAATACGCGGGCGCAGCGCTGCCCGCGCCGTACTCTCTTTGAGATCGACGGTAATACTTTTTTTATTTCGGTTAATGGCGTGAAACAGCGCGCTCTCCCCATCAATTTGCCATTCTGAAAGATACAGGCTGCGGCAAATATCGCCCCCCGCCGGATTTTCGATTTTCGTGACGTTGGCGCCCAGATCGGCTAAACGCAACGCCGCCGAGGGCCCGGAAAGGAATTGGCTGAAATCGAGAACGTTAATACCTGCCAGTGGTTTCATTCGCCAGCCCCCTTCAATTGCATGTGCGCGCTAATACGCGCCGTATCCGCCCCTAACCGTGGTGCAGGACGGCCTATCTCGGGCCGCACGCCATTAAAACGTAGCGGGCTGCGCAGCAGCGTGATGTCTTTACCCTGCGGCAGATGAACGCACTGGGTCATTTCCAGCGCGCGAAAGCCCTCGCTGGCGTAGAGCGTTTTCCAGTCATAAACTTCGGCGGCCCAAAAGCCGCGCTGCCAAAGCAGCGTCAGCCAATGCCCGGTCGAGTTCTGCATTAGGCATTCGGCGATAATGGCCTTAATGGCATCGCGGCAGCGAAATCCACTGGTCGGGTCGCGATAGGCGGCAAGCTTGTCTGAGCCAAAGACCGCCGCCAGGTCAGCCAACGATCCCATCGCCAGCGCGAGATAACCGTCGGCCGTCTGATAGATCCCGTAGGGCGCGCTAAGCCAGGCATGGGCATTGTTTTTTGCGCAGCGGCGCGGTGGCTGATGGCCATCATTGAGCCAGGTAGTCAGGACTTCAAATTGCAGGCTTAACAGTGACTCCATTAGGCTAATCTCAACCCGTCCCCCCTGCTGTGTCTTGCCGCGGCGGATTAAACAGGCCAGGATACCCTCCACCAGGTGCGCGCCGGCAAGGGAATCCGCGACCGACAGCGCGAAAGGCGTGGGCGGCTGATCGCGATCGCCGTTTAGCCAGGTCAGCCCAGACATGGCCTGAATCAGCAGATCCTGGCCGGCCTTTTTGGCCCACGGCCCGCGCGTGCCATAACCCGTTACCGATGCGTACACCAGGCGGGGGTTAAGCGTTTTGACCGCGTCAAATCCCAAGCCGATTTTGTCCATTACGCCCGGACGAAAGTTTTCAATCACGACATCGGCTTGAGCGATAAGCGTCTTGACCAGCGCCAGCGCCTGGGGATCTTTCAAATCGGCCGTGAAGCTCTCTTTACCGCGGTTAATGGTATGGAACAGCAGGCTATCCTCCCCCACCCATTGATTCCTTAAACTTAGCCGTCGACTGCCGTCGCCGCCTTCCGGCCGCTCTACTTTAATAACCCTGGCGCCCATATCGGCAAGGCGTAGCGCCGCCGACGGGCCCGCCAGGTACTGGCTAAAATCCAGTACCATCAAACCTGCAAGAGGCAGCATAGTTACTCCGTTCCGCGCAGCGAATCTTGATAAAGTTGATTCAGGGTGTCAAAGGTGGCTTTGCTGCTGCCGCCCCGCATGACGAAGTCGCGCACGCCATGTCCGGCGTGATCCTGAAAGTTAAGAAAACCGTTGTAGCGCGGCCGCTTGGCCGACCTGTCGAGGGTCATTAGCGTATCGGCGAAAAAGTCGAGGCTGCGGCGGTTGACCTCGGCGTCAATCCAGGCCGCACGATGACCGGGCTGGCCGCCGGTATCAAAAAACAGCGTTTTCTGTATCGCCGCTGAAGCGGTATAGCGTAGGTAATCCAGCGCAATGTCCCGGTGCTGGCTATGCGCCGAAATCGCCAGACCCGTTCCGCCGAGCACGGTCCGCAATGCGTTGCCGTGATAGCTCACCACATCGGTAGCCTTAAGCAGGTAGCGGGCATATCCGCGCCGCGAGTAATTGGAATAGCCATAGGCGAACGGGCAGTAACTCCAACGATCCTCTTGCGATAGCGTTTCATGGATTTGTATCGGATCGGCGTCAAAAATGGCCTCGGGACAATATGACGCCAGTTCGCGCAGCGTCTCCAGCGCCTCGATACCGGTTTCACGATCGGTAATGGTCTCGCCGTCAAACCAGGTGCCGCCGCGAGTGGCGCACAGCATGAGAAAATCCATCAATAAATTGATGGGGATACCGGCATAGATCACGCGCCCCGCCTGCGCCAGGGCGAGCAGGTGATCCCAAGTGGTAGGCAGACTAAAGCGCCCCGCCGCCAGATGATCCGGGCGATACACGGCTATCGGCGTGGCGGCATCAATGGCCAGCGCGCTCTGGCAACCATTGAATTCATAGCTTTCATAAGAGCCACCTACCGAGTTCGCTTTCTGATCGGCGAGATACCCCGCCGGTAAATACTGCTGCAACGGCAATAACAGCGATTTTTCCACCACAAAACCGGCCCAGGGATGATCAATTACCAGCAAATCATATTGCTGCGCCAAAGTATCAAGGCTGCCATCGGCGAAGGCCTGCAGCGAGCGCTTTTCCCATTGAATATTCACCTCTGGATGCAGTTCACCAAACCGCTGAGCCGTGGCGACCACCGATGTGTATCCCCGGCTGTGCCCCCAGGTGATCCCCCGTAATGTCACCATAATTGCTCCTTTTTGGAATTCTGATCACATAAAATTGGTACTACCACGCTACCATTGAGGCACAGCATTAGCCGATTTTGTAGTGAAAGCTGGCGAAAATGTGATCGCCGCTGAAAAAAAATAAGCAGGACAATATTTAGGTTGAATATTGAAAAAAGGAGGATTAGCTTCCCTGTGAGTTTCTCATAAAGAACTTCTGTTCACATATAAGAACAAACAATTATCCGCGATGTTCTTTAGACAACAAAGATAATTCATAGGAGAGACGCTATGCTGGCGGGATTTATCGTTTTAATGATCGCTTGTCTGTTTCAGGGAAGTTTCGGCCTTGGAATGAAAAATTACCGGCCTTTCTCATGGGAGGCTTTTTGGATCATCTTTTCTGTTATCGGAATATTGCTAATTCCCATTCTCTGGACCGGGATCGAAGTACCGGGATTCCTGCGCTATATCCTGGCAACGCCCACCTGGGTATTGGCCATTGCGGCCGCCTGCGGGTTCCTATGGGGCATCAGCGCTATCTGGTACGGCAAAGGCATCGACAGCATCGGTCTGTCGTTAACCGTGGGCATCAATACCGGCGTGGGTTGCTCTCTCGGCTCGCTTATCCCGTTATTCATCCTGGGCAATATCCCTGCCGCCCGTTCGCTTACGTGGCTACTGGCGGGAATGGCGGTGATGATCGTCGGGGTCGCCATTATCACCCGCGCCGGAATCTTAAAAGATCAACAGTCAAAGCTTGAAATTACGCGAGTAAAGAATGAAAAATTTGTCAGTGGGTTGCTAATGGCGCTGGCATCCGGCTTCGGCACCGCCGCCATGAATATCGGCTACACCTACGCCAGCCGCGCCAGCGCGCTCGCCGTCGCCGACGGCATCAATCCCGTAAGCGCCAGCCTGATCGCTTATGTGATCGTCTTTGCCTCCGGCGGGTTTATTTCCAATATAGGTTACGCGCTGTGGATGCTGAACAAGAACCACACCTTCAGCGATTTTTCGCGTCCAGGCTCATCCTTTGCCTGGTTCAAGGCGCTGCTCACCGGCTGCATCTGGTTCGGCGCGCTCGGCTTATATGCTAAATCGACCGCCTTGCTGGGTGATTTGGGCCCGGTTATCGGCTGGATTGCTTTCCTTTCCGGGGCTTTGATTATATCCAACGCCTGGGCATTAAAAACCGGCGAATGGCGCGGATATGAGCGGCCTAAAAAAGTGATGCTCCTGGGGAACGTGGTGCTTGTGCTCTCGGTCGCTATCGTCGGTTATGCCAACGGACTGGCCTAATATAATGGAGAAACCTATGTCATTGTCAACGAAACACCCCTTGCCTGTTAACCCCAAAGCGATTGCCATTATCGGCGCCGGCGGCATCGTCACCGACTCGCATTTGCCGGCCTACCGCAAAGCCGGTTTTACGGTGTTCGCCCTGTACGATCGCGATAAGCAAAAAGCAAAAAACGTGGCGGAACAGTGGCACATCCCCCACTGCTGCGACACATTGGAGGACTTGATAGTGCGTGGCGCGCAGGAAGGGTGCGTTTTTGATATCGCCGTCCCGGCGTCCGAAATTCTGACCATCCTGCAAAAACTGCCCGCACGCGCCGGTGTCCTCATTCAAAAACCGATGGGTGAAACCCTGGCGCAGGCCCAGGCCATCCTCGACTGCTGCCGGCAAAAAGGGCTTATCGCCGGCATCAATTTTCAACTGCGCCGCGCGCCCTTTATGATGGCCGCTAAACAGCTGGTGACGGAAGGCAAATTGGGAGATATCCACGATGTCGAAATGCGCGTGATCTGTCAGACGCCGTGGAACCTGTGGCAATTCCTGTATGAAAAAGAAAGGATGGAAGTCAATTACCACAGCATTCACTACATTGATGTGATCCGCTATTTCCTGGGCGATCCGCAGGCGGTTTATTGTAAAACGATGAAACATCCCAAAATGTTGGAATTGGCGCAAACGCGTTCGTCCATTATTCTGGATTATGGCGATATAGTACGTGCCAATATTCATACCAATCACGGTCATGATTACGCGCCGGATAAACAGGAATGTTTTTTCAAAATTGAAGGCACCCGGGGCGCCATCAAAATTCAGATTGGCGTGATCCTGAATTACCCCCAAGGATCCGTCGATAAGTTTGAATATATTCTCGATGACGGTAAAGGGTGGCGGGAAATGTCCATCGACGGCACCTGGTTCCCGGACGCTTTTATCGGCCCGATGGCGGGCCTGCAATGCAAAATGGAAGATGAGAATTACCCCTACCTTAATAGCGTCGAGGATGCCTGGAAAACCATGTGCGTGGTGGAAGCCTGTTACCGTTCATCCGCAACAGGCGCCACCCCGGTATCCTATTAGAAAGCCATCAGGAGGCACGTCGTGCTGCACATTACCGATACGCATCTTCATTTGTGGGATCTGTCCCGTTTCCGGCTTCCGTGGCTGGAGGCGGTACCGGCGCTGCAGCACGATGTGGCGTGGCAGGATTACCCGACCGGCGACCGCAACGGTCGCTGGCGCATCGATCGGGCGCTGTACGTGGAAGTGGACGTTGCCCCCGACCAACGGCAGCAGGAAGCGGACTACCTGCGCGAGCTGTGCGAAGACTCCGCCAATTCTGTCTGCGGTGGCATCATCTCGATGGATTTGCAGCAACCGGACGCCGTCGCGCGCTGGCGGGAGGCGGGGCTGTTCCATCGCTGGGTGAAAGGCGTCAGGCACGTTTTGCACGTGCCCGGCCAGCCGCCCGGCAGTTGCCTGACGCCCGTATTCATCTCAAATGTCATCGCTCTTGGCGACGCCGGTCTATGCTTTGAGGCCTGCGTGCGTAATGAAGAGTTGGGTGACGTGACCGGTATTGCGCGCCAAACGCCGCGAACCGATATGGTATTGAATCATATGGGGAACGTGGATGCCGAGCGCCTGAGGCATGACGCGAACTACTCCCGGCGCTGGCGGCGCAATCTGCAATCGCTGGCGGCGTGCGACAACGTCTTCTGCAAGGTCTCCGGCGTTATAACCCCTCCCAAAGCCGATATTAACCTGGTCCGCCCCGCCGTGGATATTGCCCTCAACACGTTCAGCCGCGACAAAGTGGTTTTTGCCAGCAATTTCCCCGTCTGCGATCTCGGGACGGGAATGACGCCGTGGATCGATGTGATGATAGATATCACTCATGAATTCGGCGTTGACTATCAGGCCAGACTGTTTAGCGCTAATGCCGCGCGGCTTTATCGGTTGTCATGATTAAAGCGTTCACTCCCGGCAACGGGCAACGTCACACTTTCATTCAAGCAGGAGAAAAAGTATGTCCGTGAAGTTTAGAGGGGTCATTCCACCGGTTCCGACGCTATTTGACGATCGGGAGCAGTTTGACGAAGCGGCGATGGGGCGGCTTATCGATCATTTGCTGACCACCGAGGTTGATGGGCTATTTTTCCTCGGCAGCGCCGGGGAATTCGCGCACATGTCGGACGCGCTGCGCACGCAGGTAATGAAGTTTTGCATTGGCCATGTCGCCGGCCGCAAGCCCGTGCTGGTGGGGATTGCCCATTCGGGCACCCAGGCGACGTTGGCCTTCGGCCGGTTGGCGCAGGAATATGGCGCGGACGGCGTGGTGGTGGTGAACCCGTGGTATAACCCGCTGGCGGAAGACTATCTCTTTGAACATTACCGCTATATTGCCGAGAATCTTCCGTTGCCCATCGTGCTGTATAATTTCCCGGGGCTGACGGGCCAATCCATTCCGGTAGCATGCATCGTCCGCCTGGCGCAGACGTGCCCGAATATCGTTGGCCTTAAGGATACCGTGGACACCCTGAGCCATATTCGCGAGGTGATCCACGCCGTCAAGCCTGTGCGCCCTGATTTTGCCGTGTTTGCCGGCTATGACGAATACCTGCTCGGTACGTTGATCCTCGGCGGCGACGGCGCTATTCCCGCCAGCGCCAATTTCGCCCCAGAGCTCACCTGCGGGATTTATCGCCACTGGCGGCAGGGCGAGTATGACCAGGCCAATGCTCTGCAAAGCCGGCTGTCGTGGATCCCTGCCCTCTACGGGCTGGATGTGCCGTTCTATAACGTCGTGAAATATGCCCTGACACAGATCGGACTGGAGATTCCCGTACATTCGCTACGCCCTACCGGTCCGCTCACTGAGCAGCGCAAAGGCCAAATTCGTGAAGCGCTGGCGCGCAGCAAGATTATTTAACCGCGGAGGGAAATAGTATGAGACCCATTCAGCGTTTTGGTGGCGTGATCAAAGTTAAGCCCGAAAAATATGCCTATTATGCGAAATTACATGCTAATCCCTGGCCCGATGTTAATGCCATGATCAAAGAATGTAATATTGCCAATTATTCTATTTACTTTAAGGATGGCTATCTCTTCAGTTATTACGAATATCATGGCGATAATTATCAGGACGACATGAAAAAAATGGCTGCGGATCCGGTTACCCAACGATGGTGGGCTGAATGCGTCCCCTGCCTGACGCCGCTTGAGACGCGCGCGCCTGAGGAATTATGGGCGACCATGAAAGAAGTCTACCACCTGGATTAACCGGCAGCCTGGAGTAACATTATGTTCATCGATAAATACTTCGAAGAATTTGCGCTGGACGACACCCGTACCACCACGGCACGCACGATTACCGAAAGCGATATTGTGATACACGCCGGCCAGACCGGCGATTTTTATCCGCATCATATGGATGCCGAATGGTGTAAAACCCAGCCCTTCGGCCAGCGCATCGCCCACGGCACTCTAACCTTCGCGGTGGCGGTGGGGATGACCGCGGGCGATATCAATTCCCGCGCCATGACCTATGGCTATGAGAAATTACGTTTCCCCGAGCCGGTATTTATTGGCGATACCCTGCATGTGAAGGTGCGGATCAGCGAAAAAAAAGATCATCCGCGCAAACCGGGCTATGGCTTGGTTACGGAACAGCTTGAAGTGCTCAATCAACGGGGCGGCTGCGTGCTGGCAACACAACACATCTTATTAGTCGAAAAACGCAGCCACGCATAAGCCTTCCTATCCATTATTTTTTTCAAGGAGAATAAGATGGCATACAGAATGGTTTTGAATGAAACAGCCTGGTTTGGCGCCGGCGCGATTGCGCATATTGTCGACGAAGTTAACCGGCGCGGTTACCGTAAGGGCCTAGTGGTGACGGATAAAGTCCTGCGCGACTGTGGTGTCGTGGATAAAGTCACCACCCTCCTGGAGGATAATCATCTGGAATATGCACTTTTTGATGAAGTGATGCCTAACCCCACTATCGGGGTGGTAAAAAGGGGCGTGGAGGCGTTCCGACACAGCCGCGCCGATTATTTACTGGCGATCGGCGGCGGTTCGCCGCAGGATACCAGCAAAGCCATAGGCATTATTATCAATAACCCTGAATTCTCTGATGTACGCAGTCTCGAGGGGTTCGCGGCCACCCGCAAGCCTTCGGTGCCGATTATCGCCGTGCCGACCACGGCGGGCACCGCCGCTGAAGTCACCATCAATTATGTCATCACCGACGAGGAGAAACGGCGTAAATTCGTTTGTATCGACCCCCATGATATTCCGGTTGTGTCGATTGTCGACGCCGATATGATGGCCAGCATGCCCGCCGCATTAAAAGCCGCCACCGGTATTGATGCTTTAACTCATGCCATAGAAGGCTATATCACACGCGGCGCCTGGGAAATGACCGACATGCTGCACCTTAAAGCCATCGAGCTCATCGCCCGATCCTTGAGAGATTCCGTTGCCGGGCAATCCGCAGGCGGAGAAGGGATGGCGCTGGCGCAATATATTGCCGGCATGGGCTTCTCCAACGTCGGTCTCGGATTGGTGCACGGCATGGCGCATCCCTTGGGTGCTTTTTATAATTTACCGCACGGTGTGGCGAATGCGATTCTGCTTCCGCATGTCATGGCCTGGAATGCCGAATACACCGGCGAAAAATATCGCCAAATCGCCATAGCTTTGGGCATAAGCGATGCGCGCAATGTGAGTATTGCACAGGCGCGCCAGATGGCGGTCGACGCGGTTAAAACCTTGTGCCGCGACGTCCATATTCCCGGAGGATTACGCGAGGTAGGGGTGAACGCAGAGGACATTCCCCCGTTGGCGCAGGCGGCGCTAGATGACGTCTGTACCGGCGGCAATCCCCGCACCGCCGAAATTGACGATATTAAAGCGTTATATTTAAGCGCCATGTAAGCGGCGGGAATTCGGTTTCCCAAGCGCAAGACCTAGGGCGGGGAAATCAGCCCGCCCAGCGCAAGGAAAGCGGCCAGCTATGAGGCCGCGCAGCGTCAGGGTCAATAACGCGATGTTGATAACATCGCGTTTTACTGCGTCACGTCAAATGAGCTCTGCCTGCGCCTGAGCACACCGTCTGACGCAAGCGTAGTCAGAGGCGCAGAAGTTGCCTTGGCCATCAACGGCGTAATGTGTCCCCCCTTTAGGCGGTTGTATATTACTGGTTGTTAATTGCAACCTTACCGCAATAGACCATAATGGCCGAGGGGGAGAAAGATGACGCCACGTTAATATGGAGCCGGTTCATTATTCGCGCATTGCCTCATATCGTTCTTAACCTCAACCTCACTTTTTGACCTGCATCATTTCTTATTTCCGCATAGCAACGGCAACCTCTAATCTCAATGTCGCGATCGGATGAAAAGGCCTTTCCGTAGGCGCAATGGAGCGCAGGATAGATATAACGAGATAAGGTATTTTGCGGATCATAATAGCCCAGTATCATTGTCACCGGTACGCCCTGCTGAGCAGGTTTAACTACCACAGGAAACGAGAAATCATCCACACGCGTCCAGCTTGCCCCATTTGACTCCTAACCACAACGTCGCCACGCGTAATGGCTACAGATTGGCCATTGACATACACCCTAGCATTACAGGTGGCATCATGAAAAATATGAACACCTCGGGCTTCATTGCTTTGATTCGCTGCCGGTATTTCTCTATCTTTCGCAGATCAGCGAAACGGCAGCGGATATTAGCGCGCTCAACAGTAGGCTGAAAGCCCGAGTACCGCCAAACAGCCATTGGCCGGGCTTTGTTCTATATCACCATGCTTGCAAGCAGAATGAATATCAGACCGCAGATCGACAAGAGCGTCGACATCAGCGTCCAGGACAACAAGGTTTCTTTTGTCGTCAGGCCAAAGAAATCTTTTATCATCCAGAAGCTGGCATCATTCACATGAGAACAAATGCAAGATCCCGCTCCTGTTGCCAGCGTAATCAACGCCAAATTGGTGTTTGGATGTGCAGCCAATAGCGGGATGACCAACCCTGCGGTTGAGATCGCCGCAACCGTCGCTGATCCCAGACAAATTCGCAAAAAAGCAGCCACACCCCATGCCATTAGAATCGGGTTGATGTCCAATCCCGATACCAACGTAGAAATGTACTGACCCACGCCCGAATCAATAAGCACCTGCTTAAAAGCGCCACCGCTACCGATGATTAATAACAGCCCCGCAATACCGGCAATGGCCTTGCCGCACGAGTCCATCAGTTCCGGGATAGATTTTCCTCTGCTTATGCCCATCGTATACACTGCGAAGATCAGTGAAATTAGCATCGCAATGGTGGAGTTCCCCAAAAAGAGAAACAGATTGAACAGTGCGCCAGGATCACCGGCGTCTTTCGGACGCACCATCTGCATTAATGTCACCAGCGCCATCAAGATCACGGGCAGCATCGCTGTTAAGAAACTGATACCAAACCCCGGCATTTCCTGTTCGCTAAAACTTTTGGTCGCACCAAGCGAAGCGATGTTGCCCTCCTTTTTGAACGCATCCGGTATCAAACGCATGCACACCTTATTCAATACAGGGCCGCAAAGAATAAACGTCGGGATACCCACGATAATACCGTAAATGAGCACCATACCAACATCAGCGCCGTATTCTCTCGCAATCACCGTAGGACCAGGATGGGGCGGCAGGAACCCATGCGCCACCAGTAAACCGGATAACATCGGCACACACATATGCATCGGTGAGATGTTAGCGGCGCGAGCGATAGCGAACAGGATTGGCACCAACAAAATCAAGCCAACCTCGAAAAATAACGCAATCCCGACGATAAAGGCTGAGCAGACCACCGCCCAGTCCAGTTTTTTGGCGCCAAAATAACGCAGCATGGTTAACGCAATACGCTGCGCGCCCCCCGCATCGGATAATAAGCGCCCGAGCATTACGCCAAAGCCGAATATAAGACCGATATGGCCGAGCGTCCCGCCAAGCCCTGATTCGACCGACGTAACAACCTTTTGAAGATCCATTCCGCTGGCGATGGCAACACCAATCGAGACGATAATCAAGGAGACAAATGTGTTTAGTTTAATTTTTATAGTTAACAGCAGGAGTACAGCAATACCTGCCACAACAATTAAAAGTGGCATAACATCCTCTCAGTAATCAGGTAAACACCCAGAGTGATTCAGGTTGCATGAATAATTTCTTTTATTTGCAACCCGAATGATTCAGGATAAATAATATTTTTTTATTTCAGGTCTTAGCAATATAGTGGCGCAGCGCCTGGTTGATTTTATCCACATCATAAATACAGCCAGTCCACGTGCCGCCGCTGACCGCCTGAAGCAGTGCCCATAGTCGTGTATCATCAGGTAATTCCGGATCGGGCATTAAATCAGGATGCGTGCTTCTGTTATTCAATATGTCGGTTGCCTCCTCGCGTGAAGGTAATGTTTCCTCGGTACCGGCACCCAAGAAATTGACTTCTCCCTGAAGTTGCCTGCAATCAATCTTAATTTCAATAATATCTCCGGTGCGTAGTTTGCCAATTGCTCCCCCTGCCAATGCTTCCGGCCCAACGTGACCAATACAGGCGCCGGTTGATACCCCAGAGAATCGGGCATCGGTGATTAATGAAACATGCTTGCCATAAGACAGATGTTTCAATGCGCTGGTAACCTGATATGTTTCCTCCATCCCCGTCCCACACGGGCCAACGCCGATAATCACCAATATATCACCCGCCTTGATCTTATCGTGCTTGATATCATAGATGGCGGCTTTCTCTGAGAGATACACCTTCGCTATCCCTTTGTGGTAATAAATCCCCTCTTTGTCGACGACAGAAGCATCAATGGCGGTAGATTTTATTACCGAACCTTCTGGCGCAATGTTGCCCACCGGGAAAGTAATGGTGGAGGTTAACCCTCGTTTTAACGCCTGTTCAGGAGACATAATCACGTCATCGGGCTCTACGTGTTCCTGCTTGCGCAAAAGATCCTTAAATTGCTGACGCCGGTCGGAATTCTGCCACCAGTCGAGGTTCTCTTTTAACGTATTGCCCGTGACGGTCATGACCTCTTCATGCAGCAAACCGAGGCTGCGCAAATGCAGCATGACCTCTGGAACGCCGCCAGCCATGAAAGCGTTTACCGTCGGATGGTAAACGGGGCCATTTGGCAGCACACTCACCAACCGCGGCACTTTTTTGTTTATGCGAATCCAATCCTCTACGGTAGGTATGCGGCAACCCGCCTGGTGAGCAATGGCCGGAATATGCAGCAACAGGTTAGTGGAACCGCCAAAGGCGGCGTGTACCATCATGGCGTTCTCAATGGCTTTATCGGTAAGGATCGCCTTAGTGGTGATGCCTTTGCGAATCAGCTGTAACGCAGCACGCGCTGACGCGCTGGCAATCTCTTTCCAGACGGGTTCCCCCGAAGGCGCCAGCGCGGAATGGGGGATCGCCAGCCCAAGCCCTTCGGCAACGACTTGCGACGTCCCCGCCGTTCCCAGGAACTGACAGCCTCCGCCGGACGAGGCACAGGCCTGACAGCCCGCACGACGCGCGGCCTGTAACGACAATTCACCATTGGCAAAACGTGCGCCAATCGTCTGCACCTTTCCGTTATCTTCGCCTCCTTGCGCCGGAAGCGTAGCCCCTCCAGGGATTAATACCGTCGCTTTATCATGCTGAGAAGCCAACGCCATCATGGTGGCGGGCAGGCCTTTATCGCAGGTCGCTATACCTATCACCGCTTTAGCATTGGGCAGCGAGCGGATCAGCCGGCGCATCACCATCGAGGCATCATTGCGATAAGGCAGAGAATCGAACATTCCGTTCGTGCCTTGGGTCCGCCCATCGCACGGATCCGAGACGTATACCGCATAGGGCAGCGCCTGATTGGCTTTTATCGTTTCTGCCGCTGCTTTCATCTGGATATCAAGTTCATAATGTCCCTGATGCAACGCCAGCGCGACGGGTTTACCGTCATCGCCCCGCAGTCCGCCTAAGGTACTCAGCAACAGGATGTCGTCACGGTCAAGTTCTGTCGGCGCCCAGCCCATACCGGCATTCATCGTCATACCGAATATATCCCCGCTGGGACGTTTAACGAGCATTTCTGAGGTTAGCGGCAGTTCGCCCTGCGGGCCTGCCGCATGGGTTCTGATACGGTAAATATCTTGGTTTGCGTCATTAAAAATATCGCGGATAGACATGGTGCCCCCTTATTTCAAAATCCCCTGTGCGACCAGCAGCGCATGCACTTTATCTTTGGCCTCGTCCGATGCAGCCAGTATCGGCGGCAGACAATAGGCGTCTATTGGCAAGCCGACACACTGCATGGCATGCTTTATCAACGAGACAAAAGGCGTTTCCAGCGCATAAAGGGAGGGGAGTTGTAATAATTTTTGGTTGAGGGTTGTGGCAAGCGCGAGATCGCCCTCCTGCCAGGCGTGATAAATGGCAACCGATAATTCCGGTGCAAAATTCGCGCTGGCGGTAATTGCGCCATCACCACCCAAGAGCAAGGTATTCAACAGATGGTCGTCGTAACCGCAAAACACGGAAAACGTCGGACGTACGGCTTTCACGGTATTGATCATTGCGCGTAAATGGCCAACGCTATCAATGGTATCTTTGATGCCGACGATATTCTCGTGTTCCAGCACCAGACGTTTCACTATCCCCGGCGTTAAGTCCTGGCCGGTAAGATCGGGGAAATTATAAATGATCACCGGCAGGCCGACGCTGCTTGCGATTTGGTGGTAATAATCGTCAAGGTTACGGGGAGCCAACTT
The DNA here is from genome assembly GCF_000517425.1 of Sodalis praecaptivus. NCBI lineage: Bacteria > Pseudomonadati > Pseudomonadota > Gammaproteobacteria > Enterobacterales > Bruguierivoracaceae > Sodalis > Sodalis praecaptivus. The sequence continues at coordinate 4,339,373 of NZ_CP006569.1, forward strand.
CCAGTAGTAGGGGTTAATGGCGACAATACCCTCAGCACCGCAGGCCTCTGCGTGTCGAGCCAGTCTTACCGCTTCATCCGTGGAAGGCGAGCCGACGCCAATCAGGACCGGGACACGCCCCTCAACCACACGGATAGCTTCTTCGGTAAGAACCCTTCTCTGGTCGGTGCTCATCTGACTAAACTCGCCACCCGTACCAAGATAAAACAACCCATCGACGCCTTTTTTTATCAGGAAATCGGCGACGATTTTCATCGCTGTTTTATCAATATTTCCCTTAGAATCAAAGGTACTTGAAACCGGTGGGATAATGCCTCGAAATTTTCTCATTACATCAATTTCCTTTTCTTAAATATTCATTTTCATTCCGGTACCCCAGCCCATATGATACTTGCCCTGCGCATTTCCTCAGCAATTTCAGGTAGCTATTGACATTTTTTCCTGAATACACGGCCGGATCTCCTGACAGTGATATCGCATAGTTAACGCGGTTATACATATTGAAAACTGGCATACTTAAACATACGGCCCCATAGGTAGATTCCTCATTATCTATGGCCCATCCTCGCAGACGCGTTTTTCGTAACTCCTCCCTAAATACGCTCATTTCCGTGATGGTATTTTCCGTGTAACCCTTTAAAACCAGCGCATTCAAAAAATAATCGATTTCTTCCTGTGACTTCCAGGCCAACAGTGCCTTGCCTAGTGCGGTAATATGCAGCTCCAGTGTTTTACCAATCCAACTTTTCCGTGTGGGCACCGAGTTTGGGCTTTCGACCTTGTCGAGATAAATGGCAGAAAAGCTTTCCATCGCCCCCAAATGGCATACGAGCCCGCTTTTCAGCGACAGCTCCTGCATGGGTCGCTTGGTGATCTCAAAAATGTTTTTTCGGTGCAATGCTTGGCAGCCTAGCTCATAATTCTTTATGCCTAACGCATATTGATTACGTTCACTTTTGATTAAAAACCCGCAATCTACCATTACGTTCAGTAAATTTAGCAAACTGCTTTTGGGGAATTGAAATTCTTTTAGAATTTCCATGAAACTTGCCTCCCCCACATAAGCAATATGGGTTAATATTTTTTCGGCACGAACTAATGAATTACACCCTTTACCGCCCATAACGGCTCCTAATTCTGCTGGAAATAAGTTTATCGCATGTAACAGCATAAAAACACGCCTGGTTCAGCATGCTGAACCAGGTTACACGGCTAAAATGTGATCCAATGCATATTTCAGAACTTAGTACGGCGCGTAATAAACATTTTCCCTTTATTCTCCGCTCAGGTTTTGCCTAAGCCTAAAAAGCACGCCATAAAACCTGGCGACATGCATTTGCACCCTCATTACCCATCCAATTATTTTTTATAACATTCGCCGATGATCAGACATCTATCCCTATGGACATTTAAAAAAGCCACTAACGTTGTTATTCAGTAGCGTCTGCCGGATGACAATTTAGCGGCAAGCGCCAACCCGGCAATGATGACTTCCGCCATGTACCTTGGTTGAGCCTGTGACAAAAAAAAGCCAGCATGACGCTGGCTTGTTACGAAGGGAATGTTTAACGGACTGGGGCATCTGACCTAACGCGCACCCGCACGGTGACCGTTTTCTCTGTCATATTCAGCCAGGGTCGGCCATAGGCGAAGTGAATATCCCCGGTACCCTGCTGTACCCCTCTGAAGGTGAAAGTTCTTTCCACCGGGCAGCCTGTCGCTTTTTTACCACAGCTGGCGGGCTGCCGGTAATTTTCAGAAACTAACATGACAGGGGCAGGCAACGTGCGTAACATCCACTTATAGCCCGTTCCCGGCGTATCCTGCAGCGTGACCGTGAACTGCTCGCCGCCTGAGATGTTTTTATCTGATATCTCACCTGACAAAGCCTGAACGGAGCCAACCAGACAAAGTAACGCAACGGCGGTTTGGGTTATGCGCCTAAGGATGTTTCCAAACACCTTGCTCTCCTGACTTATTAATAAAAAGAGTTATTGACGTCAATTCTTACATCCCTACCTGATTTATCACAGGGCAAAATAGCAGCCGGTTTAGCTGCCATTTGATTTACGCCGCCTGCCGGTTTATCGCCGGGCGCACGGAGTGGTGTTTTTTTGCGCGACAGCGGACCGCGGTTGCGGCGTGCCGTTCCGGTTTGGCAGCTTGATGGCATTTATCTCGGTTGTTGCATGAAAAGTGCATACGCCTGGACGAGCTGAAAGCTCAGATCTATTACCGTCGCGCTTATTCATTTGGCTGCCGATGTATTCCTCAAGCTCAAACACACGCCCTGCGCTGCCCATCCGCGCTGCCTATGCTCAGACTTTAGAGCGGGATCCTCTTACCGGCGCGCTTATTCATTTGGCTGCCGATGTATTCTTTAAACTCAAACACACGCCCTGCGCTGCCCATCCGCGCTGCCTATGCTCAGACTTTAGAGCGGGATCCTCTCTAGGCGCGAGGGCTGTTTATCTGTATGGCAGGACAGCCTACCGCGACGAGGGGCAGTTTAACCGCAAGGCGGGATCGCCTATCGTGCGGGGGCTCACTATCCGCTGAGAAGGGCCAGCCCCCGTTTGCGCCGCGAGTACTTTTTCAGCCTCCCAGCATCTGAGCACTGAAGCCAATGGCAGCAAGGGCTGCTGTTTCCTGGGGAGACAGTTCGTTGTAATGCCCTATTTCTGCATAATCGTTTGAAGTTTTATACCTATCACTTATTGCAGAAACATCTTGAGGCGACAGCCGCTCACAAAGAGCGATAGGAAAATAAGATAGATGCGTCATGAGATTACGGGCGCGAGAAATCGTTTCTGGCTCTACGTCATTAAAGCCGATTTTAAAAGCGACAAAATCTAACACCCCGCGCATGCGATTGCCAAAGTCTCCGTTGAGATTATCGAGCATCTGAGTACACTCTTCTGGGGTGTGGCTTTCAAGTAATGTTATCAGCGTTGCATTAATAAACTGCCCGCGCTTATCTGCATCATACAAGCTGGCGCGATCTTGATCTTGTTTAGCCCAATCCTGGCTTGTTTCTCTCACAAGATGATCTAGAAATAGCAGAGTCCCCATCGGTTCAGGCGTTGTCATCATCAATCCAGACTGGGCCAGCGTCCGGACCGCCCCGCTGGATTCCGCCGGTGAATCCAATCCGGATGGCGTTTTTTGAAACACCCGGACAATATGTCTAAATACGCTAGCGAAAGCACGTTTGATGAATGACCAACATGAGGGTTTGCTATCGAAATCCGACGGCTGGTTTTTAACTTCGGCTATGCCAGCCTTTAAGGTAGAGAACGATTGTCCGCTGGATGCAGGATCAATTGTTGGCGAAGACCATCCCTCTCTTTGATATGTCGCTGAAGCAATAAGCATAAAACCTCCGCATGCATCTTCTTTCCCAATAAATATTATTATCACATTAACGCTATGTAATATAAAAAAACGCCCCGTCCGGAAAGGCCTCTCATCGTCAATGACGTTCTATAGAAAAGGTTTGATGGAGAGTTATTATGCTCGCCCTAGCGGAAAATGGCAGGGGGAGAGCCATGCACTACAGTAGGCGACTCGTTACGCGACATCAATGTGCGGTTTCAGCGCGCAGGGAGGCTCCCTTAATGAGGGGAGAGGATTGCCGTCAACACAGCATTATCCCTCCCTGGCATCGGATCATCCGAGTACCGATGCTTGTCAACTCGGTGTTCGGCCACACCTCTTTTTCCCTGAAGGCTGGACAATGTGTCGAAGGCGGCATTCGCTTTGGTGAATCTCCCAGGTCGCCTCAAGGGCAAGCGGCCGTGACCTAATCTGTCCACGCTTGCCAATAGCCCCTGCGACATGAAGCGACTGGTACCCTAAAAGCGACAATGAGAATGGCGCCCATTTACGGGACATTCAGGCCCGCATGCCTCCCATCGTAAATCCTCCATCTACTCTGATTTCCTGGCCGGTAACATATGCCGCGTCCTCTGAAAGTAACCAGGCCACGGTTCCTGCCACGTCATTCGGAACCCCATTGCGCAACAGAAGTGAATTTGCGGCCAGCCGGTGCACGACATCACCAGGAAGAGCAGCCTCGGCCATGGGCGTAATTATCACGCCGGGACTGATGGCATTTACCCGTATCTCACGCGGTCCGACTTCAAGTGCCAGCGTTCGCATGATGGCCAGTAAGGCTGACTTTGTCGCGGAATAAATCCCGGCGCCAGGCATGACACCCTGAGTCGTCCAAGAGGCGTTAATGAGAATTGCACCCTGCCGCATTAAGGGCAGGCAGTGCTTAATGGTTATAAATGTGCCGGTAAGATTGGTTGCTAAAGGTGCGGAAAAATCCTGCACTTCAGCGTCTGATAATGGCGTAAAGTGACCTAAAACACCCGCGTTGGCAAAAAGTGCATCGACCCCGCCAAAACGTAGACGGGCTTCTGCAAAAGCGGTTTTTATCTGTACTTCATCAGTGATATCGCAGGCTAATGCCAGCGCGGTTCCGCCTTCTGATTGAATGTCTTTTACCAGCTGTTCCAGCGGCTCGGCCCGCCTGCCGATTAGCACCAGCGCAGCGCCTTCCGTCGCCAAACGAAGCGCGCAGGCGCGGCCCATGCCGGTCCCGGCCCCGGTGATAACGAAGTCTTATTTCTAAATCGCAAATCGCTCATGTTTTTCTCCGTATTGATGTCAGGGCAATAGCGTAATACAGAAGTTTTGCTAAGATAATTTGGCTAAAACTTTCTACATTCAAAAGCACAGGTATCAAATGGATCTTTTTCGCTCAATGAACGTGTTCATCACCGTCGTGCAAGCGGGTTCCATGAGCGCAGCGGCAATGCGGCTCGGAATTTCACCCGCTATGGTTGGGCAATATATTGCCGCCCTTGAAGATCGGTCGGGGATGCGTTTACTCAATCGGACGACGCGCAAGCAGAGCCTTACCGATTACGGGAAAAGCTATTTTGATCAGTGTCGAGATATTCTTGAACGAGTTGCGGTGGCTGATGCGCAAGCTGAAACGCAGCAGACTTCATTGCATGGAAAAATCAGGGTCACGGCGCCCATGACCTTTGGCACCGAACGGCTAATGCCGGCACTAGTGGATTTTCGGCGTTCCGCCCCGGATGTGATGCTCGATATCGTGCTTACCGATCGCACCGTTGATCTCGTGGATGAAGGCATTGATATCGCTTTTCGCATTGGTCATTTGCCCGACAGCAATATGGTAGCGCGTCCGTTATCGCCGTACCGTATGATGATTTGTGCTTCCCCTGACTATCTGTCGCAAAAAGGCATACCTGGGCATCCATCAGAGCTGGCTGACCATGAGGTAGTCGGTTTGACGACGGCCGCGCGCTCCTCATGGCGTTTAATAAAAGGGGAAAACAAGGTGGTGGTTTTACCTTCCAGCAAACTCGTCGTGAATAGTGGCCAAGCCGTACGAATGGCCGCCAAGGCGGGTTTGGGGATCGTCATGCAGCCTGAAATGCTTTTGTCCGCGGATGTACGCGCAGGCGATCTAATACAGCTTTTTCCTGATTGGCAACTGAGAGAACGCCCTATGTGGCTGCTTTATTATAAAGACAATAAAATGACGCCACGAATGCGTCGTTTTATTACTTTCGCGGTTAATGCCTTCGTTTGATACCGCTTTGTTGACGGATGGCTAAGTGACCACCTCAGCATAAAAAGAGATGTTGAGCCAGGCGAGGGAGATCTCAAGGACAGCCTTCAATTCTACAGTATTGAGAAATGCAGGTGTAGTAGCGTTGAGCCACAACCCCATAGGCAAAAAAATATGCAGCGACGACGCGCTGGGTAAAATAGGTGAATGGCCGCCCTATGTTCATGGCAAGGTCATTTTATTTTTACCCATTCGTGTATTAACAAAAAAATAGCGGTAACGAATATGACCGCCCATAAAGCTATATAATAATAATCAAAAGAGAAATGGGTTGTGAAATTGCTATTGTTATATAACGCATTGTGATTATAAGAATAGGGCGTGTAGATCGACTGTGATAATTCAAGAATTGAAACTACTGATGCTGCCATGCAGTAAATTTTGCTATATTTGTGCGTGGTCCCGCGCTTGACTCTCGCTATGATAATAAGCAGACAAATAACAGAAATTGTTATCAAAACCAGAGCATCTTTCATAGTGTAGTTCCCTTGTTAATTCGTTTCCCTATCGGGTAATATTAGCAGCCACGCAACTTTTCGGCGTGACCACATCACCTACCCACTTCTACGGCGTTAATATTACCCTGATGTGCCGTCCGCGTCGACACATCCTGTTCAATTAGTCCTATCTACTTAGGATTGCAAATGAATAGGCTGCCACTGTCAAATGACGGCGATGACCGGCTATTGACGACCGCGATAATTGCGTGGGTATTATCCATAAAGCTATCAACATCGATTTCGCCGCGTCCTTTTCTTGTCCGACCATCGTTATCATTCTTGCGTATAAATCAACAGCATCGAAATAGCCACAATTTGGTTTATCAACGATGATTGGCTATCATTCGCTGGCTAGACTATAGCAGGCGATCTCTACATTAATCTTACGGCAGGTCAATCTGATTAATCACGGCCACGTATGGGCCAGGCAAATTCTCTGTTTGGACCGACCCCGGGCTTAATGCTGGCAAAGACAGGGAAAGGTATAGCACTGGCTTTACCCTTTATATCGAAAGCCGATACCCTCCCTCACGTCTGGCGCCAGACTTATAGCTGGCGCTGTTCGAGGCTGGTATAAATCGTTTTGATTTCACTTTGTAAGCTATCGCCACGATACACCATCGACGTGTCGTACCGTTGGTACTTCTCATCTCGCGCGGCACTGAACCAGTTGAACGACCCTACGCATAATAAACCCTGATCCCCAATCACGATTTTACTGTGAACGCGCTTGACCAGCTTAGTGGTAACTCCCATCGCCGCCAGCTTTTCCATCGCGCCATGAAGACGCCGTTGTTTTTCTTGTCGCTTTTCATAATCGGCGTGTTCGGTATTGAAATCTCTGTCCGTCACCACGGTGATATCAATACCACGCGAGCGCGCCTGAGTCATCGAGGTTAAAAAACCGGTTTGCTCCAGCTTTTGCCAAGTCAACCAAGGTGAAACGATGGTAATGCTGTGCCTGATAGTATCGAAAGTTTGATGCAAAAACGCATCGTGCTGTTCAACGCCATGCAGGGCGGAAATATGCGTTTGCGCGGTGCTTAAATCTTTGCGTTCTTTATAAGCAAACCGCAAAGCATTACCTTCACAAGCGAAAAGGTATTTCGCCAGTAATCCTCGGGGTGAAGAGACTGGCTGGATCTCAAATAAATCCATGTCGCCAAAAACCAAAAAACTGTCTTTGGCACGGGAAACAGCGACATTGAGCATGCTGCTGTCGCTGTCAATAAACCCACCATCCTCATGTTTGGAATAGACCGGGGAGAAGAGCACGATTGCTATTTCAGCCCCCTGAAGGGCATGAACGGTCCCCACCGTCAATGAATTTTCATTGCCCGAACAAATCAGGCCCGCCTTACGTAAAGCTTGTCGAATGGCGTTGACCTGTGCCGAAAATGGCGTAACAACCCCCACCAATTGGTGCAACGGTTTGTCGTAATGACGCTCTATTTCCTCTTTGTGAGCCACCAGCCATACAGCAATTGTCTCAGCTTCAAAGGCGTTGTAACGGCTCCCGCCGTTTGCCTGCATACCTTTGCCATCGATATGCAGATAACCCATTGCGGGGAAAAGCACCTCTTTTTCAGCGCCTCGTTTGGGCTGCAACTTACCGTGATAGCAAAGAGCATTACAGAAGCCGATGATGTTATCAAAGCAGCGCCGGTGCTCATAAAGATACATTCCGCGCGCAAAATCAGGGTCGTAGCGGTATCGCGAGTTAAATTGCGCAATTTTCATGACGCTGCCGGATGCAGCACTTTTGCCTGATTCGCTCACCAATGCATAAGCATCAGTAAGTTCTTCTTGCGTGCCGCCCGGCAGAATGTGCTCTTCAACCATATTGCCGATATCAATGCCGGGTAGACTATTCCAGATTGGCGCTATTTGTTCCGTATCGCCAATCACTAACGCTTTCTTCGCCAATGCGAAGGAGGCTGCGGCTACCTCAGGGAGTACCTGCCCCGCTTCATCGACGATCAACAAGTCGGCAAAATTATATAAATAGCTGTCATCAAATTTCTTTGCCCCGCCGACAAATTCACTAGTTTTCATATGGTGAGGCAACATGTAGCAGGTCATCACCACGCAGGGAGTGAGCTTCATTCTTCGCAGCCAGCGGGCTTTAACGCTTTTCGCCCCGCTACGGGTTTTTTCTTTTTGTAGATTATCAATCGCGGCCATATCCATCAGCCAGCGACCTTCCCAGTAATGGCTCGCCATCAGGAACGCCGGAAAACGGATTTTAGTATCGGCAAGCTCATCGGCTTCAGCCAGGCTCAGCTCCTCTTCGCCCTTATGTCCCAGCAAAGAAGACAGCTCGCGCCAACGTCGGGCGGCGTCGTTTTCGCGTCGAGAAACATTTTGGGCACACTCGATTTGCTGTTGATATTCATCCTGCTGTTTTCGCGCCTGAGCAATAAGTCCGTCGATATAGGCGTCAACGCCTTCCGGCAATATTCCCTGGAACGCTGACATTCTTGCCCCAAACGTAGCCTCCAGGAAAAGGTTAATCTGATAATGGCGCTTAATACGGACAACGGGGAGCCAGGAGAGGAATCCATATACCATCGACTCACTGGCGCGGTAGTTCTGCCACTGTTTTTTTCCCCGAGTTAACAACGCGATTTCGTTCGAGCTGCCAAGCAGTAACGCACTTTTATCTTGAATATACTGGTCGAGATCTTCACTGATAGCACACCGCTCCCGGCGGATACAATTCAGTCTGTCCCAAGCGGGCTCGATTTGCCTAAGCTGGGTATAGAGTTCAGTTAAACGCTCATGTAAGCAATCAACAACATGCTCGGGTGAACGACACGCCTCATTCACAAACGCCGCCCTTGCCCTTTCAAGGTAGAAAACCTGCGCGTCTTCAACATACTCCAGGGATTCAACGCGGTTAAAAAAATCTTCCGTCTGGTATTTTTTCACTGCGTCAGCCCGGCGGCCGGAAGACGGAAAGTAAGCGCCAAAGCTTTTCAATTCAGGCAGCCAACGCCCGGCCATGGCACCGGTACCGGTGCCAAAATCTTTCCCAAAGGCTTCAATGATGTTGGTCACGGCCTGGTTATTGGTTGAAACGGCGATGACGACTGGCGGTTCGGTTTTGTTAACAGCGGCTCTTACCCATCCAGTGGCAACGATAGAAAGAACCAGTGTGGTTTTTCCGGTGCCTGGCGGCCCATTAACGGCGAGGATATCGCCCGACTGCTGAGTGAGATAATGGCTGAGGGCATCACGCTGCGCCACAGCCAGCGGGAATTTATCGCCAGAATGCCCTAAACGCTCGCTAATTTTGGCATTGCTCGCGAGGAGCGGCTCTACAGGACGCATTTCTTTCGAGGCAAAACGCGTTAATAGCGGGACCTCTTTTTTGCACGTGAGGAGATGATCGTACATGGGGAGGATATGGATGCTGGCACTACCGGGTTGGTTCGCTTTGATCACATAACCATATCTAGCAAATTCATATTGCTCGTGGGTATCGGTCCATTTTCCGGCCACGTTGGTTAGAAGTTCGTCGGACTTCTCAAAATATCTTTTCAATTGCTGCTGATGCCGTGCAAGCCGTTCTTCCTGCTGTTCGTCAGTTTCCGAGCAGGGCTCAAGCTCATTATCAGCAACAAAAGTGGTTGAGTTATGCGTGGTTTTGTATTTGTCATACTGCGCCATCTCACCAATTGAAAAAGTACCTTTGGAAAGTGGTTCAAGCAGGTCACGAGGAATCGTGGCAGGAGCCTTGGGGAACAACCAGCCTTTGCGGTTCAGCCTCGCGGAGATAACTAATGGCGTAACGATGCTTGGCGCGCCAGCCGTCCGCTCTTTGCCATGCTGTAACAGGCGAAACCATACCTGAGGCCGTAACAACACTTCGACGGTTTCAACCGAATCGTCCTCACCTTTAAAGAACGCATGGACAATTTTTTCATCCAGCGCCTCCGAGAGGGGACTCATCCACTGGATGAACCTATCCTCATCTTTACGTTCAAACGCGCCTTTACCAGACTCGGCATCGGCTAAGGTATTGCGCCAGTATGAAGTGAATCTTTCAGTGTTCCTGTCCATTTCACATCCTGTGAATGAGTAAAATATAATAATTTCATTGATATAAACGCTTCCCTACAATAAGCATTGTCCACAATGCGAGCGTGATCGCAACAGGTTGTTTGTGCTGGAATGGGGGCTGGGCACGGTAACCTCAGCAATTCAGGCCCTAAAAAACCCTGTTCCTGCTTACTTGATAGCCAACACAGGATCAAAAGCGCGTTGCAACCGTCGGTAAACATCACAGCGGGCGGGTAACGTTCGCTAGATACCTTAGGGAAAATCGTAGTTGTGACATTACTCGTTAAGAAGTAACGCTTTGCCACCTTGGGATTGCTAATCAAGACATGACTCGTATCGCGGTGTGTTACTCATTGGGAGCAGGTTCCTAATGTACAATCGGAACAGATAGCGCGAAATATACCTTATGGATAAGAACAAAACGTTATAGTCACCGATACCAAGGATGAGTAATAGCGATGATATTGTCAAACCGGCGTGGGCAACTGCACTTATTAAACCTGAATTTATATGCATAAACACTTTTTCTGGCTATAGAGGAAGCCTGCGTGATCCCCACGGTGCCCATTATATCGCTGCTTCGGACACCACGGATATTGAGTTCAGTTTTAACGTCCTCGATGCATTGACCCGTAGCCGATTTGTCGTCCCAGAACGCCGGCCCGATGTTTGAGTCCATCCTGAAGCAACCTTTGATTCGATTTTATATGAAAGGACGTCTTTGTACAAAAACAATGCAGACTGGATAGATGATATGATGACGCGGTTTAATGATAAAAACCCGCGTGCATTATGTAAAGAAATGCATAGAGTAGGCATCGTTAGCGCCAAAATAACATGACTTTTAGTCCTAGTTATCATGTTAAAGGTGATTATCGGACTGACGATGGATTCACCGCTACAGATAATGTTATCATACTATCCGACAGCAAAACTGAACAGATAGGTGCGGCGTTACGTTTGGCAATTTTACGATGTAAAAGTTGAAGGCGTTTTCCTCTCTAATCAAAGCAATATCAGTTTTATGCTATTCTTACTTTCAGCAAACACTTAGCGCCCGCCGCATGCGGGCTATTCCCCCCCCCTTAACCCGCACGAAACGTGCTTACTTTACCCGCTAAAACTCTACTCTTCATTACAAATATAGCGCCTTGCGGGAAGCTCGCTTTTTCGGGTCATCATGTTTATTTTACTTTTGCGCTTATATAGCGTATTTCTGTAAATAAGTCTATCCGGATTGTCTGGATCTTGTATTAACTTTCTAAGCTTCAAAGTGCTTAGTGAAATAAATCCCCCCCTGTTTTCTGGGTCTGGTATATTTTTTCGATAGAATAATCTTTTTCGAGAAATAAGCCGAGCCGGATTTTCAGGATCTGGTACCAACTTGCGCCAATATAACTTGTTTTGAGAGATAAGCAATCCTGGATCATCAGGATCCGGTACTTTTTTTCGACTATATAACGTTCCTAAAGTAATTAACTTTCCCGGTTTGTCCGGGTCTGGTACTTTCTTACGCTTGTAAAGCGTATTTCGAATGACATATTTACCCGGACAGTCAGGATCTGCTATCTTTTCCCGATAATAAAGCTTTCTTTTACTAAAAGCATGGTCAAAATTGACTAGTTCTTTCCCTTTCTGGCTGCCTTGCACGGGAATGAGTTCATCTAGATTCGGAACCACGGAACTCAGGTCAGGCAGAGGGGGTGAACTTCTCCCATTTGTCAGTCGAACGAGAATCTTATATGTATATTCTTCAAGAAATTGAGAATCAGATTCAGCCATATCTGGTTTATACGCGATATTCTTTCCCAATGCAGTCTCGTACCATTGCGTCTTAAAGATATCTTTTTCCTTTGGACCTTCTTTTGTAAGTTGATCGGTTAAAATATTATCTATTATATTCACTTGTTTTGATGAAACGCTCTGACCTATGTTATTAAATCCATTTGTGATTCCTGTCGGAGATGGAAGGTTATTGATTTGCATGTTGGCATTTTTCACATCCTGCTTTCGTATATAAAAATTCAACGGCGTGTTGCTAATGAATTCTGGGCTATACATGATGTTATTCCGGAAAGATACCTGTCCAGATGATGTCATTGGAGTGGCAGCGTATGGTTGCGTGATAAAAAAATTCTCTGATTTGAATAGTGTTGAGTTGATGTGCATCATGACAGTCCTGTTAATATAGGTGTCCAAAGGCATGTGAATTTAAATTAAAGTACATCAACAATTAATAAATGAGTGGCAACTATGTTGGTCTATAGGTAAATTACACCTTGATAAATATTGAATTAGTGCCATGGCGCGTCTTTCTCTCTGTCGCCTTGAGGTTATAAATTTTGTATCCGTCACTGTTGATCCGTGTTGATTGGTTACTTCGTGACTTCAACATCATCGAACGCACACCACGAAAATGTCTATCACAAGCACATTAATTCTGTTGCATTGAGTCAGCCTGCTACTTTTGGACTATTTCCATCTAAGTGGCATTAAATCATTGTTCAGTATCTGCAGTTTTACGCGTGTGCGGAAACGCATTTTTATCTCCGAATTAGCCATCAACCACTCTTTTTTAAATTTCTATTAAGATGATCTCAAAATCCATTGCAAACATTCCCGCTAAACTTTTCGACTTATATTTTAGCGTCCCCCTAACCTGAAACTAATATTCAAATAAAAGTCAGTCTTGGCGTTTAGTCTTTACGACTAGATGATAGCTTGCAGGTTAATCTACAAAGTACCATGAAAAAATCAGTCATGGTACATGTCGTAAATTTGGCGAATAAGTCCGACTTCGCTCACTTGCACGGTCGAGCTAGTTTACCGATGGCCACTGCGTATCCCAATATCCCTGAGGGCGCGATGAGCTTCAGCATCTCTAGTTATGCTATGATCATCCAATACTTTGTAGATGTTTTCACCGTTACGTACGCGCTCTCCCGCTACTCCGGTTACCGCTTTTAGCTCAAGATTAATATAAGCGAGGCCCTTTATGTCATGCTCAAAAGCGACTTTGTCACAGGGTTCTCCATTCTTTACTCGTTTTGAGGCGATATCTAAAGTCAATTGGGGATTTTTTGTAAATTGTAATATCTTGGATACTGACCAATTGAGTGAATCATGCATTCTCCTAGTATAGGATTCACTGTCCAGATAATTTGATACATTTCTTATATTAGACTCCCATAAGGTCATATTGGATGTGTCTCGATTAGCCAAAGCGTATATGCACCATGTAGAAATTCGTTGGACAGATTGCGTGCTTTGAAAGGTATTATTTGTATTTGACGCTTTGGTTACCATGTTTATGATTGATGAATACGTTGGCTGATTAGGCGCTATGGCGCCATCTTCTGCCCTAGTGGGTCTTTGTATAGCGTTTAAATTAGCATTGTTTACGTTCATTGTTGCTATATCCTCTTAATCAAACAGACGCACATTCAACATAAAACTATTTATATTATTTTATATAAAAAAACGATTGCGAACATATGCCTATATAAAGACCGGGTTTTACATTGATGCTAATTGATTGAATAAAAGGAATATTGCGGAACTTTTTTGTCACACCTGGACGTTTTCCACTGATGTGCGGCTTGGCGTATTGCGATCGAAGCTCTATAAAAGTGAAGTAGCACATTGGTTTGCCGGAAGATCAGCTAATATAACGAGCTCTTTCATCCTCTGAGTGCGCTGGGACACTGTCAACAGGCGGGATAAAGTTTGCGTTGGGTGTTTATCTGATCCTACCTACGTAAAGTGGACACAGCCCTAAGCGAGGTTTTGGTTTTCAAACTGTACCGGGCTGAGCCCGCTACAGGCACTGTGGCGACGCCAGCGATTGTCATCGCACTCGATATAATTAAACACCGCCGTTCGCATTATTTCCCGGCCGGCAAAGCACTCACGGTGGTTACATTCCACTTTCAGCGAGTGGAAAAAGCTTTCCACACAAGTATTGTCGTAACAGCATCCCTTTGCGCTCATGCTGCCACGCAGATTATGGCCTTTTAGCAAGATAATCTCTGGAGCAGAACTGACCGCCGCGGTCGGTATAAACACTGACGTTTTAGGGGCACTTTCGCCGCCACAGTGCCATGTGGAGTGCATTACGTGCCAGTGCCGTCGTCATTCTCGATGACATCGATCAGCCGATAACGGCGCGCGACTACAGGTCAATAACCACCACCAGATACAGCCAACCTTCATCTGTACCTAAGAAAGTGATATCTCCTGCCCCTTTTTGATTCGGACCGCTGGCGATAAAATCTTGCTTCAGCAGATTTTCAGACACTGGCAGGCCGTGCTCCCGGTAGCTGACCGGACTGAACTTCCGCGCGGCTTTTGCTCGCAGCCCCTGATGGCGCAGACTGGCAGCAATGGTTTACACGTTATTTTCCGGTAGCTCATCTGCCAGTCGTGGGACACCGTACCGCTGTTTAAGGCATACTTCATTTCAGGCGCTTCGCGAAGTATGTCGCGGCCTTTTGGAGGATGGCCAGCTCCTCATCCCGCTCAGCCAACTGCCGTTGGAGACGGGCATTCCTTGCGGCCAATTCGCTTTCGCGTTCTGAAGATGTCATTTGCTGCTGTTGTTTACTGCGCCAAGCATAAAGCTGTGATTCATTGAGACTGAGTTCGCGGGCAGCGGTAGCGGCAGCATGGCGCGCTGCCAATTTCAGGGCATCATTGCGAAACGCTGGCGTATGCTGTTTACGGGGCTTCTTGCTGGTTGGTATGGACTTTGTCATGTGAGTCACCTTGGTCTCACTTGGTCGTGTGTCCACTGTTGGTGGGTAGGATCAATCACCCTTCGGGGGTTGATGCTCATCTTTGCCGCCGACGATTAGGAAGCGGAGCGGAAAAGGTAAAACGTTCCGCTCCAGAAACCGAACTACCCTAGGGCCTTAGTGAAACAAAAAGCAATCACTTTGCGTGTTTATGTTAATGCTTAACGAAGCGGCGTTACGCAAGGGTACTGAAGGGTGCCCCCCTCTTCGGGTTGCTTGGGTATTAGTACTTTGACGGCTCTACCGGATGACTGTCACCGGGTAAATGTGGGGATTTAACAAAAACGCCTTTCCAGGGCACTTCTCCTTTATTCACCAGAAAATGCGCTTCGCCGGGGTCGCAGTGCAAAACATCACCCAAACCCAACGTGTGCGGCTCACCGTTCAGATATAGCGTCACTTCACCTGCCAAGGTATAAAAAATCTCGCAGGCTTCGATATGCCGATGATTAGGGAAAGACTGCCCAGGCTGGAGCATCACTACGCCCATGTCACACACCGGACCGCGAATAAGATATTTAGGACCATTATCGCCAAAACGGTACTCATGCTGCGTTTCATTGGATTTAATCATTGCGATCTCCTTTTACAAACCCGGCGCTTTCCACAAAGAGGTCGTTAACCCGTGATCGACCAATCCAAGCTGCTCTTGATACACCGCCTGCCATTTCTCGCGGGACTCAAGATAGAGCGCATGCTTCGCCATATCCGGCACATGCTTGCGCTCCCAACGTACCAGCCGCTCCCCGGTTTCTGCCATCGATGACCAGATCCCCGCGCCCACTCCGGCAGCAATCGCACAGCCCAACGCGGTTGCCTCTTTGACCAC
Organism: Sodalis praecaptivus; assembly: GCF_000517425.1. NCBI lineage: Bacteria > Pseudomonadati > Pseudomonadota > Gammaproteobacteria > Enterobacterales > Bruguierivoracaceae > Sodalis > Sodalis praecaptivus. The sequence goes on from NZ_CP006569.1 coordinate 4,355,231, forward strand.
CGGCACGTTCACCGTCAACCCTGAGACATCCGCCAGAATCTGGCTCCAGAGACGACCTTTTGCACCGCCGCCGGCAAACACCAGTGATGTCGGGTGAATGCCGGTGAAATCGGCGATTTGCTGTAAATTACAGGCAGAAACGATGGCGGCATTCTCTTCCAGGGCGCGGAACAGCGTGGCTTTATTACATTTTTCCGGGTCGATAGACAGATTGATAAACGAAGGCGCGGCGTGATACCAGCTTTTAAAGCGCATTCTGTCTGAGAAAATGGGTATAACGCCCCACGCGCCGGCGGGCACCCGGGTGGCCATTTCCTCAAGTAGCGTGTAGGTGTCAACACCCAGACGCTCTGCCATCAATTTCTCTTCTGCACAAAACGCATCGCGGAACCAGCGCATCGTCAGACCGGTAAAAAAGCTGATTGATTCGGTTTGCACCATCCCGGGAATTACGTGCGGGTTAACACGAACGTTCATTTCGGGATCAACAACCGGCTCGGGCAAATTAACCACCTGCTGCCAGAATGTGCCTCCCAGCACGGCGGTTTGCGCCGGACGTACGACCCCAAGCCCAAGGCAACCCAGTTGGACATCACCGCCGCCTACCACCACCGGCGTTCCCGCCTTCAACCCGCACTGTGCGGCGGCCTGCGCGGTAACGCCGCCCAGCAACGTTCCCGTCTCTTTTACCGGGGAAAGAATATCGGCCCGCAGTCCGGCCATTTCCAGTAATGAAGGCTTCCAGTTACGCGTCTTGAGATCCAACAGGCCCGTTGTTCCGGCATTGGAGGGATCCACCGCCAGCTCGCCGCTGAGCATATACGCCATCCAGTCGCTTATCATCGTGACGGTTGAAGCGCGACGATAGATATCCGAACGATGGTGCGCCAGCCACAGCAGGCGTGGAATGGCGCTCAACGCCAGCGTCTGACCGGTACTGCGATAGACATCGCTCTCAAAGGTGTAATCGTGGAGCTCCTTAAGCTCGCTCACCTCCCTTGCCGCCCTGGCATCTACGTTCGCGCAGGCCCACACGGGCGTGCCCGCAGCGTCATAAACCACAATACCTTCACGCATCGAACAGGCGGCGACGGCAGCGATCGCTTCAGGTGCAATCCCGCCGATATGTAGCGCCTGTCGGATACATTCACAGGCCAGTTGCCAGTTTTTCTCCAGACTGAACTCCATCGAACCGGGAACGTCCGGTACGGCAAGATGCCGCCATTCCGCCTGTCCCACAGCGATTTGTTTGCCATCCAGGTCGAAAATAACCGCCCGGACGCTGCCGGTTCCGGCGTCCAGTGCCATCAGATAATGTGCTAATTCAGTGGGGGTACAGAGTCGGGCCATCGTTTTAGTCCTCGGCTTATTATTTCTGTCAGGTCGCCAATGCTTTCTCCAGGGTACAAACCAAAAAGCGGTTACAGCTCTGCTGCGCAATGGCGCGGCAGATTGATATCATTAATCACTGACAATCGCGGCGGCAGTATCCTGGTCGGTGACCAGCGCGTTGATATACCCCCCTTTCATCGCCGCAGCGATTGCTTCCGCCTTATTCACGCCCCCGGCCACACCGATCACCGTCGGGATCGTTTTTAGAGAATTAAGGGTTAAGCCGATCAGTTCATTGTGGATGTTCATGTCGGGAATAACGTGCCCGTCGGCATCAAAGAAATAACCCAGAATGTCCCCCAGGGCCCCTTTACGTCCGATCATGAGCTGTTCACCCTGAGTGATATAGCCTGAGCGAATAATCGTGGCTTCCTCTTTCTGGTTGATTGCGCCAATACCGACAATGGCCGCATCGGCCGCCTGCGCCGCCAGCAGCACATCCTGTACGCTATTCTCATGCTTTAAGGTACGGGCAATTTCCGCAGAGGAAGCGCGAAGCGGTGCTGGAATAATGCTGACCGGGCAGGCGGCATTAAGCTGCCCGATCCCCGTCATATAAGGCCCAACGCCGCCCGACAGCGTTACCAAGCGAATTTGCTGGGCAGAGATAAACCCGCTGAGCCGCTTTAAGGTGTTCATGGTCGCTTCACCAAAGCCCGCCGCCAGAATTTGCTGTGGTTGTAACGACTCCATCAACATGTGCGCCGCGCCGATTCCGAGTCGGACACAAACGTCCGCGCCGGGAAGCCCCGGAATAACGCGTACGTTATTCAGACCAAAGCGGCTACGTAATTCAGTTTCATATTGAAGACAGCCTTCAAAGCGAGAATTAATCTGTACGCGAATAATCCCGGATTGATGCCCTTTCTCCAGCAGTCGCGAAACTTTAAGACGCGTCAGCCTAAGTCTGTCGCTGATGTCGCTCTGGGTCATACCATCGTGGTAGTAGAACCACGCAATGCGCGCCACTAGCTCTTCTTCACTCATGCCTTGCTCGGACATCATCGGGTCGTTAATTGTCATTATTCTGTCTTCACATTGAACATATCGAAATCCTCAACACAATTGTTCATTCATTACGGGTTAATAACTGTGACCGAAGCCACATTACGGGCGTACGCCAGTGAACAAATTAGTTATTCCAAATCATTTTAGCATGAAACGTGATCTGTTCATCGGTTTTATGAGCAGTTAGGTCATAAGGTTATGAACAATTCGACTAGCAAAATACATTTGTTCAACCCGAAACGACTCTGGGTGAACGGAGGTGATAGGCCAATGCGTCACGAAAAAAACTCACCGCTGCTCAGCGCCCGATCAGTTCATAAACAGTACTCTGGCGTCAACGTACTGAAAGGCATCGACTTTGTTTTGCACAAAGGCGAGGTACATGCGCTATTAGGGGGAAATGGCGCGGGGAAATCGACGTTGATGAAAATCATCGCCGGTATTACCCCTGCCGATAGCGGCATTATTGAGATTGAGGGAGCCCGCTGCACAAAACTGTCCCCCGTGCTGGCGCACCAGTTGGGCATATACCTGGTGCCTCAGGAACCGCTGCTGTTTCCCAGCCTGACGGTAAAGGAGAATATTCTCTTTAGCCTGCCCAAACATCAGAAATCGGTGCAGAAAATGGCTTCGATGCTGCTCGCGCTCGGCTGTCAGTTCGATATCAACAGCCCTGCGGGTTCACTGGATGTCGCCGACCGTCAGATGGTCGAAATTATGCGTGGGCTAATGCGCGATTCACGCATTTTAATTCTCGACGAGCCCACCGCATCACTGACGCCGGCAGAAACGGATCGCCTGTTCAGCCGCCTGCGGGAATTACTGAGCACCGGCGTGGGGATCGTGTTTATCTCCCACAAGCTGCCCGAAATACGTCAGATTGCCGACTGCATCAGCGTGATGCGCGACGGAACCATTGCGTTATCCGGTAAAACCACGGACCTCACCACCGACGAGATTATTCAGGCTATTACGCCAGCCTCACGGACCACCGCCCTGAGCGCGACACAAAAACTGTGGCTGGAGCTGCCTGGCAACCGTTCCCAGCACGCGGCGGGCACACCGGTTTTGACCCTGGAAAACCTGACGGGTGAAGGGTTTATGAACGTCAGTTTTGACGTGCGCGCCGGGGAAATTTTAGGTCTGGCCGGACTTGTCGGCGCAGGGCGTACCGAACTGGCGGAAACCCTGTATGGGCTTCGACCCCGGCGGGCGGGACGCGTCGTGCTCAATGCGCAGGACATCTCCACGCTTTCCACGCGCGAGCGCCTGCAGCGTGGACTGGTCTATCTGCCGGAAGATCGACAATCTTCAGGGTTGAATCTGGATGCCTCGCTGGCGTGGAATGTCTGTGCCTTAACGCATAACGACAGCGGCTTCTGGGCCAAACCGGTAAAAGATTGCGCCACGCTCGAACGCTACCGGCGGGCGCTCAATATCAAGCTCAACGATCCCGAGCAGCCGGCCCGCACGCTTTCAGGCGGCAATCAACAAAAGATTTTGATCGCCAAATGTCTCGAAGCCTCACCGCAGGTTCTGATCGTGGATGAACCCACACGCGGCGTGGACGTCTCTGCCCGCAACGACATCTATCAGCTGATCCGGAGTATCGCGGCACAGAATGTCGCAGTGCTGTTTATCTCTTCCGACCTGGAAGAGATTGAACAGATGGCCGATCGCGTTTACGTCATGCATCAGGGAGAAACCGGCAATGACGCCCTTTTGGGCGACGATATCAATGTCGACACCATCATGCACGTTGCCTTCGGCGACCGCGCGTCAGGGACCACGCAGCATACAGGGGAGGCATCATGTTGAAATTTATTCAGAATAACCGCGAGGTGACCGCGCTGCTGGCCGTCCTGCTGCTGTTCATTCTACCGGGCATACTCGATAGCCAGTACCTCAGTGTCCAGACGCTGACGATGATCTTCAGCAGTGCCCAAATTCTTATGCTGTTGGCTATGGGGGCAACGCTGGTCATGCTGACGCGTAACATCGACGTGTCGGTCGGCTCTATCACCGGGATGTGTGCTGTTCTGCTGGGGCTGCTATTGAACGCGGGATATTCCTTACCGGTGGCCTGCTTGGCAACCCTGCTGCTGGGCTTGCTCGCGGGCTTTATCAATGGCGCGCTGGTCGCTTGGCTAAAAATTCCGGCGATCGTCGCCACGCTGGGGACGCTTGGCCTGTATCGCGGCGTGATGCTGCTCTGGACCGGCGGTAAATGGATTGAAGGACTACCGGCAGAACTGAAGCAACTCTCTGCCCCGGTGTTCATGGGCATTTCCGCCATCGGCTGGCTGACGTTGCTGCTGCTGATGATGATGGCCTGGCTACTGGCAAAAACCGCCTTTGGCCGCTGTTTTTACGCCACCGGCGATAATTTGCAGGGAGCGCGGCAGTTGGGCGTGCGTACCGAAGCCATCCGTATCCTGGCCTTCTCGCTCAATGGCTGCATGGCGGCGCTGGCCGGTATCGTCTTTGCCTCCCAAATTGGCTTTATCCCCAATCAGACGGGAACCGGGCTGGAGATGAAAGCCATCGCCGCCTGCGTTTTGGGTGGAATCAGCCTGTTGGGCGGTTCCGGTACGATTATTGGCGCAGTACTCGGCGCCTATTTCCTCACCCAAATTGACAGCGTACTGGTACTGCTACGCATTCCGGCCTGGTGGAACGATTTCATTGCCGGTTTGGTATTGCTGGCGGTACTGGTGTTCGACGGCCGTCTGCGCTGCGCGCTGGAGCGCAATATTCGTCGGCAAAAATATGCCCGCTTCACGCCGCAATCCCCGTCGCCCCCGTCGGTAAAAAATGATGCTGACCCGGTGTGCGCCGCCAAAAAACGTGAGGTAGCCTGATGACACGTTTACACCTTTACGGATGGGAACTGGCGCTTGCCGCGCTACTGGTGCTTGAAATTCTGGGATTCGGCGCGCTGAATCCACGCCTGCTGGATCTGAACGTATTGCTGTTCAGCACCAGCGACTTTATTTGCATCGGCATTGTTGCCCTGCCTTTAACGATGGTCATTGTCAGCGGCGGGATTGATATTTCATTTGGCTCGACAATGGGCCTCTGCGCCATCGCGCTGGGTGTCATGTTCCAGGGAGGTATTCCCCTACCGCTGGCGGTTGTTCTGACGCTCGCCCTGGGCGCGCTCTGCGGCGTGATCAACGCCGGGCTGATTATCTACACGGGGGTGAACCCTCTGGTCATTACCCTGGGGACATTGTACCTGTTTGGCGGCAGCGCGTTGCTGTTGTCGGGGATGGCGGGGGCTACCGGTTATGAAGGTATCGGCGGTTTCCCTCAAGGCTTCACCGATTTTGCCAATCTCGCTGTGCTGGGGCTGCCCGTCCCGTTGATCTTCTTCCTGGTCTGCGTGCTGTTTTTCTGGCTATTGATGCACAGAACCCATGCCGGACGAAATGTCTTCCTGATTGGGCAGAGCGCACGCGTCGCGCTGTACAGCGCAATCCCGGTAAACCGGACGCTATACGCACTGTATGCCATGACAGGCTTGGCCTCGGCGGTCGCGGCGGTTTTGTTGGTTTCTTACTTTGGCTCCGCCCGTTCCGATCTCGGTTCCTCCTTCCTGATGCCGGCCATTACGGCGGTCGTTCTGGGCGGAGCCAATATCTATGGCGGTTCCGGGTCAATTCTCGGTACCGCTATCGCTGCGCTGTTAGTGGGCTATTTGCAGCAAGGGTTGCAGATGGCGGGCGTACCGAATCAGGTATCCAGCGCCCTCTCCGGCGCGCTGCTTATTGTCGTTGTCGTAGGTCGTTCCGTCAGCCTGCATCGTCAGCAAATCAAGGACTGGCTGGCGCGTCGTCGCGCCAACCGGCAGGCCGAAAACCCATTGCCATAAAGGAAAAGTACATGACTATTCAGAGCATTAAAAAAATTGCCGTAATCAGTACCCTTAGCCTGGCGGCGTTTACCCTTAATGCCTACGCCGCAGAGCGAATCGCGTTTATCCCGAAACTGGTTGGCGTGGGATTCTTTACCAGTGGAGGTAACGGTGCCCTGGAAGCCGGTAAAGCGTTGGGGATCGATGTCACCTACGACGGTCCGACAGAGCCCAGCGTTTCCGGTCAAGTTCAGCTTATCAATAACTTCGTTAACCAGGGGTATAACGCCATTGTGGTTTCCGCCGTCTCGCCTGACGGCTTATGTCCGGCGTTAAAACGCGCCATGCAGCGTGGCGTGAAAGTCCTGACCTGGGATTCCGACACCAAACCGGAATGCCGTTCGTACTACATCAACCAAGGTACTCCCTCCCAGCTCGGCAGCATGCTGGTTGATATGGCCGCGAATCAGGTCAAAAAAGAGACAGCCAAAGTGGCCTTCTTCTACTCCAGCCCGACCGTCACCGATCAAAACCAGTGGGTGAAAGAGGCAAAAGAGAAAATCGCGAAAGAGCACCCGGGCTGGGAGATCGTCACCACCCAGTTTGGCTATAACGATGCCACAAAATCGCTGCAGACCGCAGAAGGCATCATTAAAGCTTACGCCGATCTCGACGCCATCATCGCTCCGGATGCCAATGCCCTCCCCGCCGCCGCCCAGGCAGCAGAGAATCTGAAAAAGACCAACGTGGCGATTGTTGGATTCAGCACCCCCAACGTGATGCGTCCTTATGTTGAACGCGGCACGGTGAAAGAGTTCGGCCTCTGGGACGTGGTCCAGCAGGGCAAGATTTCTGTCTACGTCGCTGACGCTTTACTGAAAAAAGGCGACATGAATACCGGCGACAAGCTGGATATCCCGGGCGTGGGTCAGGTAGAGGTGTCGCCTAACAGCGTACAGGGATACAGCTACGAGGCAAAAGGCAACGGCATTGTTCTTCTTCCTCAACGCGTGGTGTTCAACAAAGAGAACATCGGCAAATACGATTTCTAATTTTATTCCTTAACGTGGAGCAGATCATGGCTGATTTAGATGACATTAAAGATGGCAAGCATTTCCATATCGATACGCCGCAACGCAATACCCCGTTTACGCTTAAAGGCTGTGGCGCGCTCGACTGGGGTATGCAATCCCGATTGTCGCGAATTTTTAATCCCGCCACGGAAAAAACGGTCATGCTCGCCTTCGATCATGGCTATTTTCAGGGACCGACAACGGGACTTGAGCGTATTGATATCAACATCGCCCCCCTGTTCCCGCTCGCCGATGTCCTGATGTGTACCCGCGGGATCCTCCGCAGCGTGGTTCCTCCCGCCACCAATAAACCAGTGGTCCTTCGCGCCTCTGGCGCTAACTCAATCCTGACCGAGTTGAGCAACGAGGCGGTCGCGCTGTCCATCGACGATGCCCTGCGTCTGAACAGTTGCGCGGTGGCGGCACAGGTCTATATCGGCAGTGAGTACGAGCACCAATCGATCAAAAACATTATCAAACTCGTCGATGCCGGGATCAAAGTCGGCATGCCGACAATGGCGGTGACGGGGGTGGGTAAAGACATGGTGCGCGATCAACGTTACTTCTCGCTTGCCACCCGTATCGCTGCAGAGATGGGCGCACAGATCATCAAGACCTATTACGTTGATAAAGGTTTCGAGCGCATCGCCGCAGGGTGTCCTGTGCCCATTGTCATCGCAGGCGGCAAAAAATTACCGGAACGTGAGGCGCTTGAGATGTGCTGGCTGGCTATCGACCAAGGGGCATCCGGGGTGGATATGGGACGCAATATTTTCCAATCCGATCACCCGGTCGCCATGATGAAGGCGGTTCACGCCGTGGTGCATCGCAATGAAACCGCAGACCGCGCCTACGAACTCTATCTGAGCGAGAAAAACTGATAAATCATGGGCCTGCCCGGCTGGCCCATGCTTCCCAAGGAGGAAATTATGCATGTCACTCTGGTTGAAATTAACGTTCATGAAGACAAAGTTTACGAATTCATCGAGGTGTTTCGCCTGAATCATCTTGGGTCTGTGCGTGAAGAAGGTAATCTCCGTTTCGACGTGTTACAGGATCCGGAAATTCCAAGCCGCTTTTATATTTACGAAGCTTACAAAGATGAAGATGCCGTCGCGTTTCATAAAACCACGCCCCATTATCAGGCTTGTGTCGCCAAACTGGAATCACTCATGACCGGTCCACGTAAAAAGCGTGAATTTATTGGGTTGATGCCATGAGGATCTAAAAATGAATGCTCTTTTTTCCGGTTTGAATCGCGCAGAGTGCGTATCGTTGATGAGGCGTTACCCGTTAAGCATGGGTATCCTTGCCGGCCGGTGGCTCAAACTCGGGGAGTATCAGCAAATTCTTCGCGCGCTGGAACAGCCCATACTTCACCTTGACCTGATGGACGGGCATTTTTGCCCTCAGTTCACCGTAGGCCCCTGGGCAATCGAACAATTGCCACAGCAGATGATTAAGGATGTTCACCTAATGGTGGATAATCCCTGGCCCGTGGTGCAGGCAAGCGTAAAGGCTGGAGCCCATTGCGTCACTTTGCAGGTGGAAAACACGCCGCACCTGCACCACATGCTCCATTGGCTTGGTGAACAAAACGCTGAAGTCGCAGGCGGCAGTATGCCTGTGTTGCGTGGCATTAGCCTGTGCCCGGCAACACCGCTGGAACAACTGATGCCGTTAATTGAAGAGATTGACATCGTGCAGATTCTGGCGGTAAACCCCGGCTACGGCAGCAAGTTACACATCTCAGCGTTACTCAGGCGCATCGCCCAGGTTGTGGCGTTACTCCGTGCTGCCGGCAAGCGGGATTCCACTCTGCTCGCTGTTGACGGTTCGCTAACCTTGGATCAACTTCCGCAGATTATCGCCAGTGGCGTCGATCGCGTGGTATCCGGCAGCGCCCTGTTCAGAAACGATGCTCTGGCTGAAAACATCACCCGCTGGCTCACGACAATAAATGCTGCAAAGGTGTAGTGGGGGGGGGTATTTCTGCTGCGTAAAGAGCAGCTTAGGGCTAAAAATGGCTTGTTTTGGATGAGATAAAGTTTAAGGAATAGGGCTGAGGGAAGCGAATGAATTGACCCGAACCCCGAATTAGCTCCGCCTATTATTGAAAATTGCCGGTTCGTTTTATCTATCTTTTTGCCCTGATCCGGCGGATTTTCGGGCATAGTCCACCGGCGTTTGCCACCCCAGGTAAGAATGGGGACGACTCTGATTATAAAATACTCTCCACGCCTCGATTTTGCACCGGGCATCGTTCACAGACATGAACCATTTCTCGTTCAGGCACTCTTGTCGTGGCCGGCCGTTGAAAGATTCCACTGTGACATTATCTGTAGGTTAACCGGCCGGGAGAAATTGATCTTTATCCGGCGTTCGTACACACACTTGTACAACATTTTGCCGGCGAATTCGCTGCCGTTATCTGCCTTCAGCATTAACGGCCAAGGGCGGCTAAAGGGAATAGTATCCAACATATCAATGACATCGTCTGCCCGCAGATTTTGCTCCACGCAGATCCCCAGGCATTTGCGGGTAAACAAATCGATAATGGTCAATGACCTCAGGCGGCGCCCGTCATACAGCGCGTCCGAGACAAGATCCATGCCCCAGATATGATTGGGGTGGCTCCCTTGCTTTACCGGTTGACGGGAGCGGGCTGATTTATTCCGGTGCGCACGCTTCAGATGCAATGACAACCCTTGATCCCGATAAAGGCGATAGATCCTTTTATGGTTATCGCGCAGCCCTCGCGCCTAAGCAGGATGTGCACCCGTCGATAGCCGTAATGGACACATGTCTCGGCAATCTCCCGGATACGCAGACATTAGGCACCTGAATCACGGGCGACCGAACGGTATCGCACTGAGCTGCGGCTGGCTTTGTACGCGCCACATATCTGACACTGACTGGCTCCATAGCGCGTCTGCAAATCGAGGATCCATTCGCGTAACCGTGTCAGCGTCATTTTTTTTTAGATAGCACATCCTGCAGCATGGCTTTGTCGAGGCTTAAATCGGCCACCCACTTCTTCAGCCGGGTATTTTCTTCTTAAAGTTGCCGTAAGTGTTTCAATTCAGAGGGAGACAGGCGGCGAATCGTTTTCGCCAAGTGTAAAACGTGGCATCGGAAATGCCCAACTTACGACACACTTCCGGTACTGGCGTACCCAGTTCGGCCTGCTTAAGGGCAAACGTGATCTGCTCTTCGGTGTAGCGAGACGTTTTCACCGGCATCACCTCCGTCAACGGGGTGGTTTTATCATGCCGGATTTCCAGTTTTGAGTGGAGCAGAATTGTGGGTTAGGGTTAGGGTTAGGGTTAGGGTTAGGGTTAGGGTTAGGGTCAGAGCAACATCACAGACAGATAAGGATGGCACTGCCGTTGTGAGTACAGGAACACTATCGAGCAAATATCAATATCCCTGTTCACTACAACGATCCTGGAAGTTTCACCAACATAAGGCAGGTAATCGCGTATATGATAAAAATCCAACAGCAGGAGGGATTGCTACTCCACGGCTGCAACGAAGTACCTGAAGCGTCCGCTGACAGGTCGTCCACGGCCTACCCTGAGAATCAACTGACAGGTATGCAGGTTTATCTGCTGCAGGATACGCTCTGATGCCCAATGCGGCAGACCAGAAAACGATTGCCGCAGCAACAGCAAATAATCAAATTTTTACGATGCACACAGATACGGGTAACTGGCATAGCCTTTCTGCCTCCGCGGAGGCCTCTTACCGGAAAAGGTATAACTGGATCAGTTATAGGTACAGTCGTTGAGAACAAATTGCGGTAAAATCTCGTCAACAGTAGTTGTTAAGAATCGAACACAGGATAAAAAATGACTAGCTTTCAACAGCGTGCAGAACTACATCGTCAAATCTGGGCCATCGCCAACAATGTCAGAGGCTCGGTAGATGGATGGGATTTTAAACAGTATGTTTTAGGCGCGCTTTTTTACCGCTTTATCAGTGAAAACTTCTCAAGTTACATCGAAGCCGGTGATGACAGCATCCACTATGCTGCGCTGGATGACAGTATCATAACCGATGACATCAAAGATGATGCCATCAAAACCAAAGGTTATTTCATTTACCCGAGCCAGCTATTCTGCAATGTTGCTGCTAAAGCGAATACCAACGACAGGCTGAATGCTGATTTAAACAGCATCTTTGTTGCCATTGAAAGCTCAGCTTATGGTTATCCGTCTGAAGCTGATATCAAAGGCCTGTTTGCCGATTTCGATACCACCAGTAATCGCCTGGGTAATACCGTTAAAGACAAAAATAGCCGTCTGGCCGCCGTGCTGAAAGGTGTCGAAGGTTTAAACCTGGGTAACTTTAACGACCACCAGATTGACCTGTTCGGTGATGCGTACGAGTTTCTGATTTCTAACTATGCGGCTAATGCCGGTAAGTCAGGCGGGGAGTTCTTCACACCACAGCATGTCTCTAAGCTGATTGCACAACTGGCAATGCACGGTCAGACCCACGTCAATAAAATCTACGACCCGGCAGCAGGCTCGGGTTCACTGCTGCTGCAGGCCAAAAAGCAGTTTGATGACCACATCATCGAAGAAGGTTTTTTTGGCCAGGAGATTAATCATACGACGTTCAACCTGGCGCGTATGAACATGTTTCTGCACAATATCAACTACGACAAATTTGATATCAGGCTGGGCAATACCCTGACTGAACCACACTTTGGCGACGAAAAGCCGTTTGATGCGATTGTTTCGAATCCGCCTTATTCAGTCAAATGGATTGGCAGTGACGACCCGACGCTGATAAACGATGAGCGTTTTGTTCCGGCAGGTGTGCTGGCTCCAAAATCAAAAGCTGACTTTGCGTTTGTGCTTCATGCACTAAACTATCTCTCAGCCAAGGGCCGTGCGGCGATAGTGTGTTTCCCAGGCATTTTCTACCGTGGTGGTGCTGAGCAAAAAATCCGTAAGTATCTGGTCGATAACAACTATGTTGAGACGGTGATTTCACTTGCTCCTAACCTCTTCTTCGGCACCACCATTGCCGTTAACATTCTGGTGCTGTCAAAGCATAAAACCGATACCAGCGTGCAATTTATTGATGCCAGCGGACTGTTTAAGAAAGAAACCAATAATAACATTCTCACCGATGCCCATATCGCTCAGATCATGCAGGTGTTCTGCAGCAAATCAGATGTTGACCATCTGGCGAAATCTGTAGCCTTCGAGGAAGTGGCTGGGAATGATTACAACTTGTCCGTCAGCAGCTACGTGGAAGCTAAAGACACCCGAGAAATCGTCGATATTACGGAACTGAATGCCGAGCTAAATACTACCGTCAGCAAAATTGATCAGTTACGCAAAGACATTGATGAGATTGTGGCTGAAATTGAAGGCAGTGAGGCGCAGGCATGAGCGAGCTAAATTATCTGGAAAAACTGTTGGATGGGGCAGAGGTGGATTGGTTGCCATTAGGTGAACTAGGCGAACTAGTGCGTGGAAATGGATTACCTAAATCTGATTTCACGGAGTCGGGAGTACCTGCTATTCACTACGGTCAGATATATACTTTTTACGGACTATCAACTGAAACTACAAAATCATTTGTTTCTCATCAAACAGCGGAAAAGCTAAAAAAAGTAAATCCGGGTGATGTTGTTATTACTAACACTAGTGAAAATTTTGAAGATGTTGGCAAGGCGTTGGTATATCTTGGAAAAGAACAAGCCGTTACTGGTGGGCACGCTACAGTCTTTAAACCCAGCAATGGAATTATCGGGAAATATTTTGCTTATTGCACTCAAACGGGATTTTTTGCAAGCGAGAAAAGAAAGTACTCCAAAGGAACAAAAGTAATAGACGTATCGGCAACTGATATGGCGAAAATTACTATCCCAATCCCCTGCCCCGACAACCCGGAAAAGTCCCTTACCATCCAGTCTGAAATCGTACGGATTCTGGATACATTTACTGCACTTACCGCTGAGCTTACCGCTGAGCTTACCGCTGAGCTTAGCATGCGTAAAAAGCAGTACTACTACTATCGCGACCAGTTGTTGAGTTTTGACGATGGTGAGGTTGAGTGGAAGACGCTAGGAGAGTTGGCAGAGAATCTTGACTCCAAAAGAAAGCCAATCACTAGTGGTTTGAGGGAAGCAGGGAAAATACCTTATTACGGAGCATCAGGGATTGTCGATTATGTAAAAGATTATATTTTCGATGGCGACTTTCTATTAGTATCAGAAGATGGCGCAAACCTGTTGGCTCGCAATACTCCGATAGCGTTCAGTATCAGTGGTAAGACTTGGGTGAACAATCATGCTCATGTGCTTAAATTCGATACCTATGCAGAAAGAAGATACGTTGAGTACTATATGAATAGTATTGACTTAACAACCTATATTTCAGGTGCCGCACAACCTAAGCTGAATAAGAAAAACTTAGAGAGCATCCGTATCCCAAATCCGTCGCCAGAAGAAAAAGAGAGGATCGTTTCAATCCTCGATAAGTTTGATGCATTAACAAACTCCATCACTGAAGGCCTTCCCCGCGAAATCGAGTTGCGCCAGAAGCAGTACGAATATTATCGGGACATGCTATTTAGTTTCCCGAAGCCGGAAGTGGCAGAGGCGTGACATGAGCAAGACACTCCTGGAAATAGCCCAACAGCTGAGTACGCCTAAGAAAGTCAAGCAAACTGTCTCTGAAAAAACGCAGGAAGTTGAAGAGACCAGGCCCGTGCCAAAGGTGCAGTTAATCTACGCTTTCAATGGCACAGGAAAGACGCGCCTTTCCCGGGATTTCAAGCAATTGATTGCGCCCAAAGTCATGGACGGAGAAGGTGAAGACGAAGCTGAACAGTCCGAATTGTCGCGCAAAAAAATCCTCTATTACAATGCTTTCACTGAGGACTTGTTTTATTGGGATAACGATCTCCAGGAAGGCTCCGAGCCGAAGCTGAAGGTGCAGCCGAATTCCTACACAAACTGGTTGCTGACACTGCTGAAAGATTTGGGACAGGATGGCAATATCGTCCGTTATTTCCAGCGCTATGCGAACGACAAGCTAACGCCACACTTCAATCCAGATTTTACCGAGATCACATTTTCTATAGAACGCGGCAATGATGAGCGTTCCGCCCATATCAAGTTATCCAAAGGTGAAGAAAGTAACTTCATCTGGAGTGTGTTTTACACCCTACTGGATCAAGTCGTCACAATTCTCAATGTCGCCGACCCAGATGCGCGCGAAACCCGCGCATTTGATCAACTGGAGTATGTATTCATTGATGATCCCGTCAGCTCCCTCGATGACAACCATCTGATTGAACTGGCGGTTAATCTTGCGGGGCTGATCAAATCCAGCGAATCCGATTTGAAGTTCATTATCACGACGCATAGTCCACTATTTTATAATGTACTTTTCAATGAGCTGAACAGGAAAGCTTGTTACATGTTGGAGAGTTTTGCGGATGGTACATTTGCCCTCACAGAAAAAAATGGCGACTCTAACAAGAGTTTTTCCTACCATCTCCACCTAAAGCAAACTATCGAACAAGCCATTGCTAACAACAACGTGGAAAGATATCACTTCACGTTACTGCGCAATCTTTATGAGAAAACGGCCAGTTTTTTGGGCTACCCTCGATGGTCCCTACTTTTACCTGACGACAAACAACTCTATTTGAACAGAATTATGCAGTTCACAAGCCACTGTACGCTATCGAATGAAGCCGTTGCGGAGCCAACGCCAGCGGAGAAAGCAACGGTCAAACTGTTGCTCGATCACTTGAAAGATAACTATAACTTCTGGCAGCAGGAACAAAAAAATGGTTGATTGCACCAAGCCAATTGCTGAGTCCAATAATTTTATCATTTTGGACAAATACAACCCGGACTGGAAGATTACCGAAAGCTACCAGAGCGAAGGTGATCTGGAGCGTGAGCTGATTCAGGATTTAGTTAACCAGGGCTATGAATACCTGCCAACCCTGAACAATACCAAAGCTATGCTCGCTAATGTCAGGGAACAGTTGCAAACCCTTAACAATGTGGAGTTCCTGGAGGCTGAATGGCGTCGCTTTGTGGAAACTTGGATGGACAAGCCCAGCGATGGCGTTGTCGAAAAGGCCCGCAAGATTCATGATGATTATGTTCATGATTTCGTCTTCGACGATGGCCGTATTCAGAATATCTATCTGCTGGATAGAAAAAACATCCTTCGCAATAAAGTGCAGGTCATCAAGCAGTTTGAACAAGCAGGCACGCACGCCAATCGCTATGATGTCACCATACTGGTCAATGGCCTACCGCTGGTTCAAATCGAGTTAAAAAAACGCGGTGTCGCTATACGTGAAGCCTTTAATCAGATACACCGCTACAGTAAGGAAAGCTTTAACAGCGACAATTCTCTGTTTAAATATCTGCAACTGTTTGTGATATCTAACGGCACCGATACCCGTTACTTTGCCAATACCACCAAGCGGGATAAAAATAGTTTTGATTTCTCCATGAACTGGGCGAAGTCCGATAACACGTTGATTAAAGACCTGAAGGACTTTTCCGCCACGTTTTTCCAGAAGCATACCTTGCTCAATGTGCTGTTTAACTACAGCGTGTTTGACAGTAGCCAGACGCTGCTGGTGATGCGCCCCTATCAGATTGCTGCCACCGAGCGAATCCTATGGAAAATTAACAGTTCCTTTAAAGCGAAGAACTGGTCAAAGTCAGAAAGCGGGGGGTTTGTCTGGCACACCACCGGATCGGGCAAAACCCTGACCAGCTTTAAGGCCGCACGGCTGGCAACCGAACTGGACTTTATTGATAAAGTTTTCTTTGTGGTCGACAGGAAAGACCTCGATTACCAGACCATAAAGGAGTACCAGCGTTTCTCGCCGGACAGCGTCAATGGTTCTGACAATACTGCAGGCCTTAAAAGGAATCTGGATAAAGACGATAACAAAATTATCGTCACCACTATCCAGAAACTGAATAACCTGATTAAGGCGGAAGCGGACCTGCCCGTCTACCAGCAGCAAGTCGTCTTCATTTTTGATGAATGTCACCGCAGTCAGTTTGGTGAAGCACAGAAGAACTTAAAAAAGAAATTCAAACGTTTTTACCAGTTCGGTTTTACCGGCACGCCAATTTTCCCGCAAAACGCATTAGGGTCGGAAACGACCGCCAGCGTGTTTGGCCGTGAATTACATTCCTACGTGATTACCGATGCTATTCGTGATGAAAAGGTGTTGAAGTTTAAGGTGGACTATAACGATGTCCGCCCGCAGTTTAAGGCGCTGGAAACCGAAACCGACGAGAAAAAACTCAGCGCCGCAGAAAACCGGCAGGCTTTTCTTCACCCGCTGCGCATTCAGGAAATCACACAGTACATACTGAACAACTTCCGCCAGAAAACACATCGAACTTTCCCTGGAGCCAGAGGTTTTAATGCCATGCTGGCAGTAAGTAGCGTGGATGCGGCAAAAGCGTATTACGCGACGTTTAAAGAGCTACAAGAAGAGGCGGCTAATAAATTAGCCAGCTATAAACCGTTGCGGGTGGCAACTATCTTCTCTTTTGCGGCTAATGAAGAACAAAATGCTATCGGTGCCATTACTGATGAAAGCTTTGATACCAGTGCAATGAATAGCAGCGCCAAAGAGTTTCTGGATGCAGCCATTGATGACTATAACGCTTACTTTAAAACAAATTTCAGCACTGACAGCAACGGCTTTCAAAACTATTACCGTGATTTAGCCCTGCGAGTTAAAAATCAGGACATCGACCTGCTCATTGTGGTGGGAATGTTTTTAACCGGTTTTGATGCGCCGACGCTGAACACCCTGTTCGTCGATAAAAACCTGCGTTATCACGGTTTGATGCAAGCATTCTCCCGCACTAACCGTATTTTTGATGCTACAAAGGCCTTTGGCAATATTGTGACGTTCAGAGATCTGGAACGCGCAACCATTGATGCCATCACGCTGTTTGGCGATAAAAATACCAAAAACGTGGTGCTGGAGAAAAGTTACAAAGAGTACATGGAGGGCTTTACCGATATCGTGACAGGTGAGGCCAAGCGCGGGTTTATGGATATTGTTACGACATTGGAACATCAGTTCCCTGATCCGGCTAGCATTGATAGCGAGAAGGGGAAAAAAGCCTTCGTTAAATTGTTTGGCGAATACCTGCTGGCTGAAAATATCCTGCAAAACTACGATGAATTTGCCATGCTGAAAGATCTGCAAAAAGTCGATATCAGCGACCCCGATGCCGTCGAAACCTTCAAGACAGCGCATTATCTTGACGATGAAAAGTTTGCCGAACTACAGACAATTCGTCTCCCCACAGAACGCAAGATTCAGGACTATCGTTCAGCCTACAATGATATCCGTGACTGGCAGCGTCGCGAGAAAGTGGCTAATGACAAGGATAAGTCAAGCACTGACTGGGATGATGTCGTGTTTGAAATTGACCTGTTGAAATCTCAGGAAATTAACCTGGACTACATTCTTGGTCTGATTTTTGAACATAACAGGCAGAATAAAGGTAAAGAGGCACTCACTGAAGAGGTTAGACGATTAATCCGCTCAAGTATGGGTAACAGGGCCAAAGAAGGTCTGATTGTTGACTTTATTCAGCAGACAAACCTTGATGACATGCCGGACAAAGCCAGCATCATTGATGCGTTCTTCGTTTTTGCTCAGCGTGAGCAGCAGCGTGAAGCTGACGCGTTGATAAAACAAGAAAACCTGAACGAAGAGGCTGCAAAGCGCTATATCCGTACATCGCTAAAACGCGAATATGCCACCGAAAATGGTACTGAGTTAAATGAAACTCTACCAAAGCTTAGTCCGTTAAACCCCCAGTACAAAACGAAAAAACAGACCGTTTTTCAGAAAATTGGTGAGTTTATTGATAAGTTTAAAGGGGTAGGTGGACAAATTTAGTCGTGGGCACATAGGGGGACAAAGGGGTCCCCCTGATCTATCCCCAGTGTTCGATACAACTGTCAATTAGAAATACCGGCTTTTTGACTGAAGTGCAGATTTCAGTGTATTAGATAATAATCGATAAAAACATCTTTAAAGATACGGTTTATTTTTCAAAATGGTAGACTTGGATAAATTAATCTATCTGCATCGCTTTATTTATTATTATATTTGGTGAGCGCCTACACCTCCATCTTTATAACATTTACTATTTCATCGTTACGCAGAAAGAGTTTCTAAATATCACTAACTATAAACATCTCGATATTCATAATCTACATTGTCTCGAATCCCCTCTAATGAATTATTAAGAAATATTAGAGCGGATTATCTATTCCAGAGCGCTTTGTGTATTTTTCCTGTCTGGTGATAATCAGAAACCAGATCGATAAACTCTTTAAAATCCTTGTTCTCTACCACCAGGCGGTTGACGGATTGCCAATCAATGCTGGTGCGCTCTCGCGCAGGAATCAGAGTTAGGCTATTACCGGGATCTTGCGGATTAATAAGGATCACACCAATACCATGCAATGCACACAACATCTGCAGTTCTCTTTCTACGCCTCGCTGCTTATCTTCATTTATTTCTGTCGCAACCAGATAACCAAAATGGGCCCAGCTTGAATTACTCACTGCCTGGAAGAAACATTCTCGAACATTGCTTCGGTTAAGCTGACGTTTTACCTCAAAAGACCACAGTCGGGTTAAACGCCCTTCGCTATACCGTACACAGTTTTGCACGACGCTATCCCAACCTTTATCGAGAGGCTGCAATGCAACAATATCAGGATAAAGCCAATGGTTCGCCCCAAGACCTTTGTTGTTGCTTGAACGCTTTTCATCGATACGGCGACAAAGTAATTCTTCTTCTTCAGAAAGATACTCGATCAAAAGCGGGTAAAGAGCATGCTCAGAAAAACCTACCGTCTCAGCAGACGGAGTCGGAGCAATATCAAAAGATGACTCTTGTTGCACACCATTATCGATTTCCTTACCCCAGTAATAAAGTCTGGGCCGAGGTTTGTCACGCGTCATAACTTGGGGACACATCGCTTTTGCCTGAACGGTTCTGCTCCCACCGATTTCAGCAGCTATTTGACTCAAGAAATCTTCATCACTGGCAAATCGAGGATTTTGACGCTTTACAGCAAGCTCTGCACCATAGTGATCTATAATTTTTTGGGCAAGCTGACGGGCTGTAAATTGCTCATCAGGATTAGCCTGAAGAACATTAATAATCATCTGTGGGCGACTAGTCATGGCTCCTGCCTTTGATGTAACAGTAAGAACGCTTCTATCTGAATGAATGGCTAAACCTCGGATGCTGCTTTTCTGATGACACAGTGTAAAACTACTTATCACTTGAACCAAGCTTACAATATGAGTTTTTGGCGTTGAACAACAGATTTAATTACCAAAACGAACACCCCATCAGAAGCCATGTTTTAGAGAAAAATGAGGTATGTCAATTACATACCTTAAATATATCTAATCATCCCGTGCTTAAATTTGGCAAAATCAAATGGACTCACCGTCTAATCAGGATTCGCATCAAGAAAGCCAGCCCACCACTGCAGCATCAGTCCGCGCTCATCCAGATGCTCGGCCTTATGAATATATGAATATAACCCGCACGCACAGAGTTACGCTCCATATGGCTCATCTGCCGTTCAACCGCATCTCTCGACCACAACCCCGATTCTATCAATGAACTACATGCCATCGTCCTGAAACCGTGTCCACAAACCTCTACCTTAGTGTCATAACCCATAATGCGCAGCGCCTTGTTCACCGTGTTTTCACTCATCGGTTTGCGATGGTCGTGATGGCCAATGAAAACAATAGATTAGCCCCATAGATCACCAGACACTTCGCCTCTCTTAAAATAAGAGGTAGTCTTGGAACTATGTTTAACACCAGTCAGAATAATAAGATGGTTGAAGTGTTATCAGGACCTGAGCGGCGTCGGCGTCGTACACCGCAGGAAAAAATTGCCATTATTCAGCCGACTATGGAACCCGGTATGACCGTGTCTCATGTCGCTCGCCTGCATGGCATCAATGCTAATCAGATCTTCAAATGGCGCAAGCAATATGAAGATGGTTCTCTGACTGCCGTGGCTTCAGGCGAAGAGGTCGTACCCGCCTCTGAACTTGCTGAGGCTAATAAGCAAATCCGCGAGCTCCAGCGCCTTCTGGGCAAAAAGACGATGGAAGCCGAGATCCTTAAAGAGGCCGTGGAGTTCGGTCGGGCAAAAAAATGGATTGCGCATGCGCCCTTGTTGCCCGGGGACGACGACTAACCGACGTCTGCCGGAGTATTGGTGTGTCGCGTGCGCAACTGAGCATCAGGGCTTACCGGCCATCTGACTGGCAGGATCACAGACGGCAGCCCCGTTCTGACGATACCACCGTATTGTCCCGGATAAACATGGCGGTGGCTGACCTGCCGACGTATGGTTATCGTCGGGTGTAGGCGCTGCTGCGACGGGAGTCAGAGCGGGACGGCCTGCCTGTGGTTAATGCGAAGCGGGTGTATCGCATTATGAGAACACATAATCTGCTTCTTGAACGTAAACCCGCAGCTCCTTGCCGTAAGCGGGCTCATAAGGGGCGTGTAGCAGTCGCTGAAAGTAACCGGCGCTGGTGCTCAGATGGCTTTGAGTTCCGCTGTGATAATGGCGAAAAGCTGCGGGTGACCTTCGCGCAGGACTGCTGCGACAGGGAGATCATTGACTGGGCAGGGAGCACCGGAGGCTATGACAAAGAAACGGTGCAGGATGTCATGCTGGGTGCGGTGGAAAAACGCTTCGGAAGGCAGTTGCCAACAGAGTCGCTGGAGTGGCTGACGGATAACGGTTCAGCCTACAGGGCTCATGAAACACGGGCGTTCGCCCGGTTGCTGGGACTGGCGTCTTGCACGACAGCAGTGCGAAGCCCGGAAAGCAACGGTATAGCAGAAAGCTTCGTGAAGACGATAAAACGGGACTACATCAGCATCATGCCGAAACCGGACAGCCAGGCAGCGGTGATGAATCTGGCGGTGGCGTTCAGTCATTACAACGAACATCATCCGCATAGTGCACTGGGATATCGCTCACCACGGGAATATATACGCAGGAAGTTATCGCAACCGTAAGAGAGCAAAAACGTCTGGATATAAAGGGTCAAATCTAGCTGTTCTGACTTTAATATCTGTTAGAGCCATGCTTATCCCCTCCTGTTGGTACAAGCATTATCGAACCGGAAATACCATCATCTGTACCAACATCTGTTGGTAGATGTACGTTGAACCCGGTTGACCTTGAGAGAGTTACTATAGCGGGAAAGATAGGTAAATATTGGAATTCAGGCACAAAAAAAGACGTCCGTTGACGTCTATTGATGTTCCGATGGTGCCGAAGGCCGGACTCGAACCGGCACACCCGAAGGCGGTTGATTTTGAATCAACTGCGTCTACCGATTTCGCCACTTCGGCACTGAAGGGGTACGGATAGCGAGGTGCATTATACCGTTAACAGATCCCGGCGCAATACTAATCCGCCTCTCGGGTGCGCAACTGCTGAAAAAACGGCCTTACGGTGCATTTTGGCACCTGTTGGCTAAGGTGGGTTGGTGGCTTGGTGGGCTGGTAGGTTGGTGGGCTGGTGGGCAGACAAAGCAACTCTCCCCCTGCGCATCTGTTGGCTAACGCGAGCAGCCGGAGCATCCACGTTGCCCGCACGCCTGCTAGCGAGTCTGGACGCCGGTTTACATTCCTCCCGCGCTTGCTGGCTATTGCTGGCATCCCGGGCACCAATAAAACGGTCGGCCGGAAAACGTGGTTTTCTCAATTGCGTGGCCACAGCGCTCGCAGGCTTTGCCTGCACGGTGAAAGGCGCGAAAGCGAAACGTGGCGCCGTGGTGATCTTTAGCGCCCGGCTGGCCGCGGGTCGTGTAAGATAAGCGCGGAATGTCGAGAATAGCCTGACACAAAAGCCGTTGCTGCTCCTCGTTTAAAACGCGCGGTCGATGTTGCGGCGCCAGCCGCGCTTGCCACAGAATTTCCACCCGCAGATAATTGCCCAGGCCGGCAATGAAGGATTGGTCCAGCAGCAGGGCGCCAAGCTGGCGGCCGCTAAAGCGCTTGGACATCAGCCGCGCCTGCACGGTTTCCACCGTCAGTTGCAAGTCCAATGCATCTGGGCCAATGCGCAGCAAAAAGGGGTGCTCGGTAACCTCGTCAGCGCTTAAGATACTGATTTCTGATGCGCTGTAGAGCAAGATGGCGGCGTTGTGATTCTCCAGCCGTACGCGCAGGTCGCGTTTCGTCACCGGCGTTTCCCCCGCTTTGACTACCCGCCAGACGCCGTACAGCTGGTTGTGGCTGTAAAGCACCAGTCCATTGGAAAACCAGGTCAGCAGCGCTTTACCCCGCGCCTCGATCTTGTCGATGGTTTGCCCGGTCAGTTGCGTCTCCCATCGTTTAAGATGGGGAAAGGCAAACCACGCCAGGGTTATCGGTAAATGGGACATCGCCTGCATCAAGCCATCGGCTGCACGACGTATTTCCGGTCCTTCCGGCATTCTCCCCTCCCTTCAACAAGCCTGCATGCTGATGATAGCACCCGGCGGGAAAAGTCGTCTAAGCGAAATTCTAGGAAACCCGTCCCGGCATTTCCCCCGAGACTCTACCCGAGGTCGAAGGCGCGCACCGATTGTCGCTGGCGACCCCGCGTGATGCAACCGTTGCGGATTGACAAGCGCTTTGTCTAGCTGTCGCCGCCGTTCTATTAATCGATAGCGGCGGCCGAACGAAGCGCAAGGACGTCAATTACCGCCCTTACCCCTGGTCGCGGCGTCGCAGTTGGCTAAGGATGCATCGCGAGAGGTTTCACATCAATTGAGCTCATACCGTTGCCACCGGCAGGAATAGTCCCAAAATGGCAGTTTACGGTGGGTTGGTCCGATATTCCGCTGCCCGGCAGGCATTGATGCGGCATACTGTGTCGATACGCCTACAGGGTTGCGACGCTTATGCAGGTGCCGCGATCGGCTATTAATTCAGGAGCTTATTATGATGACCCCTTCCCGCCGCCTATTATGCGCGCTGAGCGTCTGTATCGCCATGTCTTGCGGTGTGGCGCAAGCGGCCAGTTGGATGGATTCTGCCGCGAATGTGGCCAGCAGTTTGCAACAATCGAACGCCAACAGCGGCGGGCAAAATTCCACCGCTACCAATAATAATGGTACCTCGTTAAGCTCGCTCGCCGGGCTGCTGAACGGCGGCGATAAGGCGTTAAGTTCCGGTTCAATGACTAATGCCGCCGGCGTGCTGCAATACTGCGTTAAAAATAATTTACTGTCCGCCGGCAGTACTTCCACGGTCAAAGATCAACTGTTGGATAAGCTTGGCATTAACAATAATGCATCGACCACCGCCTCCGCTGCGAAAACGCAGGATTACCAGTCCGGTCTGGCGGGTATCTTGAATACCCGTCAGGGCAACACCGTGAATTTGAATGCCCTTAGCACTTCACAGCTGACTGAAAAGGTCAAAACCAAAGCCTGCGATTTGGTCCTTAAGCAGAGCAAAAACTTTATTTCCTGACGCGTGTACCGGCGGGGTGCCGCTGCACGCCCCAGCGGAAGGCATGCTAGCACCCGAGCCGGGATACTACCGCCTCCCGACGCAGACGGCATAAAGGCGCTCACCGCGAAATGCGTGCGGATGATTCAGCCGTCCGCTATAAAAAGACGTCATCACGAAGAGCGAGATTCGCCTACATAAAAAGCTTGGGGTGCTATAGCAGCCCACAGCTAAACACGCTTCAGCGCAATGGCCATTAGTGGGCCGCTTTGCGCGCTGTGAAGGTGATTCAGCAGCCCATGGCTGAAGCAGCGCCAGCGCGAGGTTCACCCTTGGGCGAGACTGGGCAACCTCTGCCCGCTGCACAGCCTCGCGTTGGGAAACCCTGGCGCTTGCCGCTACGCATCCGTCAGGGGAAAATAGCCGAGCACCTCGCAGCCCTCACCCACCCGCGGTGTGGCAATCACTTGCAGCAGGTGCAAATCGATCGCGCTTAGGGTGCCGTCATCCTCATTAGCAATCAGCAACAGCGCGTTATCGGGGCTGAAGCAGCCATCCATCGGCTTATTGCCGACGCGCAAGCTGGCCAGCGGCGTGAGTTCACCGTCCAAGAGTGTCACCACCGGCTCGCCGTCGCCCACGACCGCCAACAGCGAACCGTCGTGATTAAAGCGGACGACCTGTGCGTTGTGATGATGATCGTTAAGAGCTAACGTGCCGCGCAGCTGATGGCTGTCGCTATCGACAATATACAGCGCCGGGCGGTCGGCGGCCGTGGCCACCACATAGGGATGGCGGGGCGAGGCGGCGATACCGCCGATCGGTCCCGGCATAGCAATGGTATCCAGCACCCGTCCCGGCGAGACGGCGATATCCACTACGGTAATACTGGCGTCCTCTTCATTCTCGGTAAACAGCTTTTTCCCCGACGGCGTAATGGTTAGGCGGTGCGTGTTGGCTGAAGGGGTCGCTATCCGCTCAACCACCCGGTCATCATCGGTGTCGATCACCACGATGGCGCGGCTATTTTCACAGCAGAGATAAAGGCGCCCATCATCGCCAATACGGCCGGTATGGGGAGATTGCAACGGGCTAATGTCGATAAAACCCCGTAGGGTGCGCCGCGCCAGGTCGATGACGGCGATTTTGTGTCCTGGATGCGGATTGTCTCCATGTACGCCGTCGCCGTACAAGGGAACGTAGGCCTTCCCTTTCGCTGCCGCGATCACCAGCTCGTGCGGACGGGGCGGAAAGCCGTTCAGCCTTTGCTGTACAACATAGCTGTCAGCATCAAGGAACAGAACGTTTGAGCCTTGCTTGTCAACGGCAATCAGGCCATAGGCGTTGGCGAGTGTGGTCATAGTCGCTCTCCCTTCTCAGCTATCTTTACCCTGAGAATAGTTCATCATGCAAGGTTTGGCGCCGACGCAGACAGCGTTTACACTGGGAGCAGTGTCGACAGTCGCTATGGTAATAGCGTAAGTAGCGGCGGTGGCACCGTCAGCAACATGCGCGGCGGCTCGGGCAGCGAAACATTCATAGGTCATCAGAAAGAGTCTGTCGGAAAGGGTACCTCCCCGCCTGCGAGAGGGGCCTTTTATTAATTTATTCACAAATTAATAATATATTTACTAGCATTAAAATGGCCCTGCGGCGGGAAGATTTAATTTATGTCATGTGCATTAAAATAAATAACCCACTATTTACCTAAGGACAATAACATTATTCCCCACAGGTGGAAAAGGAGGACAAGCCAGTAATAGCGCCCGCTGCGGGGGGATTGGCCGGCAAAGCGATAACTCTGGACCAGAGGGGAAGGTTAATTTAATGTTGTCATAATTAAAAAATCAAAGATAGAATCATTAGTTACCAAAAGCAGTTAACTATCGCGCCCAATGTTATTTTCGTTCACGACCTTGTCAAGGACGTTTAATGACTTGGATTCCTTAATATTCGTTCACTAACGAATATCTCACAAACCAGCCATTTAACGAATGCCTCTTATATGAATAACTTTGATTTTAATTTATTAGTGGTTCTCAACGCATTACTGGAAGACTGTAGCGTCAATCTGGCTGCCAGGAAGCTTAACGTCACCGCGCCGGCTATCAGCAAATCGCTGAATAAAATCCGCGCCTTATTCAATGATCCGATTCTGGTGCGCAGCGGCACCAAATTAATACCTACACCCAAGGCGATTGCATTAAAGGAGGATGTTAGACAACTCGTCAATCGGATTGAATCCATGCTCAACACCAATATGGCGTTTGAGCCGCACACCACCACCGTCTCATTTACCATCGCCGCTAATGCCACTATCGTGTTCACCCTGAACGCGCTGCTGTTCTGCGAGGTTCAGCGCAGTGCGCCAAATGTGTTTATTAATCTGGTGCACGACTCGGACTACGACGATGATTTTCTCCGCTCCAACGATATAGATCTCTATATCGGCGAGATGCGTGATTTAAACCCGGAGATTACCATTCGCACTATACACTCGGCGAAATGTTACTTTATGTGCCGATGCGGCCATCCTATCCTGGCCAGCGATAAAAGCATGGACAATCTACTAAAATATCATTTTGTTCAAACCAAGGAGAAGTATCCGACGGGAACCGACGAGGCAGCGAAATACTTTTGGTCGGCGCGTCATGTGATGGGGGCCACCCCCGGCTACATGGCAACGATGAACGCCATTACGCATTCTGATGCGCTGGCTATCGTGCCCGATTTTGTGGTCACCACAATGAAAAAACTGAATGTGGCGGTGGAATTTTTCAGCGCCGATTTCGATCTGGGTAAGCGCAGTATTATCCAGGCATGGCATTCAAAACATAATCATTCACCCTGCCATAAATGGTTGCGGGATTTGACCAAAGGCATGTTTATTGACAGCATGAAATAATTTGCCGCTGTCGGCATGACACAGCATTAAGGTCCAAAATGAAAGCCACGGCAATAAAAAAACGGCGCTGACGGTATTAACCAACAGCGCCTCACCAGGGAATAATTACCGCGTCATCGACGCCTTAACAGCATAACAATGCTGATGATAAGAAACGCCATACTGGGTAGCAAGGCCCCGAATACCGGCGGCATGTTGTACACCAGACTCAACGGCCCGAAGATCTGATCCAGCACGTAAAACAAGAAACCGAAGCTTATCCCGGTGACGACCCGTACCCCCATAGGTACGCTGCGCAGCGGTCCGAAAATAAACGACAACGCCATAAGCATCATCACCGCCACCGAGAACGGCGAGAAAATCTTACTCCACATATTTAGCTGGTAACGGTTGGATTCCTGCCCGCTCTGCTTGAGGTAGTTGACGTAATTATACAGCCCCGAGATAGACAACGAATTTGGCTCCAGCGCGACGACCCCCAGTTTATCCGGCGTCAGGTTGGTTTTCCATTCGCCGTTCAGGGTTTGCCGGCCGGTTATCTGCTTGTCGTTGGTCAAATCCGATTCATCCACCTGCGACAATTTCCAACTGCCGTTGCTGAAGGTGGCCGTGGCGGCATAGCGCAGCGATTGCAGCCGTTCGGCCTTGTCGAAATGATAAATATTGACGCCGGCCAGCTCATCACTGCCCACCACCCGCTCGATGAAAATAAAGTCATTACCGTCCTTGGCCCACAGCCCGTTCTGGGTTGAGAGCATGGAACCGCCGTAAATCGCCTGAGTGCGGTAGCTGTAGGCCATTTGCTCGCCCGCCGGCGCCACCCATTCGCCGATGGCCATGGTCAAGAGCACCAGCGGAATGGCGGTTTTCATCACCGAACCGGCCACCTGCAGCCGGCTGAAACCGGATGCCTGCATTACCACCAGCTCACTGCGGGTCGCCAGCGAACCCAGCCCCAGCAGCGCGCCTAGCAGCGCCGCCATCGGGAAGAAGATTTCGATATCCTTGGGTACGCTGAGCAAAGTAAACAGGCCCGCGCCCAGCGCCGAGTAGCCCCCCTGTCCCACTTTGCGCAGCTGCTCGACGAATTTGATAATGCCCGACAGCGACACCAGCATGAACAGCGTCATCATGATGGTATTGAAAATGGTTTTACCGATATAGCGGTCCAATACGCCAAACATTAGGCCGCTCCTCTTGCATGCAGCCGCCCGCGAAGCCTGCGCGCCGGTACGCTGTCCCATAAATTCAGTACCAGCGCCAGCGCCAGGTACGCCACATTGGTTAGCCACATCCACAACATCGGGTCAAGCTTGCCCTTGGCGCCGTTGGAGCGCAGCGAGGTTTGCAGCAGGAAGAAAATCAGATACAGCAGCATCGCCGGCAGCATGCTCAGGACCCGGCCCTGCCGCGGGTTGACCACCGATAACGGCACCACCATCATCGCCATAATCAGCACCGACACCACCAGCGTGAGCCGCCAGTGCAACTCAGCGCGCGCCTCCGGTTCCGGCGAGCGCCATAGCTGGTGCAGCGTCATCTGCTCGGCGTCGGTGCTGTCCACCGCCACCGCCCGATGGCCGATAACCGCCTGATATTGCGTAAAATCGGTAATGCGGAAATCGCGCAGCAGCGCGGTCCCCTCATAGCGGGTGCCCTTATCCAGCATAACCAATTGCGATCCGTCCGGCCGCTGGGTCATATGACCACGGTCCGCGATAACCACGGAAGGACGCGCATTGCCGTTCGGCTTGAGCTGGGCGAGAAACACATGTTCAAACCCTTTATCTTTCACGTTGCCGACGAACAGCACCGAATTGCCGTTTTCCGCCGGTTTGAATTGCCCCTCGACCAGCGCCGCCATGCTCGGGTTGGCCTTGGCTTCCGACATCACCAGATCCTGATGGCGCGACGACCAGGGCGAAAGCCATACCACATTCACCGCCGCGACTATCGCGGTAATCAGGCTGAGCACAAGCGCTGCGCGAATCAACACGCTTTTACCCAGCCCGCAGGCGTGCATAACCGTAATTTCGCTCTCGGTGTACATACGGCTCAGCGTCATCAACAACCCCAGGAAGAGACTCAGGGGAAGGATCAATTGCGCCATTTCAGGCACGCCCAAGCCGAGTAAAGATAAAACCAGGTTTGTCGGAATATCGCCATCCACCGCCGCGCCCAAAATCCGCACCAGCTTTTGACAGAAAAAAATCAGCAGCAGGATGAACAGAATGGCAAGCTGGCTTTTAAATGTCTCCCGAACCAGATATCTAGTGATTATCACGCTTATTTCGCCTGTGAAAACTTGTCTTTTTGCAGGAAAATCGATAATTTCATCGCTAATCCATCATTAATACGTATCAAACAGCCACCTTTATCGCTAGATAGAGTATAACAACATTAAGCGTTCGGCCGAGCCATGAGAACGCACTGATTGTCGACAGAATAGCGTCCTTTGCGTCGTTCAGATTAACACATAGAGTGAATGCAAAGGCGGGACGATGACGGGAAAGTCTATTTTATCCCGCGCAACCGTCTTTGTCTTTAAGATTCAGGAGAGTGCATGGAGTTCAGTGTAAAAAGCGGTAGCCCGGAAAAACAACGCAGTGCCTGTATCGTCGTCGGGGTTTTTGAGCCGCGCCGTCTGTCCCCGATCGCCGAACAGCTTGATAAAATCAGCGAAGGCTATATCAGCGCGCTGCTGCGCCGTGGTGAACTGGAAGGCAAGGTCGGGCAGACGCTGCTGCTGCATCATGTCCCGAATGTGTTGTCCGAACGTATTCTGCTTATCGGCTGCGGTAAAGAGCGCGAGCTGGATGAACGCCAGTATAAGCAGGTTATCAACAAAACGATTAATACGCTCAACGACACCGGCTCCATGGAGGCCGTGTGCTTTTTGACCGAGCTGCACGTCAAGGGGCGTAATACCTACTGGAAAGTACGCCAGGCGGTGGAGACGGCGAAAGAGACGCTTTATACCTTCGATCAGCTGAAGAGCAATAAAACCGAGCCGCGCCGGCCGCTGCGCAAAATGGTGTTCAATGTGCCGACGCGCCGCGAATTAACCAGCGGCGAGCGCGCGATTGCGCACGGTCTGGCTATCGCCGCCGGTATCAAAGCCGCTAAAGATTTGGGCAACATGCCGCCCAATATTTGCAATCCGGCCTATCTGGCCTCGCAGGCGCGCCAGCTGGCCGACGGCTACGGCAAAGCCACCACGACCCGGGTCATCGGCGAACAACAGATGAAAGAGCTGGGCATGAACGCCTATCTGGCGGTCGGTCAGGGCTCGGCCAATGAATCGCTGATGTCGGTGATTGAGTATAAAGGCAACCCCGACGCCGAAGCGCGGCCGATCGTGCTGGTGGGGAAAGGGCTGACCTTTGACGCGGGCGGCATTTCCATCAAGCCCGCCGACAGCATGGATGAAATGAAATACGACATGTGCGGCGCCGCAACGGTCTATGGCGTGATGCGCATGGCGGTGGAGCTTAATCTGCCGTTGAATATCGTCGGCGTATTGGCCGGTTGCGAAAACATGGTGGACGGTCGCGCGTTTCGGCCCGGCGATGTGTTGACCACCCTCTCCGGCCAAACGGTGGAAGTGTTGAATACCGACGCCGAGGGCCGGCTGGTGCTGTGCGACGCCCTCACCTATGTCGAACGCTTCGACCCGGACGTGGTCATCGATGTCGCTACGCTGACCGGCGCCTGCGTTATTGCCCTGGGGCATCATTTGACCGGGCTGATGTCGAATCATAACCCGCTGGCCCATGAGCTCATCGGCGCCGCCGAGCAGGCCGGCGACCGCGCCTGGCGTTTGCCGCTGGGGGATGAGTTCCAGGAGCAGTTGGAGTCGAATTTCGCCGATATGGCGAACATTGGCGGCCGGCCCGGCGGCGCGATAACCGCCGGCTGCTTCCTGTCGCGTTTCGCGCGTAAATATAATTGGGCGCACCTGGACATCGCCGGCACCGCCTGGCGCTCAGGTAAAGCCAAGGGCGCCACGGGACGGCCGGTGGCGATGCTGTCGCAATTCTTGCTCAACCGCGCCGGACTCAACGGTGACGAGTAACCGCAAAAAAGGTATGCTTGCACGGGCGGCCCTTGCCGCCCGTTGTTTTTTCAGTCATCCCCTGGTGAACAAAACGGTACATGAAAAACGCAACCTTCTATTTGCTCGACCAACACGCCACCAGCGACGACCTGACCGCCGTGGAGCGGCTTGCCTGCGATTTGGCGGCCGGTAAATGGCGGGAGGGGAAACGGGTGCTTATCGCCTGTGAGGACGATGCCCAAGCGCTCAGACTGGACGAGGCGCTGTGGGCGCGCGATCCCGATGCGTTCGTGCCACATAACCTGGCGGGTGAAGGCCCGCGCTACGGCGCGCCGGTGGAAATTTGCTGGCCGCAGCGCCGCGGTAACGCGCCGCGGGATCTGCTGATAAGCCTGCTGCCGGCCTGCGCGGATTTTGCCTCCGCTTTCCATGAAGTGATAGACTTCGTCCCGGATGAAGATGCTTTAAAACAGCTGGCGCGCGATCGTTATAAAGCGTATCGCAGCGTCGGCTTCCAATTGACTACGGCCACGCCGCCAACGCAGTGATTAACGACGCATAATGGACAAAACATACAATCCCAAAGATATCGAGCAGCCGCTGTACGAGCACTGGGAGCAGCAGGGCTATTTCAAGCCGAACAATGATACCCGGCAGGATAGCTACTGCATCATGATCCCGCCGCCGAACGTCACCGGCAGCCTGCATATGGGCCATGCCTTCCAGCAGACCATTATGGATACCCTGATTCGTTATCAGCGTATGCAGGGTAAAAATACCCTGTGGCAGGCGGGCACCGATCACGCCGGCATCGCGACGCAGATGGTGGTGGAGCGCAAAATCGCCGCCGAAGAGGGTAAAACCCGCCACGATTACGGCCGCGACGCCTTTATTGACAAAATTTGGCAATGGAAAGCGCAATCCGGCGGCACCATTACCCACCAGATGCGCCGACTGGGCGATTCGGTGGATTGGGAACGCGAGCGGTTCACCATGGACGACGGGCTGTCCAACGCGGTGAAGGAAGTGTTCGTGCGTCTGTATCAGGACGATTTGATTTACCGCGGCAAACGCCTGGTGAACTGGGATCCGAAATTACGCACCGCGATCTCGGATCTGGAAGTGGAAAACCGCGAGTCGAAGGGCTCTATGTGGCACCTGCGTTACCCGCTGGCCGACGGCGCGCGCACCGCCGACGGTCTGGATTATCTGGTGGTCGCCACTACGCGGCCGGAAACCATGCTCGGCGACACCGGCGTGGCGGTTAATCCGGAAGATCCGCGCTATCGCGATTTGATTGGAAAGTTCGTCATGCTGCCGCTGGTCGGCCGCCGTATCCCGATTGTCGGCGACGCGCACGCGGATATGACCAAAGGCACCGGCTGCGTCAAAATCACGCCGGCGCACGATTTTAACGACTATGAGGTCGGCAAGCGCCATGCGCTGCCGATGATCAATATCCTGACCTTTGACGGCGACATCCGCCAGGAAGCCGAGGTGTTCGACACCAACGGCGAGGCCAGCGAGGCGCTGTCTGGCGCTATCCCGGCGGCTTTTCGTGGCCTGGAACGTTTCGCCGCCCGCAAGGCGATCGTGGCGGAATTCGACCGCCTGGGCCTGCTGGTCGAGGTCAAGGCCCATGATCTCACGGTCCCGTATGGCGATCGCGGCGGCGTGGTTATCGAGCCGATGTTGACCGATCAATGGTACGTGCGCGCCGCGCCGCTGGCGAAAGTGGCGGTGGCAGCGGTGGAACAGGGCGAGATCCAGTTCGTACCGAAGCAGTACGAGAACATGTATTTTAGCTGGATGCGGGATATTCAGGATTGGTGTATTTCCCGCCAGCTGTGGTGGGGCCACCGCATTCCAGCCTGGTACGATGCCGAGGGTCGGGTCTATGTGGGCCGCAGCGAGGCCGAGGTGCGCCAGCAACATCAGTTGGCGGACGACATCCCGCTGCGCCAGGACGATGACGTGCTGGATACCTGGTTCTCCTCCGGACTGTGGACCTTCTCTACCCTTGGCTGGCCGGAAAACACCGACGCGCTGCGCACGTTCCATCCCACAAGCGTAGTGGTGAGCGGCTTTGACATTATCTTTTTCTGGATAGCGCGCATGATCATGCTGACCATGCATTTCATTAAGGACGACAACGGCAAACCGCAGGTGCCGTTTAATACCGTCTATATGACCGGTCTGATCCGCGATGAAGAAGGGCAGAAAATGTCCAAGTCCAAAGGGAATGTTATCGACCCTCTGGACATGGTGGACGGCATTTCGCTGGCCGATTTGCTCGAAAAGCGCACCGGCAATATGATGCAGCCGCAGCTGGCGGAAAAGATCCGCAAACGCACGGAAAAACAGTTTCCGAACGGCATCGAGCCGCACGGTACCGATGCCCTGCGTTTCACGCTGGCGGCGCTGGCCTCTACCGGCCGCGATATCAATTGGGACATGAAGCGCCTGGAAGGGTATCGCAATTTCTGCAATAAATTGTGGAACGCCAGCCGTTTTGTGCTGATGAATACCGAAGATCAAGACTGCGGTTTCAACGGCGGCGACCAAGTGCTGTCGCTGGCGGATCGCTGGATCCTGGCGGAATTTAACCAGACGGTGAAGGCGTTTCGCGAAGCGCTGGACGCTTACCGTTTCGATTTGGCGGCCGGGATTTTGTACGAATTCACCTGGAACCAGTTCTGCGACTGGTATTTGGAGCTGACCAAACCGGTGATGAGCGGCGGCAGCGACGCCGAGCTGCGCGGTACCCGCCATACGTTGGTCAACGTGCTGGAAGGGCTGCTGCGCCTGGCGCATCCCATCATTCCGTTTATTACCGAAACCATCTGGCAGCGGGTGAAACCTCTCACCGGTGAACCGGGTGAAACTATTATGCTGCAGCCTTTTCCGGCCTATGATGCGGCGCTGGCGGACGCCGACGCGCTCACCGACCTGGAATGGATCAAGCAAGCCATCGTCGCGGTGCGCACGATTCGCGCCGAAATGAACATTGCGCCCGGTAAGCCGCTGACGGTGCTGCTGCGCCAGGCTTCACCGGCGGTGGCGCGCAGGGTGAACGAAAACTTGAGCTTTATACTCACCCTGGCACGGCTTGACAGCATTACCCTGCTGCCGGCGGACGATAAAGGGCCGGTTTCTGTCACCCAACTTATCGACGGCGCCGAGCTGCTGATCCCGATGGCGGGCCTGGTCGATAAAGACGCCGAGCTGGAGCGTCTGGCCAAAGAAGCGGCGCGCATCGAAGGCGAAATCGGCCGTATCGCCGCCAAGCTCGGCAACGAGGGCTTTATCGGCCGCGCGCCCGAGGCGGTGGTGGCGAAAGAGCGCGAGAAGCTGGAAAGCTATCAGCAATCCAGGGCGAAATTGCTCGAACAGCAAGCGATCATCGCCGGCTTGTAATCGCGCTGACGTCGGTTGGCAAGCGCGCGACTCCCGGCCGGCAACGGTGCTATCGCCGGGGGTCATCACGCTATCGCCGGGGACCGTTACGCTAGCACCGGTTTACCCGTGCACTATCGCCAGCGGTCATCACGCTAACGTCGGCGGTTAAACACGTAATCGCTGGCGAGTGATCGTTCCCCGGTCACCGCGCCCCGTCAGGCGGCGGCCGTCCCCGACCATCGCCCAGGCGCCTCGGCGGTTTCAGTTGCATCGCCAGGCCCTGCGGTGCTATTACTTTTAACCCATTGTGCCTTTATTTATGACTATCCGGATCATGACCATGCCCACTACCTCTGCAGATGCCATACGGGTGCGTCCGATAACACCGGCAGACAATAACGCCATCGCGCAGGTGATCCGCCGGGTTTCCGCCGAATTCGGCCTGACGGCGGATAAAGGCTATACCGTTTCCGATCCCAACCTCGATCATCTCTATGAGCTCTACAGCCAGCCGCGCAGCGCCTATTGGGTCATTGAGTTGCACGGGCAGCTGGCGGGCGGAGGCGGCGTGGCGCCGCTGAGCGGCGCAAACGAAGAGGTTTGCGAACTGCAAAAAATGTATTTCCTGCCCGAACTGCGCGGACGGGGGGTGGCGTGGGAGCTGGCGCAGCGCGCGCTGACATTTGCCCGCGAGCAGGGTTTCCGCCAATGTTATCTGGAAACCACCGCCACCCTGGATCGCGCTATTGCCCTCTATGAGCAGCTGGGCTTTTGCCATATCGCTGGCCCGATGGGCAATACCGGTCACGTCGACTGTGAAGTCACCATGTTGAAAACGTTATAAACCGTCTGGGTGGACGCGAATAGCGCCGGCGACGGCCGTTATTCGCATCATCCTTCAGCCGACCTTGGCGGTCAGCGGCGGGGGCAATCAATGGCGTGTGGCGGGCACCTCGTCGCTATCCGCCGGGTCGTCGTCTTCGTCTTGATCGAACTCATCGCCTTCTTCATCCTCTCCGTCTGGATCCTCGAAATAGGTGCCCCAGCCGTCGTAATTTACCCCCAGACGCTGCGCCAGGGTGAAGAGCTGTTCTACCTGTGCATCGATAAGCTCCGCCTGTAGCGCGACTTCACTGACCGCATCGCAGCACATCAGCGTTTCGCCGCCTTCCACTTCCAGCTCTTCGGCATCGGTGACTTCGTAACCCAATTTGAAGGCCTCTACCGCAACTTTCTCCAGGGTGTCAAAATTGTCCGCGGAGAGATGATGTTCGATGGTATAAAGCGCCTCCGGATCGCTGCCGTCTTCCAGCAGTTCGTCAATAATCAGACGCGTCTCTTCGCGTTGCTCTTCAAGAAATGAATGTGCCATGCCCCTGTCCTCAATACGTCGGCCTGTAGGAGGGCTATTTTCACACACCGACGGGTGCGGCTCCAGCTTAATGGTGAAAGATTTGCTGTCAGCACTTGAATTTGAATATTCATACATATAAAGTGAATTTTAATTCAACCTGTTTGACAGAGTATTCATGGAGAAACGGATGATGAATCAGTTATTTCAACGCAATTTGCTGAGGTTAATGGATTTTACCTCTGCCGAAATTAATCAGTTACTGACGCTGGCCGCCGACCTGAAGCGCCAGAAGCGCGCCGGCGGCGAGACGCCGCGCCTGGCCGGTAAAAATATTGCGCTCATCTTCGAAAAAGATTCGACCCGTACCCGCTGCTCTTTCGAAGTTGCCGCCTTTGATCAGGGTGCCCGCGTGACCTATTTGGGGCCGAGCGGTAGCCAGATAGGCCATAAAGAATCCATAAAGGATACCGCTCGGGTACTCGGCCGTATGTATGACGGAATCCAATACCGCGGTTATGGCCAAGGGATCGTCGAAACGCTGGCGCGTCACGCCGGCGTGCCGGTTTGGAACGGGCTTACGACCGAGTTCCATCCTACCCAATTGCTGGCTGACTTGATGACCATGCAGGAATATTTGCCGGAAAAACCTTTCAATCAAATGTCGCTGGCCTATGTCGGCGATGCGCGCAATAACATGGGCAATACGCTGCTGGAAGCGGCGGCGCTAACCGGTATCGATTTGCGGTTGGTGGCGCCGAGCGCCTGCTGGCCGGATCAAGAGCTGGTGACAACCTGCCGTCGATTGGCGCAGCAAAACGGCGGCGATATTACCCTTACCGAAGATATCGCCGCCGGCGTGCAGGCGGTGGACTTTATCTATACCGATGTATGGGTATCCATGGGCGAGGACAAAAGCGTATGGCAGGAACGCATCGCGCTTCTGCGCGCCTATCAGGTCAATATGGCCATGCTGCGCCAGACCGGCAATCCACGGGTGAAGTTTTTGCACTGTCTGCCCGCGTTCCATGACGATCAAACCACCCTCGGCAGGCAAATGGCGGAACACTATGGCTTGGCGGGCGGCATGGAAGTGACCGACGAGGTATTTGAGTCCGCGCACAGCGTGGTATTCGATCAGGCGGAAAACCGCCTGCATACCATCAAAGCCGTCATGGTGGCGACGCTGACGCAGCCGTCAGCCGGTTAGTTAGCGCCCGTTTATGACGCCGAATGACTGCCGCCAAAATCCGGCGATTGCCTTATTGCTGGCGGCGCATAACGGCGCCAAGCGCGGATCAACGTCGTTGTTTCTGCTGCTACACGGCTGACGCACGCAGTGGCGCATCCTTTGCGCTTAAGCTGAGGTTGGGAAACCGCGCCGCGGCCCACGGCAACGAGGCGCCAAGGGTAACGCGGTAGCACACCTCGGGCCGGCCGCGGCGGAGGTCGGCGTCGCGCTTACATCGCCCGCGCCGCGTCGATTTTTATCACCGCCTTGCGAATATTCGCCGGCTCGCCCACCGCGCACAGCGGCGTATGCACTTCACCGGGGAAATACACCACGAAATCCCCCGCCTGTAGCACTACCTGTTTTTCATGCTGGCCCGACGGCAGAAAGGCGATATCTTTTTCTTCCAGCCGGTCGGTCTCCGGTTTACCCGCCGGCAGCGTGCTGTAGCATTGCGCTTCGGTACCATGCAGCAAAATCTGGATATCAAGATATTTCGCATGATATTCGGCACGGCGCGCCTGGCGCGGTTCCGTCACATCATTGGAAACGATAACAAACACTTCATTGCCCTCGATATCATGCTTGCCCAAGGGCGTCTCATCATTAATGTGGCGTTTGACGTAATCGATGGCGGCGCGCAATTTGGCGGGCAGATACGGAATGAATTCGAGATGATTGACGTTACCGGTGATCATAATAGTTCCCTGAAAATGAAAAGTCGTTTTAGTGTAAAACAAGAAATGGGTGAAAGGTGAGAGCAATCCGTCAGTTATTTTACCGCGCCGACTAATTGGTTCCTTTTCGTTGCCGTCGGACAAGATTTAGGCTTGAAGTAGAAAATCACCGGCGTATAATGCCGGGCAATTTGCCGGGAGGAATCATGCACAGCATCAGCACGTTGGCTTATATTCAGCTGCATACGTTTCACGCTGGCGGCCAGGCGCCGCGGCTGCTCCCGTTATATTCTGTTAATATCGCCCCTCAATGAGGGGCTTTTTTTTGGACGCAAATCGGCGCGCCCTACGTCATCCGACGGCATTACCGGCACCTATAAGGAGGAAGGAAAGATGGTGAATCCCCTTTATCAAAAGCATATCATTTCCATTAACGACCTGAGCCGCGAGGAGTTGGAAATGGTGTTAACCACCGCCGCCGCGCTTAAGGCCCGGCCGCAGCCGGAATTACTGAAACACAAAGTCATCGCCAGCTGTTTTTTCGAGGCTTCGACCCGGACCCGCCTGTCGTTTGAAACCGCTATTCACCGGCTGGGCGCGTCGGTCGTCGGTTTCCCCGATGCCGACAATACCTCGCTCGGTAAAAAAGGCGAGACGCTGGCCGACACCATCTCGGTCATCAGCACGTATGTCGACGCCATCGTGATGCGCCATCCGCAGGAGGGGGCAGCCCGGCTCGCCACCGAATTCTCCGGACAGGTGCCGATTTTGAACGCCGGCGACGGCGCCAATCAGCATCCGACCCAGACGCTTTTGGATCTGTTCACCATTCAAGAAACCCAGGGTCGTCTGGATCATCTCAGCGTCGCCATGGTAGGCGATCTGAAATACGGCCGTACCGTGCATTCACTGACCCAAGCGCTGGCCAAATTCGACGGCAACCGCTTCTATTTTATCGCGCCGCAGGCGTTGGCGATGCCGGCCCACATCCTGCACATGCTGGAGGAAAAGGGAATCGCTTACAGTCTCCACACCAGCATTGAAGACGTGGTGCCGGCGCTGGATATCCTCTATATGACCCGGGTGCAGAAAGAGCGGCTGGATCCCTCGGAATATGCCAACGTGAAAGCACAGTTCGTGCTGCATGCCGGCGATTTGCAACAGGCACGCGCTAACTTGAAGGTTTTGCATCCGCTGCCGCGAGTGGATGAAATCGCCATTGACGTGGACCGCACGCCGTATGCGTATTATTTCCAGCAGGCCGGTAATGGAATTTTTGCCCGTCAGGCGCTGCTGGCCGCCGTGCTGGGCCACAACCCGGACCAACCGACGCCGTAAAGTTATCGTTCGCTTCAAGGAGAAGCGGTAGACCGTTCCCTGTGAGGGCGGCAGTACGATGGCGGCAGCGCGCGGCGGCCGGCGTTCTCGCCCTCACAGGGTGATGCTGTCCGGCGCGCGATTGCCGATAGACACCCGGACACCATCCGGCTAGCATAACAGCGCGTATCGTTGGTGCTGCGCCGGGCCAGCGGTTGACGCGGCGCTTACGGTCTGGTGCGCTGCGGCTGCAAGGTTTAGGCCGCCGGCTGAGCTGCGCCGCCCGTGCTCTTCGCCCGCCCGCCGGCACGGTGTGGCCCGATAGCCGCCGCGCCCCGCTGACGGGGTCAGGACCACCGGCGACGACGCGGCATACTGAGTTAACCGCCTGATCAACAGCAGGCGCATGAGGGGGAATCACCCATGACGCAAGATAATAAACTACAAGTCGAAGCGATACGCCGCGGCACGGTCATCGACCATATCCCGGCGCAGGTGGGCATGAAATTGTTGAGCCTGTTTAAGCTTACCGCCACCGATGAACGCATTACCATTGGTCTCAATTTACCGTCCAACCAGCAGGGTAAAAAGGATCTTATCAAGCTGGAAAATGTCTTTTTGACTGAAGAACAAGCCAACCAGCTGGCCATCTATGCGCCGCACGCCACGGTTAACCGTATTGATAATTACGATGTGGTGCGTAAACAGACGCTGCAATTGCCGGAGCGTATAGATGGTGTGCTCACCTGCCCCAACAGTAACTGTATTAGCCGCAGCGAGCCGGTGGCCTCCGGTTTTCGCGTCAAGGTCCGCGGTCAGCAGGTGCACTTACAGTGCAAATATTGCGAGAAGGAATTTGAACACCAAGCGGTGATTCAAAGCGCCTGATCTCTTCGCAGCGGCCGGCCTATGGCCTATGCTGGCCGGCACCGTTATTTCGCTTAATGTACAATCATCAGGAGTAGCCATGACCCGCATAATCAATACGGAAAACGCGCCCGCAGCCATTGGTCCTTATGTGCAGGCGGTCGATCTCGGCAATATGATCCTTACCTCCGGCCAGATCCCGGTGTGCCCGAAGAGCGGCCAGGTCGCGGAAGCGGTTGCCGATCAGGCGCGCCAGTCGCTGGAGAACGTCAAAGCTATCGTCGAGGCGGCGGGTTTACAGGTCGCGGACATTGTAAAAACCACGGTGTTTGTCAAAGATCTTAACGATTTTTCGACGGTTAACGCCACCTATGAAGCCTTTTTCACCGAACATCACGCGCCGTTTCCGGCCCGCTCATGCGTGGAAGTCGCACGGTTGCCGAAAGACGTGAAAATCGAGATTGAAGCTATCGCCGTACGCCGCTAGGCGCAGCGCCGGCGGGGCGTTGCCTGCCGGCGTCATCTTGGCCGATCTGTTATTGCTCCCACAAGCAACATATTACAGCACAGCAGTAAGCCCAGATAAATCCCGGCATCGCCATCGACCACTCAGACCACCGCCTGTGATCGATCCCATCCATCTGCGCCATGCTAAGAGCCAAAATGCCTTCGTTAATCGAACTGAGCGCCATTCGCGCTGCTGCAACTCGCATAAGCCGGGATATCATTCGCACGGCTTCTATCCTTAGTCCCGGCTTATCAGCAATGATAAAGCGGCCGGTCTACCTAAAGCTGGAAAATACCCAGATAGGCGGCTCATTTAAAGCACGAGGCGTTTTGAACAAATTCGCCGGTGTGGCTGATGAATTATCTTCCGGGCGCTTCGTCGCCGTAAGCGGCGGCAATTTCGGCATTGCCCTTGCGCAGGCCGCAGCCAAACTGCATGCCATGGTAACCATTATCATGCCGCAAACTGCGCCTGCCGCATCAATGCGGAAAATACGCGCGCTCGGTGCCAGTGTGATAGTTACTGATGACGTCAAAGACGCTTTTGCTCATGCTGAAAGACTCGCGCAGGCAGGCGATAAAATTCTCGACGATTGCGCTGACACGGCCATTGCCGAGGGGCACGGTACGCTGGCGCTGGAATTTATCGAAGATTGTCCTGCTTTAACCGATGTTTTCGTAGCTGTGGGCGGGGGGGCGATGTTGGCCGGGGTTGGGGCAGCGTTAAAAAACATCAAACCGGAAATCCGGATCTGGGGTGTGGAGTCAGCGGGGGCGAACTCAATGGAGCGCGCATTATGCGCAGGGAGGCCGGTTGAGATCGACGTGACCTCGATCATATCGACGCTCGGCGTTCCGCTGGTAAGCGACATAATGTTTCATCATGCCAAAGCCTACGTCGAAGGGATCGTGGTTGTTTCTGATGACGATGCCATTAGAGGGATGATCTCCTTTGGCGAAAACGCCGGGCAGTGGGTAGAGCTTGCTACGGGTTCCTTGATTGCGGCGGTTCATAAGATCGCGCACCATTTGCCGTCCGATGCTGTCGTCGGGCTTGTTGTCTGTGGCGGCAATATTTCGCACCAGGATAGGCAAAAGTGGAGCGCTAACCAACCCAGGGGTCGCGGGGCGGCTCAGGCGTGAAACGAGATGGAGCGGCAGCGTGCTATGTGGTAGGTTGAACGCCACATGCGACAATATTGATGGAAAACCCGTGTTCGCCGATAAAATTGACCTGACACTTGAACATCTGTGGGCAGAAGCCGCCAATTTCGCCGAAATTGAGAGCAAATATGATGAGCCGGCGTTATATGGAGTAACGGACGGCAAGGCGGTCGGGACCTATCTTGAGCACAAATTCACCTCCCATCTCATGGAGCGTTATCGGTTCGGCGCGGGTAATTCGGCCAACGGCATCGATCTGCCGAGTTTGAACGTTGATATCAAGGTTACGAGCATCCGCCAACCGCAATCCTCCTGCCCCTATAAGTCGGCGCGTCAGAAGATCTATGGTCTCGGCTACCACCTCATTGTGTTTGTCTATGAGAAAGTGGACGATCCGTTCGCCCGTACGGGCCGGCTGAATATGATGCACACGATTTTCGTGGATAAGGGCCGTACCGCCGACTTCCAGACGACGCGCGGCCTACGACAAATTATTGCTAATGAGGGAAATGCTGACGATATTGTGGCCTTTCTCCAGGATAGAAACTTGCCCGTTGACGAAATCGAAGCGCGTAACATTGCCGAAACCATTTTGGCTGAACCGCCGCTGCAAGGTTACCTCACTATCTCAAACGCACTGCAATGGCGGCTGCAGTACAGTCGGGTGATAATACAGGCGGGTAGCGTGGACGGTCTGGAAAGGGTGCGCTGACCATGGCCGGCAAAAAAGAGCGGAACGTGTGGCAATTCGGGGATTTTCAAACGCCGCTGGGTCTGGCGCGCGCCGTGTGTGCCGTCCTGACTCGACGCGGCATTTCCCCCGGCGCCGTGGTGGAGCCCACCTGCGGCCAAGGCGCTTTCCTTGAGGCCGCCGTTGCGCATTTCCCTGCGGCGCGGCATGTGCTGGGCCTTGAAATCAATGCGGCATACGTGCAGGAAGCCCGGATGCGTCTTGGTCGCGCCGCCCGGGTGGACCAGGGCGATTTCTTTACCCTCGACTGGGACGCGGTGCTGTCTGACGATCCGGGGCCATGGTTAGTATTGGGTAACCCCCCGTGGGTCACCAATGCCGAACTGGGGCTGCTACAGAGCGCCAATCTGCCCGCGAAAAGCAATTTCCAAGGGCATAAGGGACTGGACGCACTGACCGGCAAAGCCAACTTCGATATTTCCGAATGGATGCTGCTTAGGCAGTTGGAATGGCTTCGGGGACGCTCAGGCTGGATAGCAATGCTCGTCAAGACCGCGGTGGCGCGAAAATTGCTGCGGCAAGCGTGGCGGCGAGGCGACCCGGTCGGTCGAGCCGCCATCTATAAGATCGATGCCATGCAGCATTTTGGCGCTGCCGTCGAAGCCTGCCTTTTTGTCCTGCCGATCGCCGTTGGGGATGACTCGCAAGACTGTGATGTCTTTGCCAGCCTTGAAGCCTCGGCGCCGGAATCCACCATCGGTTTTCACGATCAGTTTCTGGTCGCCAATGTCGACTCGTACCTCCGCCATCGCGATCTGATTGCCACCAACACGCATTACGTCTGGCGCTCCGGCGTGAAGCACGACTGTTCAAAGGTCATGGAGCTGTCCAAGGGGGGGGACGGCCTGCTGACCAATGGCCTGGGAGAGTGCGTGGATCTTGAAACCGA
This sequence comes from Sodalis praecaptivus, assembly GCF_000517425.1. Lineage (NCBI taxonomy): Bacteria > Pseudomonadati > Pseudomonadota > Gammaproteobacteria > Enterobacterales > Bruguierivoracaceae > Sodalis > Sodalis praecaptivus. The sequence goes on from NZ_CP006569.1 coordinate 4,398,226, forward strand.
CATCGTCTTTCCGCTGCTCAAAAGCTCCGATGTGGCGAAAGGCAGGAGCCGCGCGGACCGCGTCATGATCGTCACCCAGAAAGAGATCGGCGAGGATACCGCTACGCTCGCCGGCACGGTGCCGAAGACCTGGCGATACCTGATGGATCATGGGGATAGACTCGATGCCCGGGGCAGCGTTATCTATCGGGGAAAGCCGCGTTTCTCGGTGTTTGGCGTCGGCGCCTATACCTTTGCGCCCTGGAAAGTCGCCATCTCAGGCTTCTACAAGTCGTTTAATTTCATGAAGGTGGGGCCTATGAATGGCAAGCCCGTGATGCTGGACGACACCCTTTATTTCCTGCCTTGTCAGCATGAATCGGAGGCGGATTTCATCATGACATTGGTGCAATCACAGCCGTTCACCGAGCTTCTCGGCGCGATGGTGTTTAACGACGAGAAGCGCCCCATCACCGCCGAACTGTTAAAGCGCGTTTCCCTTGAGCGCGTGGCGGGCAAATTGGGCATGAGCAAAGCCTACGACGCCATCACCCGGCAGCATCAACCGGCGCCGCCTCGCCGTAGGATCACCACGGTACAGCCTTAATCGCTGACAAGGTCCCTTTTCTCTTTATCGCCCATCGCCGCTGCGCCAGGTGCCGGGGGTGGCGTTGGCGTTGGCGTTGGCGTTGGCGTTGGCGTTGGCGTTGGCGTTGGCGTTGGCGTTGGCGTTGGCGTTGCCGCAGCGCACCGCCGATTTATCACCGCCGTCAAGTCCAAATTTGCTGCCGGGAAAGGGGTAAAATTCGCCTACCTCCCCTTTTCCCAGCTATTTCAAGCGTTACCGCGCGGACGGGTAAAAATCGCGCTGACCAGCAATTCATCCGAACATAAACTTTATTGCGCAAAGTCAATTTTTAGTGCGATCGTTGCGACGCTTTTCTACATCTTGTGCCAAAATCACATCACAAAGACTACATATAGTGCCATGCGATGCAGCGCACACACTGCCGGCAATCGGCCGCTTCGTCGCATCGCGGATGATTACTGGCCGGCACGCGCGGTTTGCGCGCGTAAACGCTCCGCGGCGTAGCCGACCTTGGCAACATGAGCGATTGTCTTTTTCAGGCGCTGCCCGCAGGTGCGGCGCTTAACCTCTCTCGGCATACAAGGAGTCACATCGTGCAACCGGTAGTGATCAAACGGGACGGATGTCAGGTCAATTTCGATGAACAGCGTATTTTCCAGGCGGTTTTGCATGCCGCACAGGCGGCAGGCGTAGACGACGCGGATTATTGCGCGACCGTCGCCGCGCTGGTCGCGCGGCAGATGGCGTCCCGCTCCCATGTGGATATCCGCGATATCCAGGACGCGGTGGAAAATCAGCTGATGGCGGGTCCTTATAAAACCCTCGCGCGGCTGTACATCGAATACCGTCACGATCGCGACGTGGCGCGCGAGCAGCGCGGCCGGTTGAACCAGGAAATCCGCGGGCTGGTGGAACAGAGCAATATGGCGCTGTTAAACGAAAACGCCAATAAGGACAGCAAAGTGATCCCCACCCAGCGCGATTTGCTGGCCGGGATCGTCGCCAAACATTACGCCCGGCAACACATCCTGCCGCGCGATGTGGTGCTGGCCCACGAACGCGGCGAGATTCATTATCACGATCTGGATTACTCGCCGTTCTTTCCCATGTTCAACTGCATGCTCATCGATTTACAGGGCATGCTTACCCAGGGTTTTAAAATGGGCAACGCCGAGATAGAGCCGCCGCGCTCGATCTCCACCGCCACCGCGGTCACCGCGCAAATTATCGCCCAGGTCGCCAGCCATATTTACGGCGGCACCACCATTAATCGGATCGATGAAATCCTAGCGCCCTATGTCGCCGCCAGTTATGACAAGCACCGTAACACCGCCAGTGAATGGCATATTGCGGATGCGGAAGGCTATGCCCGCGCCCGTACCGAAAAAGAGTGTTTTGATGCTTTCCAGTCGCTGGAATATGAGGTCAATACTCTGCACACCGCCAACGGTCAGACGCCGTTCGTCACTTTCGGCTTCGGGCTGGGCACCAGCGCGGAATCGCGGCTGATTCAGCAGTCCATACTGCGCAACCGCATCGCTGGTCTGGGTAAAAACCGGAAAACCGCGGTGTTCCCCAAGTTGGTGTTCGCGATTCGCGATGGCGTCAATCATAAATTCAGCGATCCTAACTACGATATCAAACAGCTGGCGCTGGAGTGCGCCAGCAAACGGATGTACCCCGACATCCTCAATTATGACCAGGTGGTGAAAGTCACCGGATCGTTTAAAACGCCGATGGGCTGCCGCAGTTTCCTCGGTGCCTATGAGGAAAATGGCCAGCTTGTCCACGATGGCCGCAATAATCTTGGCGTTATCAGCCTCAATTTGCCGCGCATTGCGCTGGAGGCTGAACGCGACGAAGCGCGCTTCTGGTCATTGCTGGACGAGCGGCTGCGGCTGGCCAAAAAAGCGTTGATGACCCGTATCGCCCGACTGGACGGCGTAAAAGCGCGGGTCGCGCCAATACTGTATATGGAAGGGGCCTGTGGCGTGCGCCTGAAGGCGGATGACAACATCGCCGAGATCTTCAAACACGGTCGCGCCACCATTTCGCTGGGCTATATCGGCATTCACGAAACCATTAACGCGCTATTTGGCAACCGCACCCACGTTTACGACAGCGTCGAGCTGCGGGAGAAAGCGCTGGCGATCGTCGCACGGTTGCAGGCGGCGACCGACCGTTGGAAGAAAGAAACCGGTTATGGTTTCAGCCTCTACAGTACGCCGAGCGAAAACCTGTGCGACCGTTTTTGCCGCCTGGACGCCGCCGAGTTCGGTATTATCGACGGCGTCACCGATAAAGGGTATTACACCAACAGTTTCCATCTGGACGTGGAAAAGAAAGTGAATCCCTATGACAAGTTGGATTTCGAGGCGCCCTATCCTCCGCTGGCAAGCGGCGGTTTTATCTGTTACGGCGAGTACCCTAATCTGCAACACAACCTGCGCGCGCTGGAAGATGTCTGGGACTACAGCTATCACCGCGTGCCTTACTACGGTACTAATACCCCTATCGATGAGTGCTACGAGTGCGGTTTTACCGGCGAATTCGCCTGCACCAGTAAGGGCTTTACCTGCCCGAAATGCGGCAACCATAACCCGGCGCGCGTGTCGGTGACCCGACGGGTCTGCGGTTATCTGGGCAGCCCGGATGCGCGGCCGTTTAACGCCGGTAAACAGGAGGAAGTCAAACGGCGCGTCAAGCATCTCTCGACCGGCGAGCTGGGTTGAGGGACGATGAATTACCATCAGTACTACCCGGTGGACGTCATCAATGGCCCCGGTACGCGCTGTACGCTGTTCGTCTCCGGCTGCGAGCACCAATGTCCGGGATGCTACAACAAAAGCACCTGGCGGCTTAATTCCGGTTTACCCTTTACCGCGCAGATGGAGGATCGCATTATTTGCCATTTGCAGGATACGCGTATCCGGCGGCAGGGTTTATCCCTGTCGGGCGGCGATCCGCTGCATCCGGCAAATCTGGCGCCGATTCGCCGTCTGCTGCAACGGGTACGTCGGGAATGCCCCGATAAAGATGTTTGGATGTGGACCGGCTATACCCTCGGGACGCTAACCGAGGCGCAGCAGCAGGTGGTAGCGCTTGTGGATGTGCTAGTGGACGGCAAATTCGTGCAGGATTTACACGATCCCGCGCTAATTTGGCGCGGCAGCGGCAATCAGGTGATCCACGATTTGCATGCGCAGCGCAGGCTACAAGGGGCGAGCTTGCGGGCGTCGCTCAACGCGGCGGAGATAAGCGCAGCGATGGAGACCGGCGACGCGAAGGGGAGCCCCGCTCCCACCGGCGTCGCCGACACGAGGGAGTAACCAAACCGATAGGGGCTGCCGACGCGGGGGGGCAGCCATTTCCACCCATGCCGCCGCAGAGAGAGAGGCGGCCAATTTACCTCTGTCGCCGCAGTGAGGGAGGCAGCCACATTCCCCCCTGTCGCGGCAGTGAGAGAGGCGGCCAATGTAGCCCTGTCGCCGCAGTGACAGAGGCGGCCTATTTAGCCCTGTTGCCGCAGTGACAGAGGCATCCATACCTACTGGCGCTGCCGGATCATTTGCGCGGCGCCGATGGCTTAGGCGCCGCCCGGCCGGCGGTGCGCCCTGATCTTGCCCGCGGGTATCCCGCCGGTTCGTGGTGGTGCGCCAAGCCGCCGTAGCGCCAGCGAACAGGGTGACGCTCACGCGTAAGCCGTGTCGGTTATTGCGGCGGCGAATTGTCAATAAGCGCAAATTTGCTCATGTAATGGGTGTTTATGCCGATAATATTGATGCGTATCAATAAGCCTGGTGTGTTTTTCACGTTCACTTAAGCTTGGCCAACTTATTTATCAACAACTTGAAATAGGAATTTCATGCGCGTTTGTGTTCGTCCCGCCCGATTCAGCCATCTGCTTAGCCGCCGCCGCCGGCGGATTGCCTGGCAGTGCATGCTGTTTATCTGGCTGTGGATGAACGCGCAGCTGGCGCTGGCCAGCCACGATTGCAATCTCAAACCCATCTCGCTGCCGCCCAGTATTCAGCACAGTGAGGGCATGATCCATAGCGCCATCCCGCAGCCGGGCCACACCAGCACCACCGAACCGATCTGCGGTAAACACTGCCTGCCGGATTCGGCGCAGCAGGAAAACCATCACGCGCCGATTATCGCGCTGCCGAACAGCGCCAGACTCAGTCTAATCGACCGGCATGAGCCGCCACGGCAACAAATCGTTGCCTGGCTGATGCCGCCCATCGCGGGGCCGCCGGCGGAAGAGAAGTTCTGCCGCTACCGAGAATAACCACCTGACAAAACGCAATCGGTTGTCGACGCAGTCATTGCGCCGGCAGTTATTGACTTTTGTTCAGGAATTGTCCTCATGCGTACTTTATCGCTCAGCGTTAGCGCTGTTGTAAGCCTGTTTTCCCTTTTTTTGCCGCTGGACGCCTCTGCGTCCGCCACGCTAACCGTCGCCGGCGCTCCTGGCGCGATGGCGCAGATGATGCACGGCCACGCCGACACCCCCATTACTCCAGCCATGACGCTCATCGCCGCTGACGGCCAGCCCGGCATGGCGCAAATGATGCTCGACCACGCCGACACCCCCGCTACCCCAGCCATGACGCTCATCGCCGCTGACGGCCAGCCCGGCATGGCGCAGATGATGCACGACCACGCCGGCGCGATGACCGCCGCTGCTCAGACCTTGCCGGCCACACAGCAGGCCGACGTCGATACCGCCGCCGCAGTCTATAGCGCGCAAGGCGCCATCGCGCGTTGGGATGCGCATGAAGTCGCCATCGCCCATCACGCGATCCCCGCGCTCAAATGGCCGCCGATGACCATGACGTTCGCGCTGCCCGACGCGCTGGCGGCCAAGCCGCTCGCCACAGGCACCGCGGTGAATTTCAGCTTCCGCTTGCAAAACGGCAGCTATACCGTCACCGCCATTCAGCCCATCCAGCCATAAGCGAGGAATATCATGCTGTTACCGTGCCGTTATCCTCGGGCATGGCTGGTCCTCGCGCTCCTTTTCTCTACGGCCGCCGGCGCCGAAGAGATGGGGCTTGCTGAGTCACTGGTCCGAGCCGAACGCTACTCGGCGGATTTATCCGCCACCGTTTATCAACGTCAGGCGCTGGAAAACCAGGCCGACACCGCCAACCAGCTGCCGGACCCGCAGCTTAAGTTCGGTATTGAAAATGTCCCGGTGGGCGGCAGTAACGATCGCCGCTTCAGCCGGGAGGGGATGACCATGAAGCGCGTGGGCATCATGCAGGAGTATATCAGTCAGACCAAACGTGACCGCAAGGCGGACGCCATCCGCGCCGAGGCGGACGCCGTCTCGGCAAACTATCAGCGTCTGCGCGCGCAGCTCCAGCGGGATACCGCGCAAGCCTGGCTGGATCTGGCGCTATCGCAACGCGCCGTGGACAGCGCCGTGCGGCTGGCGGCGGAGAGCGAACAGCAAATCGGTGTACGACGCGCCGGCGTCGCGGCCGGCGCCAATGCGGCCGCGGTGCTGGACGCACGCCTGGCGCTTAGCGCCATGCGCGATACCGTCACCGATGCCCACCGGGATGTGGCGCTGGCCCAAGCGCGTCTCACGCAACTCACCGGCGTCGCTCAAGTGCAACCTACAGGCGCGCTGCCGCGCTTTGAGCGCCTACCGGCGGATGTGGCCGTGCTCACTCAGGGTATCTCGCAGCACCCCGAAATTCTGCAGGCGCGTCGGGAGGCGGACGTCGCGCAGGCTCGCTCGGCCCAATCGGCCGTCGCCGCGCTGCCTGATGTCGGCGTGGAGGTGTACTACGCCCAGCGCGCCAGCGGCTATGACGATATGGCCGGCATCATGTTCACGGTCGATTTGCCGCTATTTCAGTCGCAGCGCCAGGACAAGGAGCACGCGGCCGATCGGGCGCGCACCTTTGAGGCCAATGATCGGCTGGCGCTCGCCATTCGCGATCATACCGCGCAGTTACAGGCGCTGATCGCCCGCTATGAAGCATCCCAAAGCCGCTGGCGGCGGCAAACCCAGGAGGTCTTGCCATTGCAGCGCCAGCGCATCGCGCTTGTGCAGGCGCAATATCGCAGCGGTACCGCCGGCTTGGGCGAGCTGCTTGAGGCTCGCCAGGCGCTATTGAGCAGCGAGCTCGAGGAAAGCCGTGCCGCCAGACAACTGGCCCAGGACTGGGCCGCCATCCGCTATTTGATCCCCGAGGAGAATAGGCTATGAGCCTCTCTGTTACCGGCCGTACCGGCGTCATCACGCTGGCGATCGCCGGGTTGATTGCGGCGTTCGCCGCCGGCTATGCGCTGCACCCAGCCGCGCCGGAGCAGGTCGTCACGGCGCAGGATGCGCGCCCTGACGACCATCGCAAAGTATTATATTGGTACGATCCCATGGTACCCGGCCAACGTTTCGACAAGCCCGGCAAATCACCGTTTATGGATATGCCGCTGACGCCCCGCTATGCCGATCAGTCGCAGGATAACGGCGGGATAACCCTCAGCGCCCGCCAACAGCAAAACCTGGGCGTGGCGGTCGCGACGGTGCAGAAAAGTACGCTGTTGCGGGACCTGGACGCCTTCGGTACCGTCAATATCGACGATCGCGGCCTTCGCGTTATTCCGGCGCGGGCCGGCGGACTGGTGGATAAATTATACGTCCGCGCCGAACAGCAGCGCGTCACGCAGAATCAGCCGCTGGCGCGGCTGTGGATCCCCGAGTGGAATGCCGCCCAACAGGAATATCTGGCGATAAGGCAACTGGGGGACCGCGCCTTGACGGCCGCTGCGCGCCAGAAACTGCAATTGCTGTTGATGCCGGAGGAGGTCATCCGCACGGTTGAGCGAAGCGGGCAACCGCAGACCCGCATCACCCTGCGCGCGCCGGCAAGCGGCTTTATTAGCCAATTGTCGGTCCGTGAGGGTAGCCAGGTCACCGCGGCGCAGCCGCTGTTTGAGCTGGCATCGCTGGATCCGTTGTGGTTGGTGGCCGATTTCCCGCAGGCGCAAGCCGGTGCCGTGGCGGCGGGGGATGACATTGTCGCCACCACCGCGCGCTGGCCGGACATGCGTTTTCACGGGCGTGTCGAAGAGTTGCTGCCGGTCGTGGATAACAGCACCCGCACCTACCGGGCGCGTATCGCTATCGATAATCATGACGCCCGCCTACAGCCGGGCATGTACATGCGGGTGCAGCGGGCCGACGGCGGCGCTACAGGTGAAACGGTGCTGACGATCCCCCAGGACGCGTTACTACAGACCGGCAGCCGCAATACCGTGCTGCTGGCCGAGGGTGACGGCTATTTCCGGCCGGTTGCGGTCACTGCCGGGCGCAGTTTGGGCGACCGGGTTGAAATCGTCAACGGGCTGCACGACGGGGATAAAGTCGTCGCCGCCGGGCAATTCCTCATCGACTCCGAGGCCAGCCTGCGCGGCGCGCTGCCGCAGCTAGCGGGTGCGCCGGCCGATGGCCAGGGCGCCTCAGCGCCCATGCCGGCAACACCGTCAGGCAATGACAGCGCCGGCGGCGTATCGGCCCCGCCACAGGCGCATCATGATGCCGGCAGCCACGACATCTCGTCGCCCATGCCGGCGACGCCGTCAGGCAATGACAGCGCCGGCGGCGCATCGGCCCCGCCACAGGCGCATCATATTGCCGGCAGCCACGACGCCTCGCCGCCCATGCCGGCGATGCCGTCAGGCAATGACAGCGCCGGCGGCGCATCGGCATCGCCACAGGCGCATCATGATGCCGGCAGCCACGACGCCTCGCCGCAAACCTACCGGGGAGAAGGGACGCTGAAAGCCCGTCATGATCGGCGGGTGACCCTGGCCCACGGCGCCATCGCGGCGTTGGACTGGCCGGCGATGACCATGGATTTCACGCTGCTCGAGAGCGGTTTACCGCCGGAGGTCAACATCGGTAGCCGGGTGCAATTCGCCTTTATCCTGAACGACAGCGGCGCGCAACTCACCACCATCGTACCGCTAAGGGGCGACCAATGATCGCTTTCATTATTCGCTGGTCGCTGCGCAACCGCCTGCTTGTCATCTTGGCGGCGCTGCTGCTGGCGGCCTGGGGCATTTGGTCTCTACAACGCACGCCGGTGGACGCGCTACCGGATCTGTCCGATGTCCAGGTCATCGTTCGGGTCAGCTATCCCGGCAAAGCGCCGCAGGTTGTAGAAGATCAGGTTACCTGGCCTTTGACGACCACGATGCTGTCGGTTCCCGGCGCGACCACCGTGCGCGGCTTCTCCATGTTCGGCGATGCTTATATCTATGTCCTGTTCGCCGATGGTACCGATCCCTATTGGGCACGATCGCGGGTGCTGGAATACCTGAGCCAGACGCAAGCGACGCTGCCGGCAGAGGCTCGCGCCGGCCTGGGTCCGGACGCAACCGGCGTCGGCTGGGTTTATGAGTACGCGCTGGTGGATCGCAGCGGCCGGCACAATCTGGCGGAGCTGCGGGCGTTGCAGGATTGGGTCCTTAAGTTTGAGTTGAAAACCGTGCCCAACGTGGCGGAAGTCGCGAGCCTCGGCGGCATGGTGCGGCAATACCAGTTGGTGCTGCAGCCGGACAAGATGCGCGCATTGAATATCAGCCATCAACAAATCATCGAAGCGGTACAGCAGGCCAACCAGGAGGGCGGCGGCTCGGTGCTGGAGATGAGCGAAGCCGAATATATGGTACGCACCGCCGGCTATTTGAAAACGCTGGCGGATTTCAACCACATTGTCATCGACGCCCGCGGCGGCGTGCCGATATTGTTGTCCGATGTGGCGCAGGTCCGCCTCGGGCCGGAGATGCGACGCGGCGTGGCGGAACTGAACGGGGAAGGAGAAGTCGCCGGCGGGATCGTCATTATGCGCTACGGTAAAAATGCGCTGGATACGATCAACGGCGTTAAAAACAAGCTGGCGGACATTCGCCGCAGTCTGCCGCCGGGCGTAGAAATCGTGCCGGTTTACGACCGTTCCCACTTGATTGAGCAGGCCATTGATTCGTTATCCCATAAACTGATCGAAGAGTTTATCGTCGTGGCGCTGGTGTGCAGTCTGTTTTTGTTTCACTTCCGCTCCGCGCTGGTGGCGATAATCACCCTGCCGCTCGGCATATTGGGCGCCTTCATCGTCATGCGTTATCAGGGAATCAACGCCAATATCATGTCGCTCGGCGGTATCGCCATCGCCATCGGCGCCATGGTCGACGCCGCCATCGTGATGATAGAGAACATGCACAAGGTGCTGGAGCAGTGGCGCCATGATCATCCCGGCAAGACGCCGTCAAACGAGGACTATTGGCACGTTTCCGCCCGCGCCGCCACCGAAGTGGGGCCGGCGCTTTTCTGTAGCCTGCTGATCATCACTCTATCTTTCATTCCGGTTTTCTCGCTGGAGGCGCAGGAGGGCCGGATGTTCAGCCCGCTGGCGTTCACCAAGACCTACTCCATGGCGATCGCCGCCGGCCTGGGGATCACGCTGGTGCCGGTACTGATGGGGTACTTCATCCGCGGCCGCATTCCAGACGAGAGGGCCAATCCCCTTAACCGTTGGCTGATTGCGCTGTATCGCCCCGTGCTGGATTTGGCGCTGGCCAGGCCCTGGGCCACGCTCGGTCTATCGCTCACGCTGTTGTTGGTTACCCTTTATCCCCTCAGCCGGCTAGGCAGCGAGTTCATGCCGCCGCTAGACGAAGGGGATTTGCTGTACATGCCCTCGACTCTGCCCGGCATCTCGGCGCGCGAAGCCGCTCGGCTACTACAGCAGACCAATCGGCTTATCAAGACCGTGCCGGAAGTGGAGACGGTATTCGGTAAAGCGGGCCGGGCGGATACCGCGACGGATCCAGCGCCGCTGACCATGCTGGAAACCACGATTCATTTCAAACCCAAACAGCAGTGGCGACCGGGGATGACCATGGATAAATTGGTGCGCGAGCTGGATAACGCCGTCTCCCTGCCCGGCATTGCCAATGTGTGGGTACCGCCCATCCGCAACCGGCTGGATATGTTGGCCACCGGTATCAAGAGTCCGGTTGGCATCAAGGTCAACGGCAATAACATTGACCAGATTGAAGAGGTCGCACAGCAAATCGAACGGGTGGTACGGCAGGTGCCGGGCGTCACGTCGGCGCTGGCGGAGCGCTTGAAAGGCGGACGCTATATCGATGTGGATATCGACCGGGTGCGCGCCGCGCGCTATGGCGTCACGGTGCAGGCGCTACAGTCCCTGGTCGCCGCGGTCGTCGGCGGAGAGAACATCGGCCAAACCATCGAGGGGCGCGAACGTTATCCCATTAATGTGCGCTATCCGCGCGAGTTGCGGGATTCGGTGCAAAAACTGCGCGACCTGCCGGTTATCACCGCGGCCGGCGCGCAGGTTACGCTGGGGGATTTGGCCTCCATCCGCGTTAATGACGGGCCACCGATGCTGAAAAGCGAAAATGCCCGGCTGTCGAATTGGATCTATGTCGATCTGCGCGGCCGGGATTTGAAATCGGCCGTCGAGGAGATGCAGCGCGCGGTGACGCAACAGGTCAAGCTACCGCAGGGGGTGTCGCTCAGTTGGTCCGGGCAGTTCGAGTATCTTGAGCGCGCCAGCGCCAAGCTGAAAATCGTACTGCCTTTCACGCTGGCGATTATCTTTGTTCTACTGTATATCACCTTCAGCCGGGTGCGCGATGCGCTGCTTATCATGGGCACACTGCCGTTTGCGTTGATTGGCGGCGTCTGGCTGCTCTATCTGCTGAACTACAATTTGTCGGTGGCGGCCGCGGTGGGCTTTATCGCGCTGGCCGGCGTTGCGGCAGAATTCGGCGTGATTATGGTGCTGTATCTTAACCACGCGCTGGTCAAGCACCGCGACGAACAGGGGCAGTTAGACGAACGGGCGTTGCTGGCGGCCATTCGCGAGGGCGCGGTGCTGCGCGTGCGGCCGAAAGTCATGACCGTTGCGACCATCATGGCCGGCCTGCTGCCGATCATGTGGGGCGGCGGCGTCGGCTCGGAGGTGATGCAGCGCATTGCCGCGCCGATGGTCGGCGGGATGGTCAGCGCGCCGCTGTTGTCGATGCTGGTCATTCCGGCGCTGTACAAGCTGCTGCACCGCCGCGGCTGATGGCGTCAACGCATCTGGGGCGATCCGCGGGTTTTTCCACGCCGCCTTGGCCGCGCGGGTCACCTTGACACCTCATTACCGCTCCAACCAAAACGGCCTGATATCATTAACATCGGGCCGTTTTGGTCTCTGCTTCGCGCCGGCATTCCCCCTGCCGATAGCGCCATGGGGCGCTGATCGGGCAGACGGGTGACAATCAGTCTTTGGTTGCCAACATCTCTTTCTCATACGCCAGCGCCTGCACGCTGTCGTACTGATTTTCCCATTTGGCGATCACCAGCACCGCCAGCGCATTCCCCACTACGTTAAGCGCGGTACGCGCCATATCCAGGATCCGGTCGACGCCGGCAATAAACGCCAGCCCCTCTAGCGGAATGCCCACGCTGCCAAGCGTCGCCAGCAGCACCACAAAGGATACGCCCGGTACGCCGGCGATCCCCTTGGAGGTGACCATCAGCGTCAGCACCAGCACCACTTCCTGGCCCAGGGACAGTTCAATGCCGTACAGCTGCGCGATGAAAATGGCGGCGATACTCTGATACAGCGTCGACCCGTCCAGATTGAACGAATACCCCGTCGGCACCACGAAGCCGGTAATCGCCGCCGGTGCGCCGTACGCCTCCATTTTTTCGATAATGCGCGGCAACACGCTTTCCGAACTGGCGGTGGAGAAGGCCAGAATCAGCTCTTCCTTTAAAATGCAGATAAGCGTCCAAATACGCAACCGGCAGAGCCGCGCCACGGCCCCCAGCACCACCAGGGCAAAAAAGATAATGGCGCCGTATACCAACAGCACCAGCTTGGCCAGCGGCAGCAGCGAGGCGAAGCCAAAGGTCGCCACGGTGACCGAAATCAGCGCAAAAACCCCCACCGGCGCATAGCGCATCACCATATGCGTGACTTTGAACATCGTCTCCGCGACCGCGTTGAACACATTTAACAGCGGCGCTCGGGTATTTTCCGGCAAAGAGGCCAGGCCGAGGCCGAACAAGACGGAGAAGAAAATGATCGGCAACATGTCGCCGTTGGCCATCGAGGCAAAAATATTCGCCGGGATAAGCGACAAAATGGTGCCGACCAGACTATGACCGCTGGACTGCACTGCAACGGTGGTTTGCTCATATTTTGAGATATCCACCACCGCCAGCGTCGACATATCAATCCCGTGGCCGGGGTGAAAGACATTGGCGAGGGTAATTCCCAGAATGATCGCCAGCGTCGTGATTATCTCGAAATACAGGATGGTTTTAAATCCGATGCTGCCGAGCTTTTTGGCATCGCCAATACCGGCAATGCCGACAACCAGCGTGGCGACCACGATGGGCACCACGATCATTTTGATCATGCGGATGAAAATATCCCCGGCCGGCGAAAGAATATTGGCAATCATCCAATCGCGTAATTCTCCCTGGTTATGGAGTACCGCACCGAGCAGGATACCCAGGACTAAAGCAACGAGAATTTGCCAGGCGAGCGTTATTTTTAACTTTTTCATAACAATAGTGCTTTCCATAGTAGACCCCACCGTGACGAACACCTGTCCATCTCCGTCACCGGCTTCACTTATTCACCTCTTATGATCATGCGAAGCGGGGGTGCTTTAAAAAGTTGGTATAAATCGAAAATCTCAAAAACGCCGAGCACACGCGGCGCCTCGTTAAGACTTGATTTATAAGAGCTTTCGACAATTTTTCCGGTTATTCCACGTATTTTACAGGAGATTAACTTTAACTCTTTGTTATTAAAGGGTTAAGTAATAGAAAACGCGCTGAAATCGCTGCTATCAGACGCGCTACCCGCCTTTATATACGCTTTTTAAACAGAATAAAATGATAAATATCGCTGAAAAGGGTCTGAGAGGGCCATTAATGCCTGTTATCCCAGGTCTGGCGGGGGTATGTTTTTTCCATAAGTGCAGAGACCTTATAGGCGATGCGTGATCTGTCGCGCAAAAAAGAAACAAAGCCAATCCAGGGAGGTTTAATTAACCAAGGGTTGACATATCATTAACAAATACAAGGAGGAAACTATGAGCCAACCCCATCGTTACCCGATTCCCGATAGCCTGGCGGAACATACGCTGATTTCTGCAGAGCAGTATCGGAAATTGTATGCGCAGTCCATCAACAATCCCGATTCCTTTTGGCGGGAATATGCTCAGATTGTGGAATGGATTACCCCTTTCAGGACGGTGAAAAATACTACCTTCGATCCCGGCCATGTCAATATCCGCTGGTTTGAAGACGGCACATTAAATGTGGCTGCCAACTGTCTCGATCGTCATTTGTCAGAACGAGGCGACCAAACCGCCATTATCTGGGAAGGGGATGACGCCAGCCAAAGTAAAACCCTTACCTACCGCGAATTACATCAGGCGGTGTGCCGCTTCGCCAATGTTTTGAAGGCGCAAGGGATCGGTAAAGGGGATGTGGTGGCCCTGTATATGCCCATGGTGCCGGAAGCGGCGGTGGCCATGCTGGCCTGCGCCCGCATTGGCGCCGTCCACTCGGTGATTTTCGCCGGTTTTTCGCCGGAGGCGATCGCCGGCCGCATTATCGACTCCAGCGCCAAATTGGTGGTGACCGCCGACGAAGGGCTGCGCGCCGGGCGGAAGATCCCGCTGAAGAAGAATATCGACGACGCGCTAAATCATCCGGCGGTGAAGAGCGTCAACCGGGTCATCGTGTTCCGCCGTACCGGCAACGCCATTGACTGGCACCCCGACCGGGATGTGTGGTGGCATGACGCCGTCAACGGCGCCGACGAGGCCTGCCCGCCCGTGGCGATGGGCGCAGAGGATCCGCTGTTCATTCTTTATACCTCCGGCTCCACCGGCACCCCGAAGGGCGTGCTGCACACCACCGGCGGTTATCTGGTCTACGCCGCCACGACCTTTAAATACGTCTTCGATTATCATCCCGGCGATATTTACTGGTGTACCGCCGACGTCGGTTGGGTAACCGGCCACAGCTATCTTCTCTATGGTCCGCTGGCCTGCGGCGCCATTACCCTCATGTTCGAGGGCGTACCCAACTGGCCTGACGCCAGCCGGATGGCGCAAGTGGTGGATAAACATCAGGTTAATATCCTCTATACCGCGCCGACCGCTATCCGCGCGCTCATGGCCGAAGGGGACAAGGCGATAGCCGGCACTTACCGTACGTCGCTGCGGATCATGGGCTCGGTGGGCGAACCGATCAATCCCGAAGCCTGGGAGTGGTATTACCATAAAATCGGCAATGGCCGCTGCCCCATAGTCGATACCTGGTGGCAGACGGAAACGGGCGGTTTCATGATCACCCCGCTGCCCGGCGCCATGGCGCTGAAACCCGGCTCGGCGGCGCTGCCGTTTTTCGGCGTGCAGCCCACGCTGGTGGATAACGCCGGCACGCCGGTGGAGGGCGCCGGCGAAGGCAATCTGGTGATTGCCGACTCCTGGCCCGGCCAGGCGCGCACGCTGTATGGCGATCACGATCGTTTCGAGCAGACTTATTTTTCCACTTTCAAGGGCATGTATTTCAGCGGTGACGGCGCCCGACGCGACGAGGACGGTTATTACTGGATAACCGGTCGCGTGGATGACGTGCTGAACGTTTCCGGCCACCGCCTCGGCACCGCCGAGATCGAATCGGCGCTGGTGGCGCATCCGAAAATTGCCGAAGCGGCGGTAGTGGGGATCCCCCATAACATTAAAGGCCAGGCAATTTATGCCTATATTACGCTCAACGCGGGCGAAACCCCGACGCCGGAATTATATAACGAGGTCCGCGCCTGGATGCGCAAGGAGATCGGCGCTATCGCTACCCCTGATGTCCTGCACTGGACCGATTCGCTGCCGAAAACCCGCTCCGGCAAAATAATGCGCCGCATCTTGCGCAAAATCGCCGCCGGCGATACCGGCAATCTGGGCGATACTTCCACGCTCGCCGATCCCGGCGTGGTCGAAAAGCTGCTGGAAGAAAAACACTCTCTGACCTTGCCTTCGTAGTCCTCCGCCACCTTCGGGTGGCTTTTTCTACCGTACCTCTGACCCCACTGGAGAATCCCTGATGAATGCGATCATTTATCAACGGATACAGAGCAATCCGCGTTTTCAAGAGCTGGTGAGTAAACGCCAGCGTTTCGCCCTGTTGCTTGCCCTAATCATGCTGGTGCTGTACTACGGGTTCATTCTGCTTATCGCTTTCGCGCCAGACTGGCTGGGAACGCCGCTGCATCCCGGTACCAGCGTGACGCGCGGCATCCCGCTCGGCATCGGTCTGATTGTGGCCTCCTTCATACTGACCGGTATTTACGTCATTCGCGCCAATGGCGAGTTCGACCGTCTGACCCAACAGCTGTTGCGCGAGGTGCAGTATGACCAATAAATACCTCTGGACCGCGGCGCCGCCGCTGGTCTCCTTTCCGCTGCTCATCCAGGCCGAAACGGTCAACGGCGCGGTTGAGCGCCAACCGCTTAACCTACAGGCCATTATCCTGTTTGTGCTGTTTGTCGCCGCTACGCTGTATATTACCTATTGGGCGTCGAAACGGACCCGCTCGCGCAAAGATTATTATACCGCCGGCGGCAATATCACCGGCTTGCAAAACGGGCTGGCGATCTCCGGCGATTTTATGTCCGCCGCGTCGTTCCTCGGTATCTCGGCGCTGGTCTATACCTCCGGCTATGACGGGCTTATCTACTCGCTCGGCTTTCTGGTGGGCTGGCCGATCATTCTATTTTTAATAGCCGAACGGCTACGCAATCTCGGGCGCTATACGTTTGCCGATGTCGCGTCATACCGCTTGCAGCAGAAACCGATCCGCACGCTTTCCGCCTGCGGCTCGCTGGTGGTGGTGGCGCTGTACCTGATAGCGCAGATGGTGGGCGCCGGCAAACTGATTCAACTGCTTTTCGGCCTCAATTATCATGTCGCCGTGGTGCTGGTGGGCATTTTGATGGTGTTGTACGTCCTGTTCGGCGGCATGCTGGCCACCACCTGGGTACAAATCATCAAGGCGGTGCTGCTGCTGGCCGGCGCCAGCTTTATGGCGCTGATGGTGATGAAAACCGTCGGTTTCAGCTTTAACCGACTGTTTGCCGATGCCATGGCGGTACACGCCAAGGGCGCGGCTATCATGCGGCCCGGGGGGCTGGTGGCCGATCCGGTCTCGGCGCTGTCGCTGGGGCTGGCGCTGATGTTCGGGACGGCGGGCCTGCCCCATATCCTGATGCGTTTTTTTACCGTCAATGATGCCCGCGAGGCGCGTAAAAGCGTGTTCTACGCCACCGGTTTTATGGGCTACTTTTACTTTCTGACGTTTATTATCGGCTTCGGCGCGATTTTGTTAGTGGGCGCCAACCCCGCTTTCAAAGACAGCGCCGGCGCGCTGCTCGGCGGTAACAACATGGCGGCGATCCATCTGGCCAATGCGGTGGGCGGCAACTTTTTTCTCGGCTTTATTTCGGCGGTGGCTTTCGCCACCATTTTGGCGGTAGTGGCGGGGTTAACGCTGGCCGGCGCGTCGGCGGTTTCCCACGATCTGTACGCCAGCGTGATTAAAGCGGGAAACGCAACGGGGCGCGACGAGCTGCGGGTGTCGAAAATTACCGTGGTGGTGCTGGGATTTGTGGCTATCGGTCTCGGCATACTGTTTGAAAACCAGAATATCGCCTTCATGGTGGGCCTGGCGTTTTCCATCGCCGCCAGCTGTAATTTCCCCATCATTTTACTGTCGATGTATTGGCGCCGGCTGACCACGCGCGGCGCGATGGTCGGCGGCTGGCTGGGGCTGATTACCGCGGTAGTACTCATGATTATCGGCCCAACCGTTTGGGTGCAGGTGTTGGGGCACGCCAAGCCGATTTATCCTTATGAATATCCCGCGCTGTTCTCAATGCTGGTGGCGTTTATCGGGACTTGGCTGTTTTCCATAACCGATCACTCGCCGCAGGGCGCGAGGGAACGCGAGCTGTTTCTGCCGCAATTCATCCGTTCGCAGACCGGTATCGGCATTTCAACCGGCGCGGATCATTGACCTCGCGCTTCGTTACGCGCGCCCCCTTTGCCCGCGCCAAAGGGGGCGCGGCGCGGGGTGACGGGCGCTACCACATGATATGACCAATTAACGGCGCCAGTAGCACCGTCACCACCCCTGCCAGCATCATCACCAGACTGGACACCACCCCTTCCCGTTGCCCCATTTCATAAGCGCGGGCGGTGCCAGCGCCGTGGGAGGAGGCACCTAATCCCGCCCCGCGCGCCACGCCGGCACGCACCGACAGACGCAAAAACAGGATATCGCCAACCGCCATGCCGAACACGCCGGTAATCACCACGAACAGCGCGACCAAATCCGGCTGGCCACCCACCTGCTCCGCCGCCGCTAGCGCAAAGGGGGTAGTGATTGAGCGCACAGACAAACTGCGCTGCACCACTTCCGGCAGCGCCAGCAGCCGCGCCAGCCACACCGAGCTGCCCACCGCCACCACGGTAGAGGTGATGACCCCGGCGCTCAAGGAAAGCCAATGCCGGCGGATGATGGCCATATTTTCATAAACCGGTACCGCGAAAGCAATGGTGGCCGGCCCCAGCAGCCATAATAGCCAGCGAGCCTCGCCCATATAGTGCTGGTAAGAGATATGGGTCAGTACCAGCAACAAGACCAGCACCGCTGGCGTAAAAATCAGCGGCATCAGCGGCAGATGATGGAAACGGCGATAAAGATGTTTGTTAAAGAAATAGAGCAGCAGCGTGACCAGCAGACACAGCGCCCCCAGCATAAAATCACCGCTCATGTCGTTTCCTGCGCGCCAGCCAGAGTTCAAAACGATAGACCCGGTCCACCACCAACGCGGTGATCCCCAGTACCAAGGCGGTGCTCAGCGCGATGACCAGAAAGATCCGCCATCCCTCAACGCGCAACAGTTGAGTGTAATTGACCACTGCCACCACCGCCGGCACGAAGAACAACAGCATTTCCGCCAGCAGCCAGCGGGCGCCGTCGCGCACCCAACGCAGAGGAAGGATGCGCAATAGAATTAGCGCCAATAACAGGAACATGCCGACGATATTGGCCGGCAATGGCAAATGCAAGCGCAGCACCAGCTGCTGCGCCAGCACAAATAACCCGACGTACAGCGCCACCTGCAACGGCACCTGCACTCGACCCCAACGCGACGGCATAACGAGGCGCCCGGTCAGCGGCATAGCGATACCCTTATTAGTGTGAGATTGCTCACAGTATAGGCGGCTAGCAAATATTGCTGAAAATGAATTAATATCATAGAAATTATGCCCTCCAGGAATAGTGAATGGACATCCGAACGCTACGCTATTTTGTCGAGGTGATCCGGCAACAAAGCTTCACCCGGGCGGCCGCCAAACTCTACGTGACCCAGCCCACCATCAGCAAAATGCTCAAACATCTTGAGGAGGAGTTGGATTGCCGGTTGATCGTTCGTGAAGGACGCGCGCTCAAGATGACCGATAGCGGCCGGGCGGTCTATCAGCGCGGCTTGGCGATCCTTGACGAATTCGGGCAACTGAAGGCGGAACTCGAGGATATCACCGCCCTGCGCAAAGGCAGGCTACGGTTGGGGATCCCGCCGATGGTGGGGACGCAGATGGCGGAGCTTATCGGCGATTTCCGCCAGCGCTACCCGGGCATCGAGCTGGAGATCGCCGAGTTTGGCGGCGTCACCATGCAGCAAGCGGTGCTGGCCGGAGAACTGGATCTGGCGCTGACCGCATTGACCGCCGAAGTCGACCCCGCCCTCGCGGCGCTGCCGCTGTTCAGTCATCCGCTGTGTGCGGTAGTGCCGCGTCGCGCGCCGTGGCTGACGCGGCGGGACGTGCCCTTTACGCTGCTGGGGGAGTGGCCGGTATTGATTTACAACGAAGACTTCTCGCTCTACCGGCAATTGCTCGACGCATTCGACGCGGCCGGCATTGAGCCGCAGATTGCGGTACGCAGCGGCCAGTGGGATTTTCTGGCGGCGATGGTTGCAGCCGGCATCGGATTAGCGGTACTGCCGGAACCCCTCTGCCGGCGGTTGGATAGTCAACGCCTGCTCTGGCTGCCGCTGATGCCGCAAATGCTATGGCAACTCGGGCTTATCTGGCGTCAGAACAGCTATCTCTCTCATGGCGCGCAGGCGTGGATTGTCGCCTGCCGCGAACGTTGGCTACCCGGCGAGCGCCTGCGGGGGGCGCAGCAAGCTCCCCGCTAGCCGCGTAACGCAGCGGGCAGCAGGTGCGTGAGGGCGCCCAAAGCGGCCGCCCGACCGCGCGGCTTATTCGTGCTCGACCAGCAGCGCTTCCAGCAGATCTAAATCGTGCAGCAACTTCATCAGCGTTTCATTGCTGATTTTTTGCTGCGCGCGTAAATGATAATATTCACCGCGCTCGGCGCGCAGCGCATTCAGCCGCATGCGCCGTTCCAGATTTTCAATCAGCAGCGCGCTGTCCGCATCGTCATTGCCGTCAATCCGGCGGCGTAGATTGCCGATAACCCGGGCGCTAACTTCATTTAGGATCTGAGCGTCGATATTCTCTTCCTGGCTATTGGCCAGCCGCTCTTCCATTTTATGCAGGCTTTCAATGGCCACTTCCGCCGCCGCCGCGCGCGCCATGCGCTCTTCCTGGCGGTGCTGCGCTTTGTCGGACACCTGAATACCGCGCAACAACAGCGGCAAAACAATTACGCCGCAGATCAGGGAAAACAGAATCACGCCGGTGGCGATAAACACCAGCTGATAGCGCGAGGGAAACGCCGATCCGTCGCTGAGCAGCAGGGGGATCGACAGCACACCCGCAAGCGTGATGGCGCCGCGCACGCCGGCGAAAGACGATATCAGAATCTCGCGGGTGCTATAGTCGCCGAACACCATCGGCCGCTTGGTCATAAAGCGTAAACTGATGCGTTTCATCAGCCACAGCCAGCCGAAACGCAGCACCATCAGCGCGGCGTAGATGAGGATCACATCGGTAAACAGCATCCAGGTTTGGATAGTGGGATCCAATTCAGCCTGGGTGATGGAGGTCTCAAGAATGTCGGGCAGCTGTAGCCCGAGCATAATAAACACCATGCCGTTGAACACAAACTCCAGCATCGCCCAGACGCTATTGCCGCGCAGGCGCATCGCCAACGGGGCATTGCGTATTATACCCGACTGGCCGATGGTCATACCCGACGCCACCGCGGCCAGGATGCCGGAAACGCCGATATGTTCGGCAATCAAATAGGCGGCGAACGGCAGCAACAGCAGCAGTACCGTCTGCGTCGCGGCGTCGTCGCCGCTCCAGCGGGTGATAAGCCGCAGGGACTTGCTGTATCCCCAGGTCACCGCCACGCCGGCCAGCAGCCCCCCTGCCGCCACTTTGACAAACTCAAGCGAAGCGCCGCCGACGGAAAACACCATCGTCCCCATCGCGACCGCAATGGCGAACTTGAGCGACACCAGACCGGAGGCGTCGTTCATCAGCGCCTCGCCCTGCAAAATGTCCATCAGCTTTTTCGGGATGCGGCCTTCGCCGACGATGCCCGACAGCGCCACCGCGTCGGTGGGCGATAACACCGCCGCCAGCGCCAGCGCCGCCACCAGCGGGATGCCCGGCACCATCCAATAAATCAGATAACCGATTCCCACTACCGTAATAATGACCAATACCAGCGCCAGCGCCACTATCTCGCCGCCGTGCCGCAAAAATTCGCGCGTCGGCGTCTTCCAGCCGTCGGAAAACAGCAGCGGCGGGATGAACAGCACCAGGAAGAGCTCGGGATTGAAATCGACGTGCAGGCCGAATTTGGGCCAGGCGAGCAGCGCGCCGAGCGCGATTTGCATCAAGGGCAGCGGAATTTGAAACGGTAGAATACGTGTCACTACCCCGGATAGGGACACGATAAGGGTGAGGATAAGAATCGTAAAAAAGATTTCCATGCTTTCCTTAGTCTCTAACTTTTGCGGCAATGTACAGGACGCGCGAGAAAATCTCCCCGCAAACGCGAACCCCGATGATAGTAGATCATTTTCCCGGCAGTTAAAAAGCCGTTATCAACTATCGGCCGGCGTAACGGAATTTTTAACCGAGTGGGGCGACGGCCGCTGCGCCGCCGCCGGTAGGGAAAAAAAAACGCACCGGCAAGCCGGTGCGTCTGTATCTCTGGGCGACAAGCGCCAGCCGCGTGGCGCTTAGAAGTCCACGGTCATGGAGAGTTTCAGCGAGCGCGGATCGCCCTGGGTCAGGTAGCCATCGCTGGCGGAAGCCCAGTAGTTCTCGTTGGTGACGTTTTCCACGTTGGCGCGCCAGACGATATTGTTTTTCGGCAGTTGCATGTCGTAACGCACGCCCAAATCCAGGCGGGTCCAGCCGCTGGCTTTCAGGTCATTGGCTTCATCAACATACTGTGACCCGGTACGGATCACACGACCGGTGGCGGCGACGCCGCTGAGCCACGGCAGATCCCATTCGCCGCCCAAGACGAACTGATAGCGCGGTACGCCGATGGCGTCGTTACCATCGTTGGCGCCGTCCTGGGTTTTGGTCAACTCCGGATCCATCCAGGTGGCGCTACCGTTGAGGCGCACGCCGAGTATCGGTTCGCCGAACAGATTCAGCTCAATACCGCGGTTGCGCTCTTCGGCGTAGTTGCCGTATTCATACTGTGCGCTGCCGTTGCTGGTACCCAGATAGCGATAGGCCGCGACCGGTTTTTTGATTTCAAACACCGCCAGCGAGCCGGCGATACGGCCGTAATCCGCTTTTACTCCCACTTCGTTTTGCTTGGACGTTTCGATGCCGGTCACCTGGCCGCCGTTGACCACGGTGCCGGAGTTATAGGTGCTGCCGGCGGTTTCGCCGGCCTGCAGCGCTTCGATATGGTTAGCATACAGGGAGATGTGTTCCCAGGGCTTCACCACCAGGCCATAGGCTGGCGTCAACTTGGTGCGCTCAAATTTGGCGGACTGCTCGCCGGTATAGGCGTAGTTAGTGACATTTACGCTCTGACGGCGCAGACCGGCAATCACTTTGACGCGATCATCAAGCATCGAAAGCGTATCCGACAGGCTCACACCGCTGTTGTAGGTCCGGTTGGTGACGCCAGGGTTGCCCATTTTGCCGCCCGCATAGGTCGCGTCCGTCGGCTCGTCGGAATAGCTTGGATCGTAGATATTGGTGGAGATGCTGCTGGACGAAATTTGATAGGCCGTACGTACGCGGCGGTAGCTGCTGGAGTAACCCAGGTTGACGCTATGATCGATAAAGCCGGTGTCGAATTTCCCGCGAATACCCGCCTGGCTGGAGAAGCTGTCGGAAAAATAGGGAACCCGCATCTGGCCCATGGTGGCGTCGCCGCTGTCATTATAAGGAGTAGGCACTGAATAAGAGCCATACTCATGGGTATGATTGCCGCCAACCGCGCCATAAACCGTCCAGTCATTGGTCAGATCGTATTCGCCGCGCAGCGCGCCAAACTGGCTTTCAGTGTTGGTAAACGCCCACTTCTGGCCGTAGTTGGTGGTGGCGGAGGGCGCCTTGAGGATCTTATCCATACCGGAGGTGTACACCACTGAGCGGGCACCGTGAACCGTTTGTTTCTCGGCGCCCGCATCCAGCGAGGCGCGGAAACGATCACCGCGGTAATCCAGGCCAATGGTGCCCAGCGTCAGACGGCGTTTCTGCTCATCCACCGCCGTCTCGCCTTCGCGATGCACGCCGCTGACCCGTACGCCCCATTGGTTGTTATCGCCAAAACGGCGCGCGACGTCAAAGGCGCCGCCAACCTGAGATTTCGAGGTGTAGTCGACGGAGACGCGATTCAGCGGCTCGTCGCCGGCGCGTTTCGGTTCGATGTTTACGGTCCCCCCCACGCCGGTACCGCCGGGAGGAACGCCGTTCAGGAACGCGCTGGAGCCTTTGAGTAATTCGACGCGTTCCGCCAGCTCGGTAGCCACAAATTGGCGCGGCAGCACGCCATAGAGACCGCCGTAGGCGATATCTTCGCTGTAAAGATCAAAACCACGCACCCGGTACGACTCTTGGGTATTACCGTAGCCGTAGGTGGTCTGTACCGAAGCATCGTTACGCAACACATCGCTCAGAGAGCGGGTCTGCTGATCCTGCATCAGCTTGGAGGTATAGCCGACCACGTTAAACGGCACATCTTGTGCCGACTGTTCGCCCAGCAGGCCCAACCGGCCGCCGTTGGCGATCTGGCCATCCAAATAGGCCGGCACCAGCCGATCGCCGCCGGGGGTAAAGCCGTTGTCCGGTTTTGCCACAACGGTAATGGTTTCCGTGCCTTTACCGGTCGCAGCAGCGGACGCAGCGCCGCCGGTTGTTGCCGGGGTCACGGTGGCGGAGGGGGTCGCTGCCGTGGATGTCGTTGCCGTGGTGGCGGCAAAGGCCGGTACGGCGAAAGAGCCGCAGCTGGCGCTAATCACTAACGCCAACAGACGCGGCGAAGAAACCTTGGCCGCAGGAAAAGCGAGACGCGCGCTGTACATATACTTTTTACCCGGTTAAATGTGAATGATAATAATTATTATAAGAGTTAGTGATTATGTAAATTCAGGTCAATTTTGCAAGAGCTTATTAACTATTTTTAATGAAAAGTTTTACGGGGGGGAAAGGCGCATCGTTAAGAAAGCGTAAAGAGGGCCTGAGCAGTCGCACGGCGCTTCCTTCGCCATCGTTAGGGCCGCCGGCCCGCGGCGACATGATACCGTCAATCGCCGCCCGCCCGCGGCGCTTGACGCCACTGCGCCCCGGCTAAGCCGCGTGGCCAGCGTGCTTACGCCGGCCAGTGCCTGGGCCGCAAGGGTTAAAGGTACATTCCGCCGGACGCCTCAACGCGCTGAGCGGTCATCCAGTGGCAATTATCGCTCAACAGCGCCACGACCGCCGCGCCGATATCATCCGGCAGTCCCACCCGTCCCAGGACGGTATTCTCGGCGATGACCTGATTCACCTGTTTATTATCGCGCACCGTGCCGCCGGCGAAATCCGACTCGATCGCGCCGGGCGCGAGAATATTAACCCGTATCCCGCGGCTGCCCAGCTCTTTGGCCTGATAACGGGTCAATACCTCCATCGCCCCTTTTGTCGCGGCATAGGCGGCGAAGCCGGGCGTAGTGAACCGCGTAAGCCCGCTCGACATATTCAAAATACTGCCGCCGTCGGCCAGCAGCGGCAGTAATGCCTGGGTGAGGAAGAACGGGCCTTTGACATTAATGCTCATCAATTGATCGAACTGCGCTTCGTCGGTCGCGGCAAACTCGGCATGAATGCCAATCCCGGCATTGTTCACCAAATGGTGAAACTGTGTCTGGCTAAATTTATCGTTCAGCACCTGCTGCAAATCGCTGACGAAACCGGCAAAGCGACTGCTCTCCCCGGTATCAAGCTGCAACATGGCCGCCCGGCCCCCGCTCCATTCAATTTCCTTTACCAGCGCCTGCGCTTCCTCTGCCCGGGAGTGATAAGTGCCAATAATATCGAAACCGGCAACGGCAAGATGAATTGCGGCGTTGTAGCCCAGTCCGCGGCTGGCGCCGGTGATTAATGCAATGGGACGACTCATAGCAAAACTCCTATGGCTTGCGATTGAATAACCCTGCGCCGGTTGACGCAGAACAGCGACTGTATTAATAAGAATATTGACCGGATCGAAAGGGATAAAGAGCGTTAAACCGGAAATACTGTTCAATAAAAGCTAACAATCAAGGAAGCGATGATGAACAAACTGGCGGTGCTGCAAAGCTTTGTGCGGGTTGTCGAGCTGGCAAGTTTTACCCAGGCGGGCAACAGTCTCGGTCTGCCTAAATCAACCATGTCCGAGCACATCCAAACGCTGGAGAGCGTGATGGGTGCCCGATTGCTGCACCGCACCACTCGCCGGGTGACGCCGACGCAGGACGGCCTGGTCCTGTATGAACGCGCGCGGGACGTACTGGCCTCGATGGATGAACTGGACGGCTTGTTCCGCCAGCAGGGACCGGTGTTGGCCGGCAGACTGCGCGTCGACATGCCCACTGCCTTTGCCCGACTGGAAGTCTTCCCGCGCCTGGGGGAATTTTTACAGGCGCATCCGGCTATCCAGGTGGAAATAAGTTGCACCGACAGACGGGTGGATGTCGTGCGCGAGGGTTTCGATTGCGTGGTGCGCATCGGCCAGTTAAACGACGCCAACCTGGTAGCGCGCCGCCTGGGAAAACTGCGCATGGTCAATTGCGCCAGTCCGGCCTACTTGCAGGCCCATGGCATACCCGCCACCCCTGCCGACCTGGATCATCATGTCTTGATAGATTATGTCCAAGTTTTGGGGTCGCAATCGACGGGATTTGTCTATCAACAACAGGGCCGCAGTGTCAGCCGGCAAATGCCCGTCCGGGTCACGGTGAATAATGCCGATGCCTATGAAGCGGCCTGTCTACACGGACTGGGAATTATTCAGGTTCCCGTCGCCCGTTATGTTGACCTTTTCACCAGCGGTCAACTGGTGGAGATATTGCCCGATTACCGGCCGCTGCCCATGGATATTACACTACTTTATGCCCACCGTCGCCATCTGCCCCCGCGGGTAAAGGTGTTTATGGATTGGCTGGCGGACCTGATTACCCCAGGGGTATTTCCCGGTTGAACCGGCATGTCGAAAGGACCACAGACGCCACGGCCGCTGACCGCCGACCGCCGACAGCCGACAGCCGACCGCCGTTGGAGGATCCCCCGCCACGGCGCGCCGGGCAAAACGAAACGCACCGACCCACGTCGCCTAAATCCGCGCCGTTTCCGGCCGGCCTTGGCGCGTCAAACCCCCTGACGCGCAAGGGCTAATGCATAACGCCTAATGCTTTACGCTAATGCCTAATGCCAGAGGGCTAATGGCTAATGGCTAATGGCTGATGGCTAATAGCTGATGGCTGATAGCTGATAGCTGATAGCTGATAGCTGATAGCTGATAGCTGATAGCTGATGCTTAATGCCAAAAGCCAAAAGCCAAATGCCTGATGCCAAATGCCTGATGCCTGATGCCTGATGCCTGATGCCTGATGCCTGATGCCTGATGCCTGGTGCCTGGTGCCTGGTGCCTGGTGCCTGGTGCCTGGTGCAGATTAATTGCGGCTCAGGTAATCCGCCAGGAAATATTGCGGACTCAGTTGCGCCGACAGCGTAGCATCATAGGCGACCGGATAAGCCTGTGTCTCGCCGGGCAAAGTGATGCGTCCCGAGCCGTCTTTCGCGACAGTGAGCGCGACAAAGCGTTTGCCCTGCACATTAAGCCAATAAAGGCTCTCCGCGGCGGTTTTTTTTACTTCCAGCTTTTGGATCTTGCCCTCCCAGGCGTGTTTGCTGCCGCTGAACTGCACCAGCGCTTCGCTTACCCGGGTGGGACCATAACGCAGTACCAAGACATCGATTCCGTCGGGGCCGGTATAGACACTGACTTCATCACCCACCTCCTGGCGCGCCGGCATATCCATCGGCGCGGCGGGCATCAGCGGCCGCGGCATGAGGCGCTGAGGACCGCGCGACGGAGGGTTATTGGCTTCCTTCGCCGCGCCGCCAGGGGGATCCTGCAGACTTGGCGTTAGCCCTTGCGCCTTGCGGTAGCGCTGCAAAGCCTCATGAGCCGCTAGCGCCGCGCCATCCGCCGCCGCGACCGTTGACGGCGCATTAACCGTCTCGGCGGCGGGTACCCTACCCACGGCGGTAACGGCATTTTTTTGTGGCACGGCGGCAGAACCCTGCGGCGCGGCGGGGGTATCAGTCGTTTGCGTGGCGCCAACGGCGTCAGCCGGCGCGGACGCCGCAGCATTGGGCGTCTCTGTTGCGGCGGTCATTTCACCCTGCGCATTAGTGGCTGACTGGGCGCCGGCCGGCAATGCCAGCATTAATACTATCAATGGCCAACAGGGCCCGATACATGATTCCATAACGATCCAGAAGATAAAGTTAACGGCCAACGCGGCGGCCTGCTAAGGCAGAGCGCGCCTTCCCTGCCGCACAAGCCGCGCCGGCGGCGGCGCTATGGGCATAACCTCACGGTCGGTGATGAAGCTCTAGTATGACGCAGGATGCTCAGGGACGACAGCCAGCATAACGCCGCATAGCGTAACCGGATAGATGAGTACCTCAATAAACGTTGCGGCCCCTCCCGCCTGAATAAACGTTGCGGCCCCTCCCGCCTGGCGATGCCTCGTTAGAGACCGCGGCGCGATAAGCGTGTCGCCATTGGCGCAATAGCCCGCGGGGTGAACCAGCGCCAGTTCGCCGTTTCATCCGAGCATTGTTAAAGCACATTATTCGCTAAGCGTGCGCAAAAAAGTTGTTTGTTATCAATGCGCGGGCTGGTTAGGGTGAACGCTTTCACAGGGGAGCGTTCCATGTTGTTATCGGCTTATTTACGCTTTAAAATCTGCTGGCGGGCCACATGGCCATTATGGATAAGTCTGCTTTGCATGACGTCCGCCTCCGCCGCCGCGCCGTTGGCCAAAGAGTCACAGACCGTACTGCGCGTCGGCGTCGCCAGCCGTCTGGGCCAGGATTTGTGGTTTAAAGCTTCCGGCGAAGATCAACACTTACCTTACACCGTGCAATGGGTAAATTTCGACGCCGCGCCGCCGGCGATGGATGCCTTGCTGGCGGATTCGATCGACACCTTTTGGGGCGGCGACACCCCTGCCGTGTTTCTCGCTTATAACCAGCGCGATGCCAAAGTCGTGGCGGCCAGTGAAAAGGGTCTGTTTGGCGCGCTGCTGGTAGCAAAAGACTCCCCTATAACCACCGTCGAGCAGCTGAAAGGGAAAAAAATCGCCGTCTATCGCGGCTCAGGATTCCACAACAGCCTGCTGTCCATCCTACAGGATCACGGCCTGTCCGCCGACGATGTGCAGTTGAGCTATCTGGCGCCGGCGGAGGGATTGGCGGCGCTGACGCAAGGTCGAGTTGCTGCCTGGGGCATTTGGGATCCGAACGCGGCCATTGCCGAGAAAACCTTCGGCGCCCGCATTCTTGCCACACCGCGCACCTTTAGCCTCGGTTTGCAGTTTGCCTCGCAGAAGACCCTGGCAGACAGAGGAAAATCCCAAGCGTTACAGGACTTCTTATTGCGCAGCTACCGCGCGACCGCCTGGCTACGCGCGCACCCGCAACGGTGGGCGGAGCTGCAAGCGAAAGAGGCCAATATCAGCCCCGACGTAGCGCGCCTGGCCGCTTCCCGCGTAGGTGGACAATTCGTGCCGATCGACGCCGGCCTTGATAAGGCGGTACAAACTATCGCCGATAACTTTTACCGGCTCGGGATCATTGACCATGCCACCGACGTCAGCCCCGTCTTTGATGCGCGCTACACCGCCTTTTTGCAGCAACGGCTTCTGGAGAAAAAATAATGTCCGGTTTACGTGAATACCTCCAGGTTAAACGCGAAAAAATGTTGGCCTGGCGCAAAAAAATCAGCGCAGACGGCAGTCAGCCCAGCACGATTTCCGCGCAGGTAACGGCTGAGGGCCGCAGCGGCGTGCGCCGTATCCGTATCAAGGATCATCAAATTATTCTCGACAGCCCGCCGGAGCTGGCAGGCTACGGCCTCGGTCCCGGCTCGCAGGAAGTGCAGCTCGGCGTATTGGGCAGTTGCCTCACCCATGTCTACCTGACGCAGGCGGCGCTGCAATCGGTGCCGCTGGATGCCTTGTCGGTAAACGTTACGGCGGAAATCGACCATCGCGCCACTCAGGAAGCGTTCGCGCACTTGCCGGTATGGCCGCAAAATGTGCGCTATACCGTACAGGTATCCTCCCCCGCCAGCGACGAGCAGTTGGCCGCCGTGCTGGCGGCGGTGGAAAAAACCTGTCCGATTTATAATTTTCTCATACGGCCCCAAACAATTACCGGCGCCGTGCAGCGCATCCAGGCTGAAGGCTGATCGCTATGGCGTTTAACATTATTGGTCATGTCCCCCACAACGCCTTCAGTGAACAACCGGAAGCACGCCGCGCCGCCGAGATCGATCTGCCGTGGATTAGCGAATGCGCCCGCATTCACGAGCGGGCGGGCTTTGACAGCGTTCTGATAGGCCACGACGCCTGGCGGCCAAACGCCTGGCTGTTGGCCGCCCATATTGCCGCGCAAACGGAACGGCTAGGCGTCTGTATTGCCGAAAGACCCGGTACCGCACTACCCACTTATGTCGCCCGCCAGGCCATCACGCTTGAGCGGCTAGCGGGACGCGGCCGCGTAACGCTACATGTAGTAACGGGCGGCAGCGAAAAAGACCAGCGACGGGATGGCGATCAAATCGATTATGCCAGACGCTACGATCGCTGCGCCGAATATCTGGACATCGTGCGCCAGACCTGGCGCGCGGCGGCGCCCTTCGATTACCAGGGCGACTATTTTCAACTGCGCGAGGCCTGGTCGCCGGCGCAACCGCTGGCGCACGGCAGCATCGGTTTATCCTTTGCCGGCACGTCGGAGGAGGCGCTGGATTTATCGGCTCGTTATGCGGACCTGCATATGCTGTGGGGCGAACCGCTGGCGGAGACGGCGCAAAAAATTGCCACATTGCAGCAACGTGCCGCCGCTCAGGGTCGCCAGCTGCAATTTTCCATTTCGCAGCGCGCGATTGTGGAAGACAGTGAAAAACTGGCGTGGGAAAAAGCGGAGCATCTGTATCAGCAGGCGCTGAAGCAGCTGGGACCGAAAGCGGACCAGCCTGCCGATTTCAAACTGGATATGCAGCAATCCGCCAGCGCACGACAGCTTAACGAACTTGCTGCCCGGCGCGATATCTATGACGAACGATTATGGATGAAATATGCCCGCGTACTGAAAGTGGGCGGATCTACCACCGCCCTGGTCGGTACGGCGGAGCAGGTCGCGGAAGCGTTTTTACGCTACCGCCAGTTGGGAGTTTCCGCCTGGTATCTGCGCGGCTGGGATATTGCCGAAGACGCGCGCCGCTATGGCGAGCAACTTATCCCATTATTGCGCGCGCGCGTGGCGGCAGCTGAGGAGGCGTTAGCGTAACCGGCTAAATTTGGTCAGGGCGAGAACGGCGCTAATTATTGCCTAAGGCGGTGGCGAACGTCATCAGCCAGCGGGTTGCTGACCCGCGTAGTAGACCCGGCTGCTATCGTCCAAACGCGGGCAAAAGCACCGGTTTTGCCACATTGTCTCTGCGCCAACGATCATCAAGTCGTTTCTGCGTGACTAAAACGCCATTCGCTCAGCTGCGGCGCCAAGAGATTTCATCCCACACCCGTTTACAGCCTGCGACGGGGAAGATGAATTTGTCATAATCCACCCTTGTTTCCTTTTGCAACGCGGTAGTTTGATCTCGTGGACCGTTTGCGGAATTAAACACCTTCATCATAGTGAGTTCATCGATAGATTTCACGCGTGCGCGAGTATAGGGCATCATTTATACCAGGGCTGCAACGTATATCGAGATGCATAGGCCAAGTTATCACGGTATCGAAATTTTATAGAATACCCCTCTAGAATCATTAAACTCCTTGAACACATTGGATAAAAAAAACAAATAAAAGACGAATTAGTCTTAAATAAAATCGTCTGAAGAAACTACTGGCGGCAAGGATTTATTGGGTCGATGTCAATATATCGGTCATCCTGCTTGGCAAGTATTTCCTATCTTTCATAGATTCGTTAATTTAAAAAAGGTAAATGTATGACATGCATAACTTCTCTTCATAAGCCAGTTCATTCTGCTCATAACAGCGTAAGCTGCGAAGCAAATAAAACATCCCCAGTAATTAACCGGCATGGGACATTATTTCAACCTTATTGGTGCGGCAATAATGCGAATGCCGTGTTGAAAACCACTATTTATCGCTCCACCGGCACGTTAAATATCATAGGGTCAACGCCGAAAGGCGCAGGCGCGGCGGTTAACCAAGATAAAGCCTTGCCGCTGGCCAAAAATGCCCTCCAATATAATAGCCAACCCCTCGCGCAAACCTCACCTGCGGTTGATAGATTCAAGGCCAATACCACCGCTAGCATTGAATTTGCTAAAACGTTGCTGAATACTGACGACACGCCGCCACCCATCAAATGGTCCACGCACCCTCTTCTTAACGCGGTACGGCATACCCCTTCTTCGCTCGCTAATACCGCCACAAACGAGGCTGGTACCCCCACGCAGGATGAACGCATTCCACCTCAGGCCAAAGATCTGCATCAACATCAGCGTCTAGAGTCAAAAGCGCTATTGCCTATAACCGCTACCGGCGCGAATACACAACAGACAAGGGTGAATTTAACGGCCAATATCGTTAAAGTTACCAATGTTTTGATGCGCTTAGAGGAGAACAGCAAAAAATTACGGGCGATGCAACAGCAAGCTGTAGCGACAAGCACAACGTTGCAAACGTTGGCGGAAAAAAATCACGCCACCAGGGCGGAGTTCAACCAACGCATCCGATCCCGGGACAATAATCAACACGCCTCGCGTCTGACCGACGGTCCGCAGGCAACCCCACAGGGCCGGTTTGAGAGCACGGCGATGCCCAGCGTCTCTTCAGCGCTACCGCTGCAGCCGGTCAACGTCAAAAGAAAAGGGGCCAGGATTGTGGTGCCACCAGCACAGCCCCATCAAGCCTCGTTAGATCCGCAGACCAACGCCAGCAATACATCAAGCAATAACGCGGCTCGTATTACTCGCTCGCCGCGCAAGAAGCCGATTGTCGCCGAAAGCCGATTGCCGAATTACATGAAACCCACTCAATCCACATTGGCGAAAAGGGTGAAAACGCCTCAACAGAGTAAGCATTCCCGATAAGGTATTCTGGGGTTGCAATGTCGTTTACTTACTCTCGGTCAAGGTAACGCGTTAGGGGCATGGCAGGCATTTCTGAATATGCGTCAGCTCAATGGTCATGCTTATATAGCATGCTGCTTGGTGATAAGCATTTAAAGAGGCGTTTTATTTTAACCGACCGGATATAAAGCGTTGCACCGTGATGGGAAAGTGAATGATGACGCCACTGTTGTCGTTTTGCTTATCCTAGTCTGCGAACAGTACCGCACAGAATAGGACGCTAACCCTTATTATTGTGATGGTTATAGACCAGGAAGCAGCCGATCCCTTTTTCGATAGCAACATTGCCGCTAGCCAGCGAAAATAGGCTGATGTCGTAGCGTTATTTTAGTTAATACACGAAATAGTGTACGCGAAAATAGAGGATATGCTATTCATTAAATTACGCCATTACCGTTAACGTCTCCAGCATCGAGTTAAAACAAAAAACCTCCTGGTATAGGAGGTTTTCTTTGCGCATCAGTGACAATGTTGTCTAAGGTTAGCCTTAGAACGGAATATCGTCATCGAAGTCCATCGGCGGTTCGTTGCTGGGCGCAGGCGCTGAGTTCTGCGCGGGGCGCGCCGCCGGCGCGTTGCCGCCGCTGAACTGCGCGTTATTGCCCTGCGGCTGCTGAGGCTGCCCCCAGCCACCCTGCTGCGCGCCACCGGCGTTACCGCCCGCCCCGCCGCCCTGTCGACCGCCGAGCATTTGCATGGTGCCGCCGATATTGACCACCACCTCGGTGGTGTATCGATCCTGGCCGCTCTGATCTTGCCATTTGCGGGTCTGTAGCGATCCCTCAATATACACCTGGGAGCCCTTACGCAAATATTCACCCGCCACCTCGGCCAGCTTGCCAAACAGCACCACGCGATGCCATTCCGTTTTCTCCTTGGTCTCGCCGGTCTGCTTGTCGCGCCAGCTCTCAGAGGTGGCCAGGGTGATGTTGGCTACCGCACCACCGTTAGGCATATGGCGGACTTCCGGATCCTGGCCCAGGTTTCCGACTAGAATCACTTTATTAACGCCTCTGCTGGCCATGGGGGTCTCCTGATAAGATGAATGACTAAGTTTAATCGCTCAAGTTTACCATTGCCAACGCTTAAAGAACATGTTTAGAAACTTGGACTGCGCATCGAAAAACCGGGTGAAGCAGAATTATTTGTTACAATCAATACTGGATATTCATTCAGCTTTTTTTGTGCCATAATTGACCGTTTCGCGCCGCCGCGGTTTTGTCAACCGCACAGGCCGCCCTCGTTCATCCGGTGTTGGGATTAGTTGAATGGATAAGATTGAAGTTCGTGGTGCTCGTACCCATAACCTGAAAAACATCAGTCTGGTGATACCCCGCGATAAATTGATAGTAATTACCGGCTTATCAGGCTCGGGAAAATCATCGCTGGCGTTTGATACGCTCTATGCCGAGGGTCAGCGTCGCTATGTGGAATCGCTTTCTGCCTATGCCCGGCAGTTTCTGTCGTTGATGGAAAAACCGGATGTGGATCATATCGAAGGGCTGTCGCCCGCCATCTCGATTGAGCAAAAATCCACGTCCCATAATCCGCGCTCGACGGTGGGCACGATCACCGAAATCCACGATTATCTGCGTCTGTTGTACGCCCGCGTCGGCGAGCCGCGCTGCCCGGACCATGACGTTCCGCTGGCGGCGCAGACCGTTAGCCAGATGGTGGATAATGTGCTGTCGCAGCCGGAAGGCAAACGGCTGATGCTCCTGGCGCCCATCGTGAAAGAGCGCAAGGGGGAGCACAGCAAAACGCTGGAAAACTTGGCGGCGCAGGGCTATATCCGGGCGCGTATCGACGGGGAGGTCTGCGATTTGTCGGATCCGCCGAAACTCGAGCTGCAAAAAAAACATACTATCGAAGTCGTGGTCGATCGTTTCAAAGTGCGCGAGGATCTCGCCCAGCGCCTGGCGGAATCTTTTGACACCGCGCTCGGTCTCTCGGGTGGTACCGCGGTAGTGGCGGATATGGATGACGAAAAAGCGGAAGAGTTGCTGTTTTCCGCCAACTTCGCCTGCCCGATCTGCGGCTATAGCATGCCCGAGCTGGAACCCCGGCTTTTCTCTTTCAACAACCCGGCCGGCGCCTGCCCCACCTGCGACGGGCTCGGCGTGCAGCAGTACTTCGACCCCGACCGGGTTTTGCAAAATCAGGACATCTCCCTGGCCGGCGGCGCCATTCGCGGCTGGGATCGGCGCAACTTCTATTATTTTCAGATGCTGCGCTCGTTGGCCGAACACTATAAGTTCGACGTTGAGGCGCCGTTCCATGCGCTGAGTCCGACGGTTCAGCAAAAAATTCTTTTCGGGTCCGGCAAGGAAAATATCGAATTCAAATATATCAACGATCGCGGCGACACCTCGGTGCGGCGCCACCCGTTTGAAGGGGTGCTGCCGAACATGGAGCGCCGCTATAAGGAAACCGAGTCCACCGCGGTGCGCGAAGAGCTGGCCAAATATATCAGCAACCGCCCCTGCGCCACCTGCGGCGGGACCCGTCTGCGGCGCGAAGCCCGCCACGTCTTCGTGGAGCACACTACCCTGCCGGAAATTTCTGAGATGGGCATCGGCCATGCGCTGGCATTTTTCGACGAGATGAAACTGAGCGGTCAGCGCGCCAAGATCGCTGAAAAAGTATTAAAGGAGATCCGCGATCGGCTGAAGTTTCTGGTCAACGTCGGTCTGAACTACCTTTCCCTGTCGCGTTCGGCGGAAACGCTTTCCGGCGGCGAGGCGCAGCGCATCCGTTTGGCCAGCCAGATTGGCGCCGGCCTGGTGGGCGTGATGTATGTGCTGGATGAACCCTCCATCGGTTTGCATCAGCGCGATAACGAGCGATTACTGGAAACCCTGGTGCATCTGCGCGATCTCGGCAATACGGTGATCGTGGTGGAGCACGACGAGGACGCTATTCGCGCCGCCGATCATATTATCGATATCGGCCCGGGCGCCGGCGTTCACGGCGGAGAGGTGGTGGCCGAAGGCACCGCCGAGGAGATCATGGCCCATCCGGCGTCGCTGACCGGCCAGTTCCTCAGCGGCAAGCAGGAAATTGCCATTCCGCAGGCGCGCATTCCGGCGGATCCCACCCGGGTATTGAAGCTGGTCGGCGCGCGCGGCAATAACCTTAAGGACGTGACGCTGACCCTGCCGGTGGGGCTATTTACCTGCATCACCGGCGTTTCCGGCTCGGGCAAATCGACGCTTATCAACGACACGCTGTTCCCGGTAGCGCAGCGCCAGCTCAACGGCGCGACCACTACCGAAGTGGCGCCCTATCGCGAAGTGCAGGGCCTGGAACATTTCGATAAAGTCATTGATATCGATCAGAGCCCTATCGGCCGAACGCCGCGCTCCAATCCCGCGACCTACACGGGCGTGTTTACGCCTGTGCGCGAATTGTTCGCCGGCGTGCCGGAATCCCGCGCCCGCGGTTATACGCCCGGCCGTTTCAGCTTCAACGTGCGCGGCGGGCGCTGCGAAGCTTGCCAGGGCGATGGCGTCATCAAGGTGGAAATGCACTTCCTGCCGGATATTTATGTGCCCTGCGATCATTGCAAGGGCCAGCGCTACAACCGTGAAACCCTGGAAGTGAAATATAAGGGCAAGAATATCCACCAGGTGCTGGAGATGACCATCGAGGAAGCGCGCGAGTTTTTCGACGCTGTTCCCGCCCTGGCGCGCAAACTGCAAACGCTGATAGATGTCGGTCTGTCCTATATTCGCTTAGGGCAATCCGCCACCACGCTGTCCGGCGGCGAGGCGCAGCGGGTCAAGCTGGCGCGCGAGCTGTCCAAGCGTGGCACCGGCCAAACGCTGTATATCCTCGACGAGCCGACGACCGGCCTACACTTCGCCGATATTCAGCAATTGCTGGCGGTGCTGCATCAGTTGCGGGATCAGGGCAATACCATCGTGGTAATTGAGCATAACCTGGACGTGATCAAAACCGCCGATTGGATCGTCGATCTTGGCCCGGAAGGCGGTAACGGCGGCGGTGAAATTCTGGTGGCCGGCACGCCGGAAACGGTGGCGGCCTGTAAAGCGTCCCATACGGCGCGCTTCCTGCGCCCCATTCTCGAGCGCGCGTTGCAAAAAGCTTAGGGGGCGGCCGGATACGGATAGGCGGGACGAAAGTGCCTCGCGACCTCCGCTAACGTCTGGCGCTTTGGCGCTGGATCCGTCGACGTATTGACACTTTGGCCGCGGACCCGTCGACGCTTTGGCCGCGGCACCACCGGCGCTTTGGCCGCGGACCCGTTGGCGCTTTGGGCGCGGCACCCCCGGCGCTTTGGCCGCGGACCCGTTAGCGCTTTGGCCGCAGCACCCCCGGCGCTTTGGCCGCGGACCCATCGACGCTTTGGCTGCGGCGGCACCGGCGCTTTGGCCGCGGACCCATCGACGCTTTGGCTGCGGCGGCACCGGCGCTTTGGCCGCGGACCCGTCGACGCTTTGGCCGCGGCACCGCCGGCGCTTTGGCCGCGGACCCGTTGGCGCATTGGTGCATTGGTGCATTGGTGCATTGGCGCATTGGCGCATTGGCGCATTGGCGCATTGGCGCATTGGCGCATTGGCGCATTGGCGCATTGGCGCATTGGCGCATTGGCGCATTGGCGCATTGGCGCCTCAGAGTTTAAAGGCGTCTTTTTGCTAATACCATCCCAGGCCGCCGCTATGCCTCACGGCACGCAGGGGTCATCGCACGTCGCGGCGCGCGGGTATTTCGCTGCAAACAGGCAGCGCCGCGTCAGATATTCAGCGTTTGGCGCGTCGCTTCCGGCAGGCCCGCTACCGCCCATTGCCAGGAAGCATCCACCAGTTGATAAAATTGTGAATCAGGGATATCACCGTCAAGAAACAGCGTGCTCCAGTGGGCTTTATTCAGCCGCTCGCCCGGCACCGCCGCATTAAACGCGCTGCGTAATGCCTCAGCCATTTCGGCGCTGCTTTTCAGCGATACCGCCGGTCTGCCGTCCACGGTATGGGTCATAGCAAACATCACCTCTCCGACTTTAATCTGGTTTGCCTGCCACTCCTGGCGTACGCTCTGTACCGCGCCCGGTTTGGTCATGCAATAACTCAACAGCGTCGATTGATCCATAAATTATTCCCCCTGTAATGTGGCGACGATACGTCGGCCACCGCCGCGATTACGATGCTCACCCAGCCAAATTCCCTGCCAAGTGCCCAACAACAGCGTGCCATGACCAACGGGCAATAACAGTGAGGTGCCAAGCAGAGAAGATTTGATATGTGCCGGCATGTCATCCGCCCCTTCATAATCGTGCTGGTAGGGGGCCGATTCCGGAACCTGACGTAAAAAATGGTTTTCCATGTCGGTTCGGACGGTGGGATCGCAATTTTCATTTAGCGTCAGCGAAGCGGAAGTATGTTGCAGCAATAAATGAAGCAGCCCGCGACGGACAGCGCTCAACGACGTCAATTGGGAAACGATTTCATCGGTGACCAGATGAAAGCCGCGCGGTTGGGCTTTCAAAGTCAGGGTTTGTTGGTACCACATAATACCTGCTCCTTTTTACCACTCAGTATAGTGGCTACACGGGAGCAGGGGAAAATCGCTCGCGGCTACTGCACGGCCGCGAAGGCTTGGGCCACTTTGCCGACGTTAGCGGTATTCAGCCCGGCCAGACACATCCGGCCGCTGTCGATCAGATAGACGCCGTACACTTCGCGCAAATGCGCCACCTGGGCCGGGCTGAGGCCGGTATAGCTGAACATGCCCCGCTGACGCAGCAAATAGTCGAATTGATGTTCGGGTAGCGCGACCTTTAGCGCCGCCACCAGGCTCTGGCGCATTGCCAGAATACGCAGGCGCATCGCCGCCACCTCCTCACGCCACAGAGCATTGAGTGCCGGCTCGTTCAGCACCTGCGCCACCACTTGAGCGCCAAAGTTCGGCGGACTGGAGTAGTTGCGGCGCACGGTCGCCTTTAATTGGCCCAGCACGCGCTCGGCTTCGTTCGCGCTATCGCACACAATCGACAGCTCGCCCACCCGCTCACTATAAAGGGAGAAAATTTTGGAGAAAGAGTGGCTTACTAGGCAAGGCA
This sequence comes from Sodalis praecaptivus, assembly GCF_000517425.1. Lineage (NCBI taxonomy): Bacteria > Pseudomonadati > Pseudomonadota > Gammaproteobacteria > Enterobacterales > Bruguierivoracaceae > Sodalis > Sodalis praecaptivus. The sequence continues at coordinate 4,436,816 of NZ_CP006569.1, forward strand.
ACCCCAGGCGCGCCATTTCACGCACCGCATAAGCATCTTCCTCCAACCCGTCGCCGAACCCTTGGTAGGCGATATCCAGGAAAGGAATGAGCTGACGTTCCGCCACCACCTCGATGATTCGATCCCATTCGGACCGGGTCAGGTCCGAGCCGGTCGGGTTATGGCAGCACGGATGCAGCAGCACAATGCTCCGCTGCGGCAATTGCTGAAAACAGGCCAGCATCGCGTCAAAATTGACGCCCAGTTTCTCACCGTCGAAATAAGGATAACGATTAACCTGGAATCCGGCGCCGGTGAAAATGGCCACGTGGTTTTCCCATGTTGGGCTGCTGACCCAGACCTGGGAGTCGGGAAAGTAACACTTCAGGAAATCCGCGCCGACTTTCAGTGCCCCTGACCCGCCCACGGTCTGAATCGTGGCGATCCGCTGCGCGTTGCGCATCGGATGGTCCTCTCCGAACAGCAGCGCCTGGGTGGCGCTGCGGTAGGTTGACAACCCTTCCATCGGCAAATAGGAGGAGGAGCTTAGCGCCGGGCGGGCGAGCAGCATGGCCTGCGCCTCGGCCACCGCCCGCAGTTGCGGGATAATCGCCTGTTCGTTGTAATAAAGACCGATGCTTAGATTGACCCTATCAGGGCGCGGATCCTGTTTATAGGTTTCCATCAGCGTAAGGATGGGGTCTCCCGCATAAGCATCAACATTTTGGAACACGGTGCAGCTCTCCTGGATGAGCGGATGCAACGTTGCACCCACTGCTCACAATATCAAATAAAGCGAATTGAGTGGCGATTAAGTTAACAAAAAGCGTCAAAAATGGGAGCGCGATAAGAAAAAAAAGGCGCCGAAGAGCATCACTCATCGTCATATTGCGGGCCGGCATAATTGTCGAATCGTGACCATTGTCCGTTAAAGGTTAGCCGCACGGTGCCGATAGGGCCGTTACGCTGCTTACCGAGAATAATTTCAGCAATCCCCTTCATATCGCTATTCTCGTGATAGACCTCATCGCGGTAGATAAACATAATCAGGTCGGCATCCTGCTCGATTGAACCGGACTCACGTAAATCGGAGTTGACGGGGCGCTTATCGGCGCGTTGTTCCAAGCTTCGGTTCAGCTGCGACAGCGCCACCACCGGCACCTGCAGCTCTTTAGCCAGCGCCTTCAACGACCGGGAGATTTCCGCGATTTCCAGGGTACGGTTATCGGACAGCGACGGTACGCGCATCAGTTGGAGATAGTCGATCATGATCAGACTCAGGCCATCGTGTTCGCGAAATACCCGCCGCGCGCGCGATCGCACTTCTGTCGGGGTCAACCCTGACGAGTCATCAATATACATGTTGCGTTTTTCCAGCAGGATCCCCATGGTGCTGGAAATGCGCGCCCAATCCTCATCGTCCAGCTGGCCGGTACGAATCCGGGTTTGATCGACGCGCGAGAGCGACGCCAGCATACGCATCATGATCTGCTCGCCGGGCATCTCCAGGCTAAAGATCAGCACCGGTTTGCCCTCGGTCATGGCAGCGTTTTCGCATAGGTTCATGGCAAAGGTGGTTTTCCCCATGGACGGGCGCGCGGCGACGATGATCAAATCCGACTTTTGCAGGCCGGCGGTCTTTTTATCCAGGTCCAAATAGCCGCTGGAAACGCCGGTGACGCCGTCGTGCGGCTTCTGGTAAAGCTGTTCGATGCGCGCCACCGTATCTTCAAGAATACGGTCGATGCTCTTCGGGCCTTCATCTTTACTGGCGCGGTTCTCGGCTATTTGGAAAACCCGCGACTCCGCCAGATCCAGCAGATCCTCGCTGCTGCGTCCCTGGGGATCGTAACCGGCATCGGCTATCTCATGGGCGACGGCGATCATTTCCCGCACCACGGCCCGTTCGCGCACAATATCGGCATAAGCGGAAATATTCGCGGCGCTGGGGGTATTTTTCGAGAGCTCCGCCAGATAGGCGAACCCGCCAACGGCGTCCAATTCCCCTTTTTGTTCGAGAGATTCCGAAAGCGTGATCAGATCGATAGGCTTGCCCAGCTCCAACAGACGCTGCATCTCGTTGAAGATAAGACGGTGCGGGCGGTTAAAAAAATCGTTGCCGGTCACACGTTCGGCGACGTTGTCCCAGCGTTCGTTATCCAGCATCAAACCGCCCAGCACCGACTGCTCCGCTTCCAGCGAATGGGGCGGCATCTTCAGACCTTCAACCTGACGGTCGCGGGGAAAATTTGCTTTGTTAGACGGTTTTTTTTCTGACATGAAAGGGTACTTTACCTATCAAGAAGTCCTTGGATAAGGGCGCATTGTATCCTCTCTCGGGTCGAGATCCTATGCGCTTTGCAAACCACGCCGCAAGGCTTATGGTTATTAAAGATATCTTAATTGGAGGAAGAGTGATGGCTAAGCGTATACAGTTTGCCGCCCACGGCGGACCGGAAGTGATGGAATATGTGGATTTCACCCCCGTGGATCCCGGTCCGGGCGAGGTACAGATAGAGAATAAAGCCATCGGCATCAATTACATCGACACTTATGTCCGTTCCGGCCTCTACCCCACGCCATCGCTGCCCTCGGGCCTTGGCACGGAAGCGGCCGGGGTAGTGAGCAAGGTCGGCCCCGGCGTCGAGGGGTTTAACACCGGCGACCGGGTGGTGTACGCCCAGTCCCCGCAGGGCGCCTACGCCACGGTGCATAATGTGCCGGCGGAAAAACTGGCTTTGTTACCCTCGGCCATCTCGTTTGAACAGGCCGCGGCCGCTTTTTTAAAAGGGCTGACGGTGTTTTATCTGCTGCGCCAGACTTACGAAATCAAGCCGAATGAGATCTTTTTGTTCCATGCGGCAGCCGGTGGCGTCGGGCGCATCGCCTGCCAGTGGTCGAAAGCGCTGGGCGCGAAAATGATCGGCACCGTCGGTAGCGCGGAAAAAGCGGCGTTGGCGAAACGGGCGGGCGCCTGGGAAACAATAAATTACCGTGAGGAAAATGTGCCTGAGCGCGTGGCGGCGTTGACCCACGGTAACAAGGTTAACGTAGTGTACGATTCGGTCGGCAAAAACACCTGGGAAGCCTCCCTCGACTGCCTACGCCGCCGCGGATTGATGGTCAGCTTCGGCAACTCCTCGGGACCGGTTACCGGCGTCAATCTGGGGATCTTGAATCAGAAGGGCTCACTGTACGTCACACGCCCCTCGATCAACGGCTATATCACCGATGCCGCAAGCCTTAAGCTCGCCGCCGATGAACTGTTCAGCATGATTGCCAGCGGGGTGATCAAAGTCGACGTGCCCGACCAGCAAAAATTCCCGCTGGCCGAGGTGCAACGGGCGCATCAGGCGCTTGAGAGCCGGCAAACCAACGGGTCGCTACTGCTTATCCCGTAACGGCAGACTGCCGCCTGGCCCGCGAAGACCCTTGTGCCTGCCCCGGCGTCACACTGACCGTAAAAACAACGGGCTTCCCAAGGGAAGCCCGTCACGTAACGCTATGACATAACACACTGTAAAAATGTAGGGGCAGAGCAGAATTTGCCGGGCCATGCGGGTTGCCGCCGCTATTATTGCCCGGCAATGATGAAATCAATGAGTCTAAAGCGGGTTTATCCTAGCAGCCGCCTTCTAAAAAAAATATCGCCCCGGGGTGTAAAACTCAAAGCTGTGATCCATCCCCCATTTTCGCACCGAAGACCTAGCGCAGACGGGAATCAAACCGCGAGCGCGGGGGCGACGGTTTTTTTATCGCACGCCATAGCCACGCCGCCGCCAGCGCGACCAACAGCCACGGCAGCAATTTGACCGCCGTGACGAACAGCCCGGCAAACAGCATCGCCAGCGACCCCACCACCAGCGCCACCAGCACGCCCAACGCCGAGATACCGGTCAACAACAACATGAGAAAAAAACCAATGACAAAAAATAATTCCAGCATGGGGGTGGCTCCTTATTGAGCGCAATAGCGCTCGCCGCGGCGGTAAATGTTAGCTCTCTATATGCATTACAAGAACCATGCCAAGTTGGCATTCCCCTAAACGGCTGTTTTTGCTGATTAGTGGGTAAAAAGACACTGTTGCGACTTAGCGAATTTGACCACTTTTTAGCAAAAAGCGCCACGACGGGTTCCTTCCGCGGACCGCGATTAACGTACGGGGGCCAGCGTGCCCACCGCCCGGGCCCGGATCCTAATCGCATTTGCGGGCATATAACCCAGCGGCAGCGAATCCAGCTCGATAATATCCACCGTCTCCGGCAGCGCGCCGGCGGCGATGGCCGCCTCCCGCGCCTGATGTTCCGCCCGCCGCAGGCACGACTCCAGCGACTCATCGCCCGGTAACACAATGGTATCCACGCTACCGCTGACCTGGGCAATAGCCACACCGGTGGCGTTGGCGACGCCGGCGTGGGGCGGACGTATCACCTCGGAGGCGCCTTTGAGATGCATAGGAAGCAATACCGCACCGCCCCCCACCAAGATGACGGGCATGTCATGCTGACTGGTATTCATACGCGCAAGGCATTTTTCCACCATCGCCACATAATGCTCCGCCACCCGGGCCACCATTGACGGGCACAGATGCGCGACCCGCCCGGCGTTGCCAATGTCCGCCCAGCCACGGGCCACCGCGATATCCGTCACCGTTAGGGTGTCGCCGCCAAAGACCAGCGACCGCTGCGGCAAGGCATATCCTACGCTTTCCGGCCCGACGCTGATGTCGCCGTCCGCGTCCACCGTGACCACAGAGCCGCCCCCGAGGCCGATAGACGCGATATCCGGCATGCGGAAGTTAGTACGTACTCCGCCTATTTCAGCCTCCATCGCCGACTGGCGGGGAAATCCGCCGCACAAAACGCCGACGTCCGTGGTCGTGCCGCCCACATCGACCACCAGCGCCTGTTGCAGACTCGATAGCCGGGCCGCGCCTCGCAGGCTATTTGTGGGCCCGGAGGCGATCGTCAGGATCGGGAAAGTCCGCGCCTGATGCAGCGGCATTAACGTACCGTCATTCTGACCGAAAAACAGTTCGGCAATGATCCCCTGCCGCGCCAGCGTCTGACGAAAACCCTCGGTGAGAGTATGCGCAATCCCGCACAACGCTGCATTCAGCACCGTGGCGTTCTCCCGCTCCAAAAGGCCGATGGAACCGATTTCCGATGACAGGGAGATCGGCGTATTTGCCCCCAGGATCTCACGCGCCAGGGCCGCGACCCGCTGCTCTTGCTCGGCCACCACCGGTGAAAAAATACCGCAGACCGAGACCGCCCGCACCGCCCCTTTGACCGCCTGCAACTGTTGACGCAGGGCGGATTCATCCAGGGCTGATAATATATCGCCGTTGTAATGATAGCCGCCGGCAAGGGTAAACAGCCGTACCGGCAAACGCGCGCGGAAGTCGGCCGGCATATCGCTTAACGGCGGCACCGCCAGCGAGGCCGGTGCGCCGAGGCGGAAATGCGCCACCGGCTGTAAACCTTTACGCTCAACGATGGCATTGGTGCAATGGGTCGTGCCGAGCATCGCCCGGCGTATGTCGCCGCGGTCCACGTTGACCAAAGCCAGCAGGGCCGCCAGCGCCTGACCTATCCCTTGCATGACGTCAACGCTGGTGGGCTGTTTAGTATGGGCGATAATCCTTTGCCGCGCATCCAGCAGCACCGCATCCGTATGGGTGCCGCCGACATCGATCCCCAAAGATATACTCATGCGCTTTCCTCCTTGCACCGGGCTGCCAGCGTCTCCACCGGCGTATAGTCATTTTGATAATGAAAATAACGCGGTCCGCACACCTCGATTCCCCGCGACGTGCGCCATTTTTCATGGGCGGGAACGCCCAGCGCCACCACGCGCATCCCGTAACAAAGCCTTTCGCCCAGAATCGGCAGCCCCGTTTCCTCATCGAGCAGAATAATCAGATCCGGCGTCATGCACAGCGGCCGATCGTCCCGGCGTGCCAGCAAATATTCGTTCTGAAAAAGCACGTCAAAGCGGCCGCCGCTATCGTTGTCCACCCCGACAAAACAGGCGGTGCCGTGATTGAAACCGCCTTCGCTACGCTGGTTTACCCGATTCGCTTTACCGCGAAACAGCACGACGCCGTGCAGCAGCGCCGTGAGGGTATCGATAACGTTGCGGCGCGCGGCGCGCGCTTGCTGAACTTCTCGGCCGATGCGCCACATCAGCCCCAGCGTCCCCGCAATCCCCGAGGCGCGCGCTTGGCCGACCGTAACCGGATAACCGGCGAAGGTTGCGGCACCGCCCATCTTCACCGCGACCGCGCGGGCCAATTGCTCCGCCTTCATGCTGTCTTCAGCCTCCACCAGCACGGTGTTAGCATGCTCATCCACGACGGCAAACGGCGACGCATTGAGGCCGTCGAGATAGAAGGTGGTCATTTGAAACTCGGGAAAAGCCCGGCCCATGGCGTCGACGTCCATGACGGGTAGCCCGAGAATACAGGCCGAGGCCAGCGGTAACAGCGAATTGATGCCGCCGGTCTCAATCGGGTAAATAGCGGATAAAGCGCGGCCCATATGCTGAGCGATAATTCGGCAGGCCGTCAGGGATTCCTGACCGTTTGGCAACTTTTCCATCATCACGGCCGGCGAACCTATCATGCCCGTCGCCAGCAGCAATTCTTCCGGCTGAAGCTCATCTAACGTTAATAATCGAATAGGCCCATACTCGGCAATTGCCCGCTGAGCCATGATTTTACCGATATAGGGATCGCCTCCACCGCCGCTGGCAAGGATAGCGGCGCCGTAACTGATGTAATCAATCGCTTCATGATCCAGCCATTTCATCTCACCACCTCCCTTGGTTCTGCACAGGCGCTGATGCCCTATTCCCCGTTAAGAAACCCATTGCGTAGATATACGCCGGCGCACGCATAATAAGCATGACATCAATATTAGACATATTATAATTCCCCACCTTTGATATTCCCTTCAAAGACAGAGAAATTAAACCATAAATATATTCGACCTCACAAAATTTTTCTAATCAATCCAGGTTTAAAAATTTAATATCACGATTAATGAATGCAATATTCATAATAAAACAGATCAAAACAATAGCAGATTATTAATCAACCCTGGACTTTGAATAAAAGCCTGAAGTCTATTCTTTTGGTGCGCCTCCTTCGGAATATTCAATTAACCCTGCATCGGCCGATAAACCTATCGTCTTATCCTTTAAACGAACGCACGGCCAGGTAACCAAATACTTTGACGCCTGGCCGATTTACTCCCCTCTCCGACATTTCCCCATCACCTATTCTTGGTCCAGCGCCATGCTCTCTCAACGGCCCATGACCTGTAATATAATCACCCGTTTTTTTTGCCGAGAAGACAATCTATCCACATTACCCTTGTCGAGCCATCGACATTCCCATCCATAAGCACATAAATAAGCGCAACAATAGCCGCCCACAGATAGCAAAATAAATAAATTAATTATCACCTCATTAATAACCTTGGCCGAGGGAATATTACACGAAAGGCGGACGGGCTATATCGACGAAGCCGTTAATCATAAATTTATAGGGGGCCAGGCTGGATCAAAAATAACATTTGCGGTAAAAATAGAATTGCCACGCGGTATTTTTCAAAAGGACTTTATATGAACAGCGATTGCCTATCTCGCGATACTCAGGATAGCGTCATAGCACCGCAGCTGCTAATGCTATGGGAATCGTCCCGTGAACCTTGGGGCGTCAAGGACCTTGAATCACGCTATCTTTATGCCAACCCTGCTTATTACGATCTGCTGAATATTAATCCAGCACTTTTCACCATCCCCGGCTGCTTCGATCATGATTTACCGTCACCGGTGGCGGATTTTGCCTCGCATTTCCAACGCCACGACCGTTGCACCATCAAACAGCAGGATCGCCTTTGCTCCATCGAAATCCATTGTTACGGCCGAGAAAAGCTTATTCAACCTTATTTTTTCGATAAATATCCACTCTACCATCAGATCACCCGTGAGTGCATTGGCTCAATTTTCCACGCGCGTAAAGTCGAAGACGTCTCGCTGCAAAAGCAGTTATGCGGCAAAAGCCCCGGTTATTTCCTGTTTTATCCGCCGGAACCGATCTTTACCGAGGGCGAGCTGGACGTGATCTTTTTTGTCCTGCAAAACATGAGCAGCAAAGTCATTGGCCGTCATCTTGGTCTTTCGCACCGTACGGTGGAGAACAAGCTCCAGGGCATCTATCAGAAAGCGGGAGTACACTGTTTGCGCCAGTTTAGCGAATACAGCCGCCACACCGGTTTTGACCGTTATGTGCCGCAAAAATTCTTGAAGCCCTTGAGTCAATTATTAATGCTGGACGCAGGATAGCGCTTTAATCAACACCTCGGCACCCGCGCCTGGGCGGTGGGCGTGTTCGCTTAAATAGCGGCGCCACTGCCGGGCGCCCGGCATTCCTTGAAACAGCCCGAGCATGTGGCGCGTAATGTGGCCAAGGGCCGTGCCGCAAGACAGCTCCCGCTCTATATAAGGCAACATCGCGTCAATCACCGCCGCCGGATTCGGCAGGGGATCCGCCTCGCCGAACAGCTCGCTGTCAACCCGGGCCAGGATGCCCGGGTTCTGGTAGGCTTCGCGGCCCATCATGACCCCATCAAGTCGCTGCAAATGTTCCCGAGTATCATGTAGGGTGGTGATTCCGCCGTTGATCATGAGCCGAAGCGACGGGAAATCCCGCTTTAGCTGATACACCCGGTCGTAATCCAGCGGTGGAATTTCGCGATTCTCTTTGGGACTCAAGCCGCTAAGCCAGGCTTTGCGGGCATGAATGATGAAGGTCTGGCAGCCGCCGCGAGCGGCAACGGTATCGATGAACTCACAGAGAAACGCGTAGCTGTCCTGCTCGTCGATACCGATACGGGTTTTTACCGTTATCGGCAACGATACCGCTTCGCGCATGGCGGCGATACACGCCGCCACCCGCTCTTTCTCGGCCATCAAACAGGCGCCGAAACGGCCGTTCTGCACGCGATCGGAGGGGCAACCGATGTTGAGATTGACTTCATCATAGCCTCGCGCCTGTGCCATTTTCGCGCAACGCGCTAGTGCATCCGGTTCACTTCCGCCCAGTTGCAGCGCCAAGGGATGTTCCGCGTCGTTATAGGCCAGATAATCGCCTTTACCGTGCAACAGAGCGCCGGTGGTTACCATTTCGGTGTACAGCAGCGTACGGCGGCTCAACTGGCGCAGAAAATAACGGCAATGACGATCGGTCCAATCGAGCATCGGCGCAACGCTGAACCGGCCGGGCGCAGTCGATACCAAACCGGCCGAGGTCATCGTGGACGGCTGAACGTTTTGATTAAGGCGGTTTTCAAGCATGGCTGATATTTTCACGTCTGTTCGGGCAATCGGCTACCCACGCGGCACGGGAACAAAGGGAACCGACAGGGAATTCTTCGGGGAGATTCTAGCATAGAAAAGCGGTTGCCGGTGGCCCCTGATAAAAGTCAAACGCCGCTTCCATCGGCGCGCGTTAGAGAAGTTAAAACAAAACACGCTGGCGCCCCTCTTGCCTATGGGTTGTTTAAACCACTCTCCGTATTGCCTGACCGCAGGATGACACGATCTTACCGCTATATTCTGTTAGCGCCGTTTCCGCCAGAAACCGGTTGCGTATGCCTATCAATCGGCGGCATATCGCAGTAAACAACGAAGCCGGTTAACGTGTTATGTAGCGAATAGGCATTTTGCGTCTTTTATTAATCTCTATAATCATGGAAAGGGGAGTTAACGGCCTATCAGGCTGTGCGGCTAAAGGCTTTGGCACGATGGGCGCCGCAGCCGTTTACCGTCCCGGCCGGCGTGGCATACGTACATAGACTTAGATAACCTCAATCAGGAGCTGATGCGATCATTTTGTCCCAAATTGCCCACACTGCGTCCCAATACCCGGAGGGTGGATTTACAAAATGCCGCGTCTGTTCTATCAAAAGAAAGCTGGGCATTGAAAATGCATGCCGGCGTTGCCCAAGGCAAAGGACCCGCGCTTCGCATGTAATCGTGAACAACTGCCTAGTATCGGTAGGTCATTTTTACGGCTATTAACCGCCGACTCACAGCAACGGCACCGGCCTGCGCCGCCGCGAAATCGGCGGCAACATGCGTAGTTCTGAGGCCTGATATGTTAGCCAAATAATAATCTCTTTTTCCCGATGGTGAAAAAGCTACCAGACTGAGCAATATGACAGCCTTTATCCTTGATCATTGTGTATTTACCCGTAGTGCAATGCGGTCATTGCTAACTGATAGTGGCGTGAGAGGAAATATCTATACTCTTAATGATGTTCTGAAATTGGATACGCTTTGCCATAAAATTATCCCTGACATTGTCATAATCAGTCAACGCTATATGCATGCAAAAGATGACGGCCACATTTTAAAGACATTAATCGAACGACTGCCCCACACTTTTTTTCTGATTTTTATTGGCAATGAAAACATTGTCTATAACGCCGTTGTCCCTCTTAAAAGTAATGTTATCGTGACCTCCAAATTTCTTGCCGTTGACGGATTTACACAGCTATTCCGCCATTTCGCCGGACAAGAAAGATCTCCGATCGCCAGCAGAGCTAAACGCTGCACACCGCTGCGATTCAGTAAAACCGAAAAGCAAATTCTGGCCATGTGGATGGCTGGCGAGAACACTAAAGCAATTTGCGCCCATCTGAATATTAAAGATAAAACGCTGTCGTCACATAAGATCAATATTAAACGCAAAACCAATGCCGATAATAAATTGATTATCTATTATATTTTGCAGATCGCCGGCAGCGTCACCGATGATCTGTATGCCCGCCAATACAACGGTTGAGGCACCTTTAGTCGTGGTTTTGGCGCCGTCGTGGTAATATGACTAGAGAAACCGTAACCGGGGAGCATCATGAAAGCCACCACTGAAAACCCACTTCTCAGCCAGGCCGAACAATTGTGCGAGCAGCGCAATGTCCGCCTGACGCCGCAGCGGCTGGAGGTACTGCGCCTGATGTCGCAGCAAAACGGTGCGATAAGTGCTTATGATTTGCTGGATTTATTGCGCCAGTCTGAGCCGCAGGCAAAACCACCGACCGTTTACCGCGCCCTGGATTTTCTCTTGGAGCAAGGTTTTGTTCACCGCGTTGAATCCACCAACAGCTTTGTGCTGTGCCATCATTTTGCCGAACCGTCCCATACCTCCGCTTTTTTCATTTGCGACCGCTGTGGCTTGGTCACTGAGCAAACCACACAGGGCATTGAAGACATATTACAGCGTATGGCGGCCGTCGCCGGCTTTACCCTCTCCCATAACGTGGTAGAAGCGCACGGTTTCTGTCCGCAGTGTGCTGAAGTGCAGGCCTGTGAGCATCCTGACGCGTGCGAACACGACCACAGCATTGCAATAAAAAAACGATAAAAATCCTCGCCTACCTAGGCATTATTTTAATGAGGGCGGGATGGCGGACCCTGTGCTCGGCTGGGCCAACAGCGCCGCGTTTTAGCACAGATAATAAGGCGCCTAGGCGGCGAGTCGCATCATCGCTGTTGACCACGCCCTGTAAATCAGACATCAATTGCATGACGCTACAACCTCACATCGTTAAAAATGGCCAACCGGCCTGCCAGTGATCCCCTCGCCAGTACTTCGAGCCTTCCACCCTTCGTGTGGGGGGTCGAAGAGAGGCAATAGCAGCCAGAATACGCGCTCTGAATTGATGTGGTAATATCCCACAGGATTAGACCCAAGGTAGGGTAATATTCCATTAGGGTTAATGGCAGCATCTACCGTAATAGTGTTTTGATCGCAGCGTTGCACATCGGCTCGGTGTTAACGAAGAAGCATCAAGTAACGTTTAGTTTGATGTCAATTTGCCTTATCACTTCTTGGCCATGATAAATGTGCAGTGGTCGTCTATTATCTGGCGTAATAAAATCCTCTGCTATTAAGTCGTTCAGTAGCGTTATTTATTTCTCAGCCCTCTGTCACAAAACATGCCAACAAACTATTAATCCTTAAAAACGTTATATTAATAAATCATAATCTTCCCATTAACGTGACTATAGGCCTAATGTGTCGATAACCTCGTTGATGGGATAATGTCAACCGCTAAGGAGCGAAAATATGATTATCGGATTAATTAGTGATATTCACCAAAATGGGCAAAATGAGAATAAGGTACTAGAAATATCCCTGAAGAATATGGCAAAAAATGGGGCTACGGCATTGATTATGGCCGGCGACATCGGTGATGAGCACAGCAGGAGAGAGAAAGCGTTTTCAATCATAAACGATTGTTTCCCCCAAGAATTTCATAACGCCATGATGCTTATGTTAGGCAATCATGATGTCAGAACGGGTGTAAGACCAGATAAATCCTTAGATCCAGATTTGGTAAACTTATATCACGACTATTTAGATAAATTTGGCATTCACTATTACGATAATACCATGTGCATTGACACTTGGTTTAACGATTATCATGTTTTGTGTTTGAATACCGATCAGGGTCTCAAAGATAGTATGTTTCTAATTGCGACTTCACTAGCATGGCTAAAAGAGAAATTAGCCGAAGATAGCGACATCCACAAACCCATTATTGTCGTTACACACCAGTCTTTCAACTCATCCCATTGGCGTGCGGGGCTTTTTGGGGGTTTTGGCGAGCAAGATGAAATACTTAAGGAATTATTCAACCATTATCCGCAAATCATTTTGCTGAACGGCCACATACATAATGGCTTGGGCGTGATCGAATTTATTCAACGCCCTTTTGGCACACTTGTCGAAATCCCCAGTTTAACTAAAAGTGAAAATGGCGTTAAATCAGCGGGCACGGGATGGTTAATTAAAACAAGTCAGGAAACATTTGTTTTTGAAGCATGGGATTTTTTTAATGACAAGAGATTAAATCAATATGACCAAGCCATTAATTTCCCGCAATTGTCGGTCTTGACCCAGGAGCTAACGGATGCCGAGAAAAGTGCACCGCAGGACCTGCTGGCTAAAGCATCAGTGTTAATGAACAAGCAATACCTGGACGATATGCCTGATGGCGATTCTACCGTTAAAGGGCAAAGTGATTATGGTATTAATAAAATTTATGATGAGGACACTTGGATCGATATAGAAGCGTTACGACATGAAATAATTGATTATTTAGACGAGGAAAATTCTATCTCTTCCCCATAAACAATGGAGAAATTATCAGCGACGTGTCATTGCGAAAAATATTAAATGCCCACGATCAGGTCCTCATTAAAATATACGATGGCGGATGGACCCCTAAGATTTTTCTTCCTGCAATGGATGGCGGCAATAAAACGATCAAAATCGTTACCAACGCCGGCTATCAGACGCGAGTCTATTACGATAAGCAAGAGGTGGTCCTCAACAAGGGGAATGCGTTAAAGGTAACTACCCGCGTGAAATGGCATCGGGTTTAAGCGGTTAAAAGCTGTGCTGAGTAATGAAAGAGGTTTGCTTTGCCGTTGGCGGTAACTCATTATCATCATTGATGACGACAACCTTGAGACGGCACTTAACAGATCAAAAAGAGAACAGAAATAACATCTTCTATATCAAGAAAGGGTAAGCGCGTAGCGTCATTCATTATTGTGTGGTTAATGAGAGAAGGGTTTAGGGTCTACCCAACTGTGAGGAGAACTCCCGCTTTATCAGAGCAACGAATTTAGTAAAACGGCGATAAGGATGACAATCAATAGCACAGATCGGTGATTGCAGTTTTATCTTAAGCAGCTTCATTTAATAGAAAGGAGAACCGGCATCTTGACCCGCTATAGCCAACAATATACATCATAAATAAGCGCCTGGCACTTGCAGCCAGGTGGTACATCCTTGTACCTTTGGGTAGGAACCCTTCGGTGGGAAAGCACTTAGGCTAACCCACCCTTGATGACCTGAAACCGCTTACCAACGATATTTGTTGCGGGTTTCCCAATCTTTCACTTCGGTTTCGGCCGCATCTTTGCCGTAGCCGTAGCGTTCCTGGATTTTACCGACTAATTGATCGCGTTTCCCTTCCACCACGGTCAAATCATCATCGGTAAGTTTTCCCCATTGTTCTTTGATTTTACCTTTGAATTGTTTCCAATTGCCGCTGGCTTCGTCTTTATTCATGTGATGACTCCTTCTGTAAGGTAGTTTATCAATAACCTTCATTTCCTCGTCTGAATTCGCAAATCCAGCCATACGTGTAAAGAAGCGATGCGCTAAGCATTAACTAAATTATAGCAGCGGATTTGGCAAAGGCCGGATTTACCAGACGATCCCATCGTAAAATGCCGTAGAGGGTGGAAAAATTGAAATAACACCTGTTAAAACAGCAGGAAGTAAGACATTGGAAAAATACTTAGTCTGTAAGTAAATGTGTCGGTGACTCGGGTTAACCGCGTGACGCCGATCGGAGAAGAGCAAAAGGCAGCGTTAGGCCCGCATTTCCGCACTCATCACCGCCGAGCGCCTAAGGGCATAGAGCGCATGGCGACCTGGACGCCATTTGCCCGGAAAACGGACGACCGCGCAGTGGGGCCAGCGTGGTGCGACCCCGCCGCGCTGCGATCATAGCCAGTTGCCGTTGCGTATCACGCCAACCGCAAGCCCCTCGATGGTCAGTTCCTGCTGACGCAGATCCACCACGATGGGAGAAAATTCGCTGTTTTCCGGTAATAATTCGACGATGTTGCCCTGGCGCTTCAGCCGTTTGACGGTGACGTCATCGTCGATGCGCGCCACGATGACTTGACCATTGCGGGCTTCCTGCGTTTTATGGACCGCCAGCAGGTCACCGTCCATAATACCAATGTCTTTCATTGACATACCGCTAACACGCAGCAGAAAATCCGCGTGGGGCTTAAACAAGGCGGGATCCACCTGATAATGGCTTTCAATATGCTGTGTCGCCAGCAGAGGCTCTCCGGCGGCCACGCGACCAATCAGCGGCAATCCGCTTTCTTCTTCTATCATCAGACGGATGCCGCGCGATGCGCCGGAGACAATTTCGATAGCGCCTTTGCGCGCCAGCGCTTTCAAATGCTCTTCCGCCGCATTGGGAGAACGGAACCCCAGACGCGACGCAATCTCGGCGCGCGTGGGCGGCATGCCGGTCTGCGTGATATGGTCGCGGATCAGGTCAAAAACCTCTTGTTGTCTGGTGGTTAGCGCTTTCATTCCGTCCCCTGTTTGTTTATACAGTCTTTCTGAGAGTATATACAGGTCATTGCCAATTGAAAACCGAAAACGCGCGAAATAGGGTGCCATTCACGATAATATAACTCCCTCGCCGTGTAGTCGCGGCAACCGGGCGCCCTAAGACATGGCGCGGGCAGCGCTCATAACATTGCTCCGCCTCCCTTGGTTAGCCGCCGCCCCCGGGCCGGTTACCCACGATTGCCATGGAACCCGAACCCGGCGGGCATTAATTTTGCACGCGATGCCGCAGCGATTGCCGCTGTGGCCTCAGACGCTGACGCGCCACAGATCCGCCGCGCGGTTTCTGGTATTCTTGCATCGCATTGCTAACAAGAGGCTTCACAAAGACATGTCAGGTTGGCGTAGAATTTATTATACGTTGTTGGATTTACCGCTAAAGTTGCTGGTAAGAAGTAAAGTTATTCCGGCCGATCCGCGCGCTGAAGCTGGCCTCGATCCCCGGCAGCCCATGATGTATGTGCTGCCCTATAATTCCAAAGCGGACCTGCTCACATTACGTACGCAATGCCTGAAACAGGGGTTGCCCGATCCGCTGACGCCGCTGCATATCGACGGCGTTACCCTACCGCGCTATGTTTTTATTCATGACGGGCCGCGCATATTGTCGTGGTACGCCGAAAAACCGCAGTCGGTCTCGCTGTTTCATAATTATCTTGATTTGCACCGCTCGAATCCTGCGCTGGATGTGCAGTTGGTGCCTGTGTCGGTCATGTTCGGCCGTTCGCCCGGCAGAGAGTCGCAATCCAGTCAGCCGGCGCCGCAATTGCGACTGCTGAACGGTATCGAGAAGTTCTTCGCGGTGCTGTGGCTTGGACGCGACAGTTTCGTGAGGTTCTCGCGGCCGTTATCGCTGCGTTATATGGCGACAGAGCACGGCACCGACAAGTCTATCGCGCAGAAACTCGCCCGTGTCGCGCGTATTCATTTTGCCCGGCAGCGGCTGGTGGCGGCGGGGCCGCGGCTGCCGGTACGTCAGGATCTGTTCAATAAGCTGCTGGCCTCCAAAGCCATTGAAAAAGCGGTGGAGGATGAGGCGCGCAGCAAGAAAATTTCCGTGGAAAAGGCCCAGCAAAACGCCATCGAACTCATGGAGGAAATCGCCGCCGATTTTTCTTATGAAGCGATCCGCCTTTCGGACCGGGTGCTGAGCTGGACCTGGAACCGGCTGTATCAAGGGCTACACGTGCGCAACGCCGAGCGGGTCCGTCAACTGGCGGAAGAGGGCCACGAGATTGTTTATGTGCCCTGCCACCGCAGCCATATGGATTATTTGTTGCTTTCCTATGTGCTTTACCATCAAGGGCTCGTGCCGCCACATATCGCCGCCGGCATTAACCTAAATTTCTGGCCGGCGGGCCCGATTTTCCGCCGGCTGGGGGCGTTTTTTATTCGTCGCACCTTCAAAGGCAATAAGCTCTACTCCACCATTTTCCGCGAATACCTCGGCGAGTTATTCACCCGCGGCTATTCGGTGGAGTATTTCGTCGAAGGGGGGCGCTCCCGCACCGGGCGGCTGCTGGAGCCGAAAACCGGGACGCTGACCATGACCATTCAGGCCATGCTGCGCGGGGGTAACCGCCCCATTACCCTGGTGCCGATTTATGTCGGCTATGAACATGTGATGGAAGTGGCGACCTACGCTAAAGAATTGCGCGGAGCGGCCAAAGAGAAAGAGGGGCTTTGGCAAATGCTGCGTGGATTGCGCAAATTGCGCAATCTCGGCCAGGGTTATGTCAATTTTGGCGACCCGCTGCCCCTGGCCACCTGGCTGTCGCAACAGGTACCGCAGTGGCGTGATTCCATCGATCCCATCGAGGCCCAGCGCCCGGGCTGGCTGGCGCCGGCGGTGGATGACATTGCGGCTACCCTTATGGTGCGGATCAACAACGCCGCCGCGGCCAATGCGATTAATTTATGCTCCACCGTACTGCTGGCCTCGCGCCAGCGCTCGCTCACCCGTCCGCAGTTGCTGTCGCAGTTAGCCTGTTATCTGGAGCTGCTGCGCAATGTGCCCTATGCGCCGGATATCACGGTACCCGATTTGACGCCGGAGGCGCTTTTGGCCCATGCGCTGGCGATGAACAAGTTTACCGTCGCGCATGACACTATCGGCGATATCGTCTGTTTGTCGCGCGATCAGGCCGTACTAATGACCTATTATCGCAATAACATCCAGCATCTGTTCATCCTGCCGTCGCTGGTGGCGAGTATTATTTGTGGCCGTCCGGGTATCGCGCGCCCGCAGCTGCACCAGCGGATCATGCTGTTGTATCCACTCCTGAAAGCGGAACTCTTTATGCGCTATAGCAAACAACAGTTGCCGCAGGTTATCGACAGTCTCATTACCGAACTGGCGCGCCAGGGACTGGTGGAAACGCGGGAAATGCTGCTGTACCCGGCACAAACGCGTCTCCATCCCTTGCAACTGCTGGCCGCCAGCGTGAGCGAAACGCTCCAGCGCTACGCCATTACCTTTTTGTTATTGCGCGCCCATCCGCAGCTTAACCGAAGCACGCTGGAAAAAGAGAGCCGGATTATGGCGCAGCGGCTTTCGGTACTGCACGGCATCAACGCGCCGGAGTTTTTCGATAAAGCGGTGTTTTCGACCCTGGTGGCGACGCTGCGCGCCGAGGAATATATCAGCGATACCGGCGACGCCATCGATGAGAAAGTCAGCGAGATGTGCGACATCCTGAGTGAATTGATCACGCCGGACGTCCTCGGCACCATCGAAAGCGCCAGTCTACTGGCGAACGGGCCGGCTATCGCGGCGCTGCCGGCGGAATAAGCGCAAAACCGCCGGCAGGCGCGATGGCGATAGTGCCGCGGCGACACCGCATTTCGTCAACCCATCGCGCCGATAACCGCCTACGCCGCAGTCTGCATTCCCCTCGCGGCGAAACGCGTTTAGATGAGGCAGCTTAACGCGGTAATAAACTCAGCAAAATGCCGATAAAAATCAGCATGCCAACAAAGTTATTATTCAGAAACGCCCGAAAGCAGGCCTGTCGCTCGCGGTTGGCGATAAGCTTTTGCTGCCAGAGAAACAGTGCCGCGGCGCCCGCCAGGGCCGAATAGTAGATCCCGCCGAGCCCGGCCTGCCAGCCGATAACGCCGAGCAACCCCAGCGTCGCCAATTGCAGCAACCCGATGATCAGTTTATCGAAGCGACCAAATAGGATGGCGGTGGATTTGACGCCGATACGCAGATCGTCGTCCCGGTCCACCATGGCATATTGGGTATCGTAAGCCACCGTCCAGGTGATATTGGCAAGAAACAGCAGCCAGCAATTTAGAGGTAAGGACTCACTCACAGCCGTAAACGCCATCGGAATCGACCAGCCGAACGCCGCGCCCAGCACCAGCTGCGGCAAATGCGTGTATCGCTTCATGAACGGATAAGCCCACGCCAGCGCCAGCGCTACCGTTGACAGCGCGATGGTCATACTGTTCAACGTCAACACCAGCGCAAACGAAATCCCCACCAGCGCGCCAAACAGGAGTTTGGCCTCTTTTTCACCGATTGCGCCGCTGGGCAAGGGGCGGGCGCGGGTACGTTTGACATGACCGTCTATTTTACGGTCCGCATAATCGTTAATCACGCAGCCGGCGGCGCGCATAAAGAAGACACCCAGAACAAATACCGTCAACGTTCCCAGAGCGGGCACGGCCATGCCCGCCAGCCACAGGGCCCAAAGCGTCGGCCACAGCAACAGCAGCGAACCGATGGGCTTATCAATCCGCATCAATCGGCACCATGCCTGCCATTTATCCTGTGTCAGACTGTGATCCAACGGAATTCTCCTTTTCTATTCTGGCGCACCGCCGCCGCGGGCATACAGCGGGCAATCGGGTAGAAACGCCTCTGTCAGCAGCAGCGGTTGCCCGTCGGGAAGCAGGCGAGCACGCCGCGCCCATAGGTCGCCCACCCGGCCGAATTGCATAATATCGCGCGCCGGCGGCCGATGGCGAAAAAGCCATTGCCCGAGCGGCACATCGCCGAGGCTCAGCACGTGCTGCGCCGGCCCTGCCTTTGTCGCGGCGGGAACCAGAGTGCGCGCGGTCAGCCAGGGCTTGTCATGACCATAAAGCACCACTTCCCGCAGCCAGAATCGCCCGCAGTCCGGCAGTAACGCCGCCTCGCCCGGTTCGATGCAGGCGGGGACAAACCCTTCACGAAAGCGCTGTACGCGGATTTGCCCGCAGTAGCGTTCAAGACGGCGCGTCATCGATCCACGCTCGGTCAACCAGCTGCGCGTGACGTCATCGGGCCAGGATGGCGGCGCGTCCAGCCACTGAATACCGTCAAGTAGCGCAACAATCGCCTGATCCGGCATAGGGTCCACGCTCGCTCCCAGGGTTAAAGATTTCATTGTAGCCCAGAACCGCCTTTCATTGACATGCCACACCTACAATTCACCGCGACGGACCGCGCCTCACGCCCGACGCAGATAGCCCTCTCCATGACACACAAACAGGCCGTGCCGAGGCGCGGATGAAAAAAATGGCCTCCATGAGGAGGCCATCCGTATTATGTACCGCGTCAGAGCGCTTATTCTACCGCGGGCGAGCGCCTATTCCACCGCGGGCGAGCGTTCGTCGGTCAGACCATAGAGATAGTATTTGCGTCCCACCATCTGACCACCGTCGCGGGTAAGCGGCGTCCAGTTGAACTGAGCGCGGGTCCGGTTCGGCGTAACCGTGAGGACATCCAGCGGGATCGATAGATAGAAGCCTTTGGTAAAGGATCCCTCGCCGTACTCCTCTTTCGAGACGTTGGTAAAGGTGGCGTAAGCACCGGCGGTAATACCGCTGTCGAAACGTTTAGAAAGGTCGAAGGTGACGCCCTTATCTTTCGCCAGATACTGCCCGACGCTGGCCTTGACCAGTACCCCCTTCAAGAAGGTCGGCTGCCAATACCCCGTCAGGTTACCGGTCGCGACCTTGTAGTCGGTGAACTTCATCATATTGTCCCAATCGCGCTGCTTGACGTAGTTACCGTCAACGCCGACCGCCCAGTTACTGTCCAGCGGACGATAAAGCAGCTCGCCGCCGACGCCGCCATACATCATCTCCAGATACCCACCGTACAGCTGGCCGTACCAGCCATCCCCCAACCGATCGATATAGGTGGTCTGCAAGTTGCTGATATAAACGTCGTTTTGCACGTAGGAGCGGATATGGGTACGCACGCGCGGCAGATGGGAATCCGACGGCGGATCGGTGTAGTTGAATTTATCGTAATTATTTACGATATTGCCGAACAGGCTACCCGACAGCGCCCAGTGGTTAGTAAGCCAGTAATTGGCCGTCCCCTCCACGCCGATCTGATAAAGATAGAAACTTTCCGGGCCGCCAAAGGACTGGTTCAGCACCGGCGACCAGCTCAGCTGCAGCCGGCTGCGGTCGATGTAATAGCCCTGCTCGGCGGTTTTCGGCACGTCGGGCTCGACGCGGCGCTGAATCAGCGGCTTCTCATGGCCCAGCGGATAGCCTTGCAGCGTGTCTTGCAGGCTGCGTACATTGGTCTCGGTGGTCACCATCGGCATATTTTCGCGCATTTCGGTGACTTTCAGCGTGTCGATATTTTCCGGCAGATTATTCACCATAATGCGGTTGGCGCGATCCACGCCCTCCGCGCTATCGCGGTATTTATACTGCTGGCCGGTCATATACATGGTGTGACCTTTCACCTGAATATGCGGTGCCGTATAGCCGGCATTACTCTGCATATCGGTCAATTGCTGCGCCACCACCTGATGCTGCAAAATTTCCGTCTGCGGATTCGGGGCGTAGTCCGGTTTTTTCTCGTCGATATGCTGCTGCCGCAAATCGTTAAAGTTGGTGCGCAGCGTAACGCCGAACATGAAGGTGTTGCCGCGTTCGTAGCTTACGTTGACGTCCGCCCAGTCGGCGACTCGGTAAATCGCCCCGACGTTAACGGGGGATTTCTGATCGAGGGTCCCCGCGAAATCATCCTGGTAATTGTTACCTTCATACTCGACCTTCAAACGCAGCGGCTGCCAGGGGGTTTGATATTCAACGCCGCCAAAGACCGCCGACGGCCCGTGGAAGAAAGAGTCGGTATTGAAATTGCCGGCCCGGCGATTGGAGTTATCGCGATAGCAGTAGCTGTCTTTGACCTTACAGAACGGGTTGGTGACGTTACCGCGGCTGCCGAGATAGCCCCATCCCAAACCAAGGCTGAAGTCGAACGGCCCCCAGGCTTTGCTGGCCGCGACAAATTCGCTGTCAAACAGGCCGGTACCGCCGAAGTCGCGTACGCCCACCGATAACTCAGGCAGCCAATAACTCTCTTTCAGCAAGCGCAGTTTGAAATCGACGCCCTTATCTTTGTAGGTCTGATCGCCGCTGAAACTTTCCACGCTGCTGTATTTCCGCGTACGCACATCGGTATAGCGGATGGTGCTTTCCAGCCAGGGGAACAGTTGCAGGTTCAGGGAGTAGAAGCGATATTGATCGTTATCGCGGTAGTTCATGCTGAACTCGCCTTCCCGCGCCATACGCCCGGTAGGCGTTTGCAGCAGGCCCACGCCGCCCTGATCCATTTGCGACGGCCCTACCGGTTCGGGATAAGAAGCGGCCTGACAGGCGCTGGCCACCGATAGCGCAATAAAACTGAGGAGATATTTTTTATTCATCAGTCAGGGATCCGGTGAGTCAGTAAGGAGATAATCTGTTCATTTACGTCCCGGTAGGCCCTGGGCAGTGACCAGGAAGAGAACCCGACATAGATGATGCTGCCCGGTGCCACTTCCACATGACGGTGATTCCAGTAAGCCACGGGCACCTCCTCCGTTTTACCATCCGGCGCAATGACCCAAGCCACGTTTTTCTCCGCACCGCTTAAACGCTGGTGGGTTTGCAGATATTCCACAACATCGCGACCAGGCTGATAGGGCTGCGGGCCGGCAGGCGTCGTGACACCGACCACCAATACGCTGGTGGGCCGGGATAAGGTATAGACGCTATAATCGCCGCTCAGCCTGCGGTTGGCTTCGGGATGTAAACGTATCCAGTCAGGATCCAGCGGCACAAACTGCCGTCCGGTCACCCGCATCGCGGCCAATTGCGCGCGCACCCGATCCACGGAGTCGGCCAACTCGCCGTTGTTATCCGCGCGCAGTTCGGCACTGAAGGCACTTAACCGAGCCAGCCATTGTTGCTGCACCTGCTGCTGCACCCCGCTGGCGCCCCTTTCCGCTATCACGGTGCCCGGCCACCAGGTGCGTCCGTTAAGCTCCGGGCGCAGCGTAAGCTGTTCCAGATTGGCGGCGCCTTGTAACACCACCGCTTGAGATTGCCCAGGATAATGAATCGCCACCCGGCTGTCGGCCAAGGCGGACGCGATAAAACCAGCACATAAACTCACGGCGATTAAGAGTTGTTTTTTCATGGTTTATAGGGATTTAAAGTGGTGGTTTCAATCGGGAAGTAATCCGGGCCAATGGATTGTTCCGTTTTTATCACGGCGCCGGATCGCGCATCGACCCAGTAACGGTTACGATAGTGCGTTTTCAGCTCGACAACGGTGACATCTTCCTCAAGCACGCGGGTTGCGCGGGGGACATTGAGTATCGTCAGGGTTTCGTTATCCGCCAGGCTGAACCGGGAGACAAACGTCGCGGCCCGCAGTTGGCCTTTCTCCGTCCACGACCGGGTAGAGGTCCATTCGGTACCATTGAGGATACGATTGGGATGGATAAGGGGATCGGTGTCGAGGTTGGTCACTTCCAAGAGGTTATCCGGCAGACCCAGGGTTTTGATAAGACGGCCATTGCGCGTGACCAGCATAGCCTGATCGCGGGTAGCCCATTTAAGATCACCCTGTTCGGCATAGGCCAACACCACAAAGATTTGCGACCCGTCGTTCACTTTGGCGTACATGCTGGCGTAAGGGATCGCGCGCACCTGGGCCGGCGTCATCTCAACGTCAGGCGTCCCAAAGATGGCCAATGCGAACGTATCACCTATACCCTTTTGTGACTGACTGCAAGCGGCCAACAGAAAGCACACTACTAACAAAAAGAAATAGCGCACGTCGTTTCATCCTAAACGAAAAATGTCCAAAAAATAACCACACTTGCGTGTGGTTACTGATTATTTTTTTACTTAGAACGTTGAAGTCGTGGTGCTGGTGCTGGTGTTATTGCCGCCACCATTATCGTCGTTGTGGGAGGAGATCAACGCCGCGCCAGCGATAACGGCGATAGCGCCGACACCTACCGCAGTGGCCGCGCCAGCGCTCAGGCCGGAAGCCGTAGCGCCACCCGCGGTGCCGCCCTGATCAGAACCGGTCGTGGTCGCCGGTGCAGCGATCGCATAGGAACCACTCGCCATCAACGCTGCAGCTATTACTACATTTAACAGTTTTTTCATATTAAATACCTTTAACTCATGAGGATGATGACTATAGGCAAGATAAATGGTTATCTGCCTTATATAAGCATCATAAAGCAATATAATGCAATAAAATACAGATTGCATTCTTGGCTAATGAGAAGGTCGCAAAAGTGCTGAAAGGCGGGTAAGAAGAGAACAATGCGATATATTTCACTGCCTTGTTATCGGCATGTAAAATTAAATATCGCCATTACTCCATTATTGTCGCGATAATTTGCTGAAAGGCTTATCAAGTGGACCGCGCAGTAGGCGAAAAGTTGCATCCCACAATAACGGCAACATAGACGAAAAAGGGCGACGGCGTTTAAACGCGTAATGGGTTAATTCACTGATTTTAAATGTCTAATAGACGTTTACCACCGCTAATTTTCATCGCCCGCGACCGGCGATGACCGGGGTATTTTTAAGAATAACCCTAAAAGTGTTTCTTAATAGTCGCCGGCGTCACGCTTTGAGTTATTGGTGGCCTGCTGCGGGAAGTAAAGCGGCCCGGAATCGGCCGCACTTCCACAAAGAAAATTTATCAGTGACGCCAGGCCTTATAGCGATTAATCAGGCCGTTGGTAGAACTATCATGCGCGTCAATCGGCTTATCCTGAGCCAGTTCCGGCAAAATGCGATTAGCGAGCTGCTTGCCCAACTCAACGCCCCACTGGTCGAAGGTATAGATATTCAATATCGCCCCTTGGGTAAAAATCTTGTGCTCGTACAGCGCAATCAGCGCGCCCAGGCTGTAAGGGGTAATCTCGCGCAGCAAAATAGAGTTGGTGGGACGGTTGCCCTCAAACACTTTAAACGGCGCCACATGCCGCACCTGTTCCGGTGATTTACCGGCCGCGCTGAATTCTTGCTCCACGGCATCGCGTGATTTGCCAAAGGCCAGCGCTTCAGTCTGGGCGAAGAAATTGGACAGCAGTTTGGCGTGGTGATCGGCAAGAGGATTATGGCTGATGGCGGGAGCGATAAAATCGCAAGGCACGATTTTCGTCCCCTGGTGAATCAGCTGATAAAATGCATGCTGGCCGTTGGTGCCCGGTTCACCCCAGATAATAGGCCCGGTTTGATAACTCACGGGATGCCCTTCGCGATCGACATATTTCCCGTTGGACTCCATATTACCCTGCTGGAAATAGGCCGCGAAGCGGTGCATATATTGATCGTAAGGCAGAATCGCCTCGGTTTCCATGCCGTAGAAATTGTTATACCAGATGCCGATGAGCGCCAACAGTACCGGTAAATTCTTCTCCAGCGGCGTTGCGATGAAATGATGGTCCATGGCGTGCGCGCCGCTGAGCAGTTTTTCAAAATTATCAAAACCCAGCGACAGCGCAATGGATAAACCGATGGCGGACCACAGCGAATAGCGGCCGCCAACCCAGTCCCAGAACTCAAACATATTCTCGGTATCGATGCCGAATTCCGCTACCGCTTTGGCGTTGGTGGACAAGGCGGCGAAATGGCGGGCGACATGTTTCTCATCACCGGCGGTTTTCAGGAACCAATCCCGCGCGCTGTGGGCATTGGTCATGGTCTCCTGGGTGGTAAAGGTTTTGGAGGCCACCAGGAATAAGGTGGTCGCCGGATCCAGGTTTTTAATCGTTTCAGCGATATGGGTGCCGTCAACGTTGGACACATAATGCATGTGGAGATGATTTTTATAAGGCCGTAACGCCTCGGTTACCATATACGGACCCAAATCGGAGCCGCCGATACCGATGTTGACGATATCGGTGATGGTGCGGCCGGTATACCCTTTCCATTCGCCGCCGATCACCCGTTCGCAGAAGTGTTTCATTTTCGCCAGCACCGCATTGACGTCCGGCATCACATCCTTGCCGTCAACGTTGATCGGCGTATTGCTGCGGTTGCGTAGCGCCACATGCAGCACCGCCCGATCTTCGGTACGGTTGATTTTCTCGCCGTTGAACATGGCGGCAATCGCTTCCTTGACGCCACATTCTTCCGCCAGCGCCAATAAGCGGGTCAAGGTCTCGGCGGTAATGCGGTTTTTGGAGTAATCCACCAGCATCTGGTCGTCGAACGTTGCCGAGAAGGCGGAAAAACGCGCCGGCTCCTGCGCGAACAGGTCGCTTATCTGCACGTCTTTCATCGAGTCGAAATGTTGTTGCAGCGCTTTCCAGGCCGCGGTATGACTGGGATTGATATTTTTCATAACAACACTCTTATAGGTGATTAAATCGTCGCATATTTTTTTGATTGTATCGCTTAACGCCGCGCCGGGGAGGCTTTTTCTTGCGCTAATGCGTCGCCCTGTGCGAAAACCGGCATCGGCCGCGCGGCATACCTTTATTCAGCCTAACAGACTCGCGCTGTTTTTCCTGCAGCAAATTATCCGCCGCCAAGAATCGGGCCGGCGATAATAAAATCACGCGCTGCCACGTTGACATCATCGTTATTACCCGTTATTTCTAATGGCCTAGTGACGCATCTGATGCGTGAACCAGAAGAGGCGCGTCGCCCAGGCAGGGTGTGGGAGGATCCGTTTTCCCGCGATCACACCCCAGGGGGAGCGACGCCGAGACGATAGCGGGCATACGGGCCGGCCGCCGTCGACCACAGGGGCTGAATCCCCTGGGTTGTCACCAGCATTGTTCGCCACCAGGCGATCGGCACGGTGGGGCGCTTCTGGGTGTACCGTAGCCTACCTCTACGCCTGCTCCCTGTTTCCCGCGCTTGACTCGTGCCTGGTCTGATATCACCGATGCCACCAGCCATGGCATCTGACACGAGGCATTTTTAGGCATGTCAAACAACTCTGCTGCTCCCCTGCGAGTAGCCAAATTCGGCGGCACCAGCGTGGCCGATTTCGACGCGATGAACCGCAGTGCCGATATCATCTTAGCCAATCCCGCGGTGCGTCTGGTGGTGCTTTCCGCCTCGGCCGGCGTCACCAATGTGTTGGTGGCGTTGTCGGAAGGCAACGAAGCGGAGCGTCGCGCCTACTATCTGGACGAAATCCGCCGCATCCAATATAGCATTATCGACCGTCTGGCCGAGCAAACGGTGATCCGCGAAGAGATCGATCGGATGATTGATAACATCGCTATGCTGGCCGAAGCGGCGGGCCTTGCGACCTCACTGGCGCTGACCGATGAGTTGGTCAGCCACGGCGAGCTGATGTCGACCCTGCTGTTTGTGGAAGTTCTACGGCAGCGCGGCGTGGCGGCGGCGTGGTTTGATGTACGTAAAGTGATGCGCACCAACGATCAGTTTGGCCGCGCCGAGCCGGACAGCCATATGCTCAAGGCGCAGACGCGCACCCTGCTGCTGCCGCGCCTGGAAAGCGAGCTCGTCATCACCCAGGGCTTTATCGGCAGTGAGGCAAAAGGGCGCACTACCACCCTCGGCCGCGGCGGTAGCGACTATACCGCGGCATTGCTGGGGGAAGCGCTGGAGGCGGGACGCATCGATATATGGACCGATGTGCCCGGCATCTATACCACCGATCCCCGCGTCGTGCCGCAGGCCAAGCGCATCGACGAAATCAGTTTCGAGGAAGCGGCGGAAATGGCCACCTTTGGCGCCAAAATTCTGCATCCGGCGACGCTACTGCCGGCGGTGCGCAGCGCGATTCCGGTGTTCGTCGGCTCCAGTAAAGATCCCGGCGCCGGCGGTACTCTGGTGTATAATCACACCGACAATCCGCCGCTGTTCCGCGCCCTGGCCCTGCGCCGACGCCAAACGCTGCTGACGCTGCATAGCCTCAACATGCTGCATGCCCGGGGGTTTCTGGCGGAGGTGTTTAATATTCTGGCGCGGCACGCGATTTCGGTGGACCTTATCACCACCTCCGAGGTGAGCGTCGCGCTCACCATGGACACCACCGGCTCCACCACCACCGGCGCAAGCCTGCTGACGCAAGCGCTGCTGACCGAACTCTCCTCTCTTTGCCGGGTAGAAGTGGAAGAGGATCTGGCGCTGGTGGCGTTGATTGGCAATAAATTGTCGCAGGCTTGCGGGGTGGGAAAAGAGGTCTTTGGCGTCCTGGATCCGTTCAATATCCGGCTTATTTGCTACGGCGCCAGCAGCCATAATCTCTGCCTGCTGGTGCCGGGCGGCGATGCCGAGCAGGTAGTAAGAACCCTGCACGGCGCACTGTTCGACTAAACTTGCCCGGCGACGGGCTTAGCCCGCCACCGAAGCGAAAACGGGCGAGCATACCGCCCTCCTCACCCTGCGGGGGGACGGCCGAGCCTTGCCTATCCCTCACCCGCCGGCGCGGCGACAGGAAGCCGCTATGACGCGGGCGGGCCATGGGGCGCCCTACCGGCGGCCCCGGGCCGTACCGTCAGGGCTTACCGGCGGCCGGGGGCCGGTTGTCGTCACGGTCGCGGATCTCATCCTCTTCCGACTCCTCATCCAGCTCCAGCACGTTATAGGCCACCGAACAGAACAGCGAATTGACCCGTTTCAGATCCCCCAGCAGGCTCAAATGCAGCGAGCTGGTTTCCAAACTCTGCACATTCTGCTGGTGCAAGCGATCCACATGGGCGTGCGCATAGCGGCGGTCGGTAATACGAAAGCGGTGCTTGGCGCGGCGCAGGCGGCGGGCGCTGGTCATATCGTTTGATAAGAACACCGATAGACTTAAGCGCAGATTTGACATCAGCTGCTCATGCAGCGTGTCCAGCTCCTTCATACCCTGGGCGGAGAAAGCCCGGCGCGCATTCAGCGATTTGGCGGCAATATCCCCCGTCATGCGCTCGATAATATCCCCCGCCTGCTCCAGATTGAGCGCCATTTCAATAATTTCCGCCCAGCGGCGCGAATCCGCTTCGTCCAGATCTTCCTTGGGGATCTGCGCCAGATAAAGTTTAATGGCCGTGTACAGCACATCAACGTCGTCGTCCAGACGGCGAACCTCGCGGTTTTTTTCCACCTGACCGTGCAGCACCTCGGTGTGCAACAGCAACATGCTTTCCACCACGTCACCCATACGCAGCGTTTCACGGGCGGCGTTCACCAGCGCCAGCGCGGGCGTATCCAGCGCGCTGGTATCCAAATGGCGCGGGCGCACGCTGCGATCGTCTATCGGCGTATCGGCAATCCACTTACTGCACAGCCGCGCCATAGGATCGGCGAAGGGCACCATGGCCAGACAGCGGAACAGGTTATAAAACACGTGGAAATAGATGACCAATTCCGAATCCGCCAGCGGCAGTCGTTCCAATAGCCCCGCCAGCGGCGAGACAAACGGCAGCACCACCAGGCAGCCGATCAATTTGAACAGCAGGCTGCCGAGGGCGACGCGTTTGCCCTCGGCGTTCTGGCCGCTAGCGTTAAGCATTGCCAGGATCCCACTGCCGAGATTCGCGCCTATCGCCAGGCATAGCGCCACTTTGAAGGAGATGACATCGGTAGCGGAGAGGGTCGCGGTCAGCAGCACCGCCGCCAGGCTGGAATAACTGATAATGGCGAACAACGCCCCGGTCAGCGCATCCAACAGGATATCGCCGGTAAGGGAGGAGAACAGCACTTTGACGCCGCTGGCCTGGGTGATGGGCGTGGAGGCGCTGACAATCAGTTCCAGGGCCAGCAGAATCAGGCCCAGGCCGATAGCGACACGGCCCAGTTGCCCGGCGCGGGATTGTTTACGGCCGAGAAACAGACAAACGCCGATGAAAATAAACAACGGCGACAGCCAGGAAAGATCGAAGGTCAGCACCCGCGCCATCAGGGCGGTACCCACATCGGCACCGAGAATAATGACCAGCGCCGGCGTCAGCGCCACTAATTTCTGGGCCACGAAGGAGGTCACCAGCATCGCCGTGGCGTTGCTGCTCTGCACCAGCGCGGTCACGCCGATACCGGCCATGAAGGCCATAGTTTTTTTCTCTACGCTGCGGCTAAGCACCTGCCGCAGACGGGCACCATAGACACGCATAATTCCTGTGCGAACGATATGGGTGCCCCATACCAGCAACGCCACGGCGGACAGCAAATGTAACAGCGTTAACACTCGGTTTGAAGCTCCCTTTTGCAGATGAATACCGGCGCTCCCTACCGGCGATGCTGATAAGGAGGTTCATGGGGCCGCGCAATCAGGCAACCTCGCATAGTGTTGATATCTCTAACTGTAGACCAATTCGCCCGCCATTTGGATAGAGATCGGCCACAGAACGATTCAAAACATCCACCGCGAGGGAAACCTGGCGACATTCTACCCGATAGCGGATGACATTGCCCAACAGGCTATGGCCGAGGATGACGGCATCAAGCCCTTGTCCGGCCGGCAGCAGCGTTATGGATTCCGGCCGTATCGCCACCCGCGAGCTGTAGCGCCGGCCGGTCAGCGCGCTGGCCTGGTCGCCCTCCAGGATATTGTAATTACCGATAAATCCGGCGGCGAAAGCGTCCACCGGCCGGGTATAGAGCATTTCCGCGCTGTCGTTTTGAACGATGCGGCCCTGATTCATCAGCACCACTCTATCGGATAGCGTCAGCGCCTCCTCCTGATCGTGGGTAACGAAAATGGCGGTTAATTTAAGCTCCTGCTGAATAAGGCGTATTTGATCGCGCAAATAGCGGCGTATGCGCGCATCCAGCGCCGATAGCGGCTCATCGAGCAGCAATAGCCGCGGCCGGGTCACCAGCGAGCGGGCCAGCGCCACCCTCTGGCACTGACCGCCGGAAAGCTGATGGGGATAGCGGTGGGCGAAGGTTTGCAACTCCACCAGCGCCAGCGCCTCATCGGTTCGCTGGCGAATCACGTCGGCCGGCAGCCTCAGCATTTTCAGACCGAACGCGACATTGGCCGCGACCGTCATGTTGGGAAACAGCGCATAGCTTTGGAACACCATGCCGATACCGCGCTGCTGCGGCGGCAGCGGCACCAGGTTTTGTCCTTGCAACATCATCTCGCCGCTGTCCACCGATGTCAAACCGGCCAGGCAGCGCAGCAGCGTGGACTTGCCGCAGCCGCTCGGGCCCAGCAATGTGACGAATTCGCCTTCGTCGGCGCTGAAGTCGATATTGGTGAACACCTGAGTCGGACCATAGTGTTTATTCAGCTGCTTAACCGTCAAATACGCCATGTTTACTCCTTTTCCCTGCCGAGGGCATTGGCCAGCAATGTCAACAGCAGCACCACCACAAAATAAGAAATGACCAGCGCGCTGGTGAAATGACCGCTGCCGTTGCGCATATTGTAGAGATAGACCTGCAGGGTTTCGTAGCGATTACCCACTAACAGATTGGCGAAGACAAACTCGCCGATAAGAAAGGAGAATGACAATAGCATCGCTATCATACAGCCTTTGCGCAAATTGGGCAGGATGACCAGCAGCGCCGCCTGAGCGGTGCTGGCGCCCAGCAAATGCGCCGCATCCATCAAGTCGCGCAGATTGATCGCCTGCAAGTTGTTATTCACGGCGCGATAAATAAACGGCAGCATTAGCGTGAAATAGCAGCAGACCAAGATCCAGGGGGTGCCGGTCAGCGTCAGCGGACCATCGGAATAGAGTTGCAGCAGTCCTACCGATGAGACGACCGGCGGCACGGCGAACGGCAGCAGGATCAAAATGTTCATTACCCCGTCCAGCCAGGGGAAATAATAGGCGATAACGAAAATCACCGGCAGCACCAGCAGCACCGACAGCAGCAGCGCCCCCAGGCAAATGAGCAAAGAGTGCCCCAGCGCCGCCAAAAATCGCGGGTCGCGCCACAGATCCGCAAACCATTTAAGCTGAAAACCCTGCGGCAGAATCGTTGCCCCCCAGGTGGTGCTGAGAGCATAAACCAGCGTTGCCGCCAGCGGCAATAACAGTACCACCAGCAGCAAGGCCACCACGCCGCGATGCCAAAGTAATTCGGCCTGACTCATACCTTTCTCCTCGCGCCTTTAGGGGCGGGCGCGGATATAGCTGCGGCGTACCAACAGTTGATGCGCCAACGTGATTAATACCATCAACGCCACCAGCACCATTCCCAGCGCGCTGGCCAAGTACGGGTCGAGATCGAGATCCCCTGCCACCAGCGCCGATATACGGATCGGAATGATGTTGTAATTACCGGTGGTGAGCGCAAAGAGGGTGGCATAAGCCCCGAGCGCATTGGCCAGCAGGATAACAAAGGTGCCCAGGAGCGCCGGCGTCAATACCGGCAAACCGATATGCAGCCAGAAACGCAGGCGGCTCGCGCCCAAGAGCGCCGCGGACTCGCGCCACTCTTCGCGCAACGCGCCGAAAGCGGGATACAGCAGCAGCACGCCCAGCGGGATCTGAAAATAGGTATAG
The DNA here is from genome assembly GCF_000517425.1 of Sodalis praecaptivus. Taxonomy (NCBI): domain Bacteria; kingdom Pseudomonadati; phylum Pseudomonadota; class Gammaproteobacteria; order Enterobacterales; family Bruguierivoracaceae; genus Sodalis; species Sodalis praecaptivus. Next base: position 4,468,721 of record NZ_CP006569.1, read on the forward strand.
AGCACCGTCAACCCGGTTTTTGAATACAGGCTAAAATCCGTCATCCAGCCATAGCGGCGCAGTAGCAGGGTGACGCAGCCGTTGGCGCCCAGCAGAATAATAAAGGCGAAAGCCAGCGGCACGCCGGTGAAGTTGCTGGTCATGTTGGTAAAGGCGATGGCGCCGTCGCGCAGGGGCGAAATCCCCAGCCGGTGCAGGGAGTAGCTGGCGACGGTGGCGATGAGCAGGCCGCACAGGCTAGAGGAAAACGTCAACTGTAAGGAGAACTGCATGGCCTGGCGATAAAACGGCGAGCTGAAAATGGTGCGATAGTTGCCGAGACCCCAGCCGTCGAGGTCGCTCATGAAACTGCCAATGGCCATCCACACCAACGGCGCTATCTGAAATGCGGTAAACAGCAACGCAAACGGCAGCAGCACCAGCGCCGCAATCCCTTTGCCCTTCATCGCAGCAAGTCCCCGCAGACCGGTCTGTCGTGGTCTACCCCGAGCAGATGACATACCGTGCCGCAGAGTTCCGTTTGCTGTGGTCGGGCCGGAGCAAGGCTGAAGGCATCGCCGAACACAAACAGCGGTACCTGACGCTCTTCAGGCAAAATGCCGCCGTGGCTGCGGTCATCATTCATACCGTGATCGGCGGTCACGATGACCTGATAGCCCGCGGCCAGCCAGCCCGGCAACCAGCGCGACAGCAAACCATCGGCGTTGCGTGCGGCGTTGCGGTACTGCGGCGTCGACAAGCCGTGGCGATGGCCGGCGTCATCGATATTCATCGGATGGATCAGCAGGAAGTCCGGCTGATGGCGCAGACGCAGGCTTTCCGCATCCTCGAACAAATGGGAGTCCGGATAATGATCCGCATGATAAAAGTGCCCGTATTGAATGGGCAACGCCGGCGCCAGCGTGTGCCGGTCTTCCGCGGCGTTGAACGGCGCGCGGTTGTAAAGTTCGCTGACCCAATGATAGGCCGCCGCCGCGGTTGTCAGCCCCGCCGCGCGCGCGAAATGAAAAATACTGCGGTGGTGAGACAAACGGATGACCTCATTGTGCACCACGCCGCTTTGCACCGGCGGGACGCCGGTAAGAATACATTCGTACAGTGGACGCGATAACGACGGCAATTCGCAGGTCAGCGAGTACAGCCGCCCACGTCCGGCGGCGCATTCACCGTGCAGGTAACCCATAGTGTCATAGGCCACCACATAGCTCAGTCCGTCCAATACCACCAAGATTGTTTTCACTGCCCTTCCTCATACCAGTCCGCCGCGCTTGTTACGCCGTTCGCCGCGGAGGAATACCGTGGCGGGGCGCAATACGCCGGCGCTCATGCCCCCTGCCGCCGGCACGCAACCGGCGAGGAGGGGGATGTCCGATGGCCCGTGACCGGGCGATCCCCTCTACCGCGTTTACTGCTTCATCGCCATCATGACGTTTTCCTGCCACAGACGCGGCAACGCTTTGGCATTCTTCTCCCAGGCCGCGGCGTCGGCTATCGGGTGCGCATTTTTATACTGTTCGTCAGGCAAAAGTTTCGCCTTGACGTCTTCCGGCAACGTCAGTCGTTCAACGCGGATCGGGCGGGCATAGCCGCGAGCCAAATTGATCTGCCCCGCGTCTGAGAAGATGTATTCGCGCGCGAACTTGGCGGCGTTGGGATGTTTGGCGTATTTATTGATGATAGTGCTGTAACCGGAAATGACGCTGCCATCGGAGGGGATCAGTACCTCAAACCGGGTTTTATCAATCTGGTCGCGATAATTGAGGCCGTTAAAGTCCCAGAGGATCCCGACGTCCACTTCTCCCTTCTCCAGCGCGGCAATAGAGGGATCGTTTAGGCCCAGCCGACCGGCCTTGGCCAGTTTGGCGAAGAAGTCGAGGCCCGGTTGCAGATTCGTCTCGTTACCGCCCATGGCGTAAGCGGCTGCCAACACGCCATTGACCGCCTGCGCCGCAGTGCCGACATCCCCTAAAGCAACTTTGTAATCGCCCTTCAACAGATCCGCCCAGCTATGGGGAATCGTTTTCACCGTCTGCTTGTTGACGATAAACGCAATCGTGCCGGTGTAAGCCACCGCCCACTGCCCCTCTTTATCTTTCGCCCAGTCGGGGATCTGATCCCAAGTGCTGGGTTTATAGGGCTGCGTCACGCCTTTTTGTACCGCCAGCGGGGCAAAGGAGACGCCGACATCGCCGATATCGGCGCTGGCGTTATTCTTTTCCGCCAGGAATTTGGCGATTTCCTGCGCGGAACTCATATCCGTATCGCTGTGCTGTATCTGATACTGGCTGGCCAAATCCTGCCAGGTCTGTTTCCAGTTTGCCCACGAATCGGGCATGCCGACGCTCATGACCTGCCCTTCCTGACGCGCCGCCTGCTCCAGCGCCGCCACATCGGCCGCCGCGGCATAGCCTGCCGGACCGATGGCCAGCAGCGCTGTCGTTAACACAGAAGCGTACAAATATTTCATAGCTGAAGCTCCGCATAGAGGATGAAAATGCCTGGCCCTACTGGTCTAGTCCAGCAAGAACTACGCCAATCTACCCCAGCCGGATGAATATTTAATGACAGCAACCCTTACCGGCGTTTTTTTGTTATGGTTTTCGTTCATACCGCCGCTGCTGGCGAAAACAGCTGCACTGAAAACAGGCAAACCGGTGATAAACATGCCCTCTGATAAAGCCTCCCCGGCCGGGGAAAGCGCGCGCTACAGGACGGTGGATGCTATCTGCCAGACCATCGCCGACTGGATAGATGCCGGTCGGTTGGGCCATAACGATCGTCTGCCGGCGGAGCGGATGATGAGCGCGCACTTTGCCACCACCCGCATCACGCTACGTGAAGCGCTCGGGCAATTGGAGGCGAGAGGTATGATTTATCGCGAAGAGCGGCGTGGCTGGTTCGTCAGCCCGCCGCGGGTGGTGTATAACCCGCTGCAGCGCAGCCACTTTCACGCCATGGCGCGCGAGCAGGGGCGGCGCCCTGCCACGCTGGTGCTGGACGCACGTGAGGTGGAGGTACCGGCAGCACTCTGTAGCCTGCTCGCGCTGCCGCCGGCCGCCAGAGTTTACCGCATCCGCCGGGTGCGGCGGATCGATGGCCGCGCGGTACTGTATGTAGAGCATTATCTGAACCCGGCCTATTTCCCGGCGATTTTGCAGCAGGACCTCACCGCCTCGCTGACCGAGCTGTACGCCAACCGTTATGATATCCGCTATGGCAGAGTGCGCTTCGATATGTGCCCGACCACCTTTCCGACGGCGGCGTCGCTGGCGCTAAAGGTCGCGGAAAACAGCCCGGCGCTGTTTATTACCCGCATCAATCGCGACCAGCATGGCCGTATTATCGATTGCGATCTGGAATATTGGCGCTATGACGCTCTGCACGTTAGCGTTGAGGCTGAATAGCAGCGCCGTGGAGAGACGCACATCGCTGTCTGCCGCGCAGACGCTGCGATGTCGGCGAGAAAACCCTCTTAGCCTTGCCCCGGCGGCGAGGTGTTACCGCTAAAGCCAGCCGCACGCGGCGTAAAGCTTACGCCGTCGGTATCCCGCACGCGGCGTTAAGCCTACGCCGTCGGTATCCGGCACGCGACGTAAAGCCCACGCCGTCGGTATCCCGCATACGGCGTTAAGCCCAAGCCGCCGGCATCCCGCACGCGGCGAAAAGCCTACGCCGTCGGTATCCCGCATACGGCGTTAAGCCCAAGCCGCCGGCATCCCGCACGCGGCGAAAAGCCTACGCCGTCGGTATCCCGCACGCGGCGAAAAGCCTACGCCGTCGGTATCCCGCATACGGCGTTAAGCCCAGACTTTCGGCATCCTGCGGGAGCTGCCGCCTCGTCCAGAACACGCCAGGTCCACGGAAAGGAGTCTATAGCCCCTTTCCGCCACGCCCGCGACGGCGAAACCGGGCGTTTAAAACGCGTCCGCCGGCAGGCGGGGCTGTCCGTCGGACGCGGTGACGCCGCCGTCTACCGGCAGGTTGACGCCGGTAATAAAACTGGCGTCATCGCTGGCCAAAAAGGCCATGGCGGAAGCGACCTCACTGGCCTCCCCTGCACGCTCCATTGGGATACGCTGATAAAACTTCTCGCAGGTTTCAGCGGCGAACCCCGCCGTCATCCCGGTCATTACCAGGCTGGGACACACGGAATTCACCCGCACGCCGTCGGCGGCATGGTCAAGCGCCATAGCGCGGGTGAGATTCACCACCGCGCCCTTGGCGGCGCAATAATGCGCGCCGCCCCAATCGCCGCCGAGTCCCGATACCGAGGCATTATTGACAATGCAGCCGCGGCTGGCGATAAGATGCGGCAGCGCCAACGTCGAACAGGCGAGAACGCCGTCAATATTGACCGAGGCCACCTTATGCCAGTTGTCCAGGCCGCTTTGCAACACGGTTCCAGGTATCTGCACCCCTGCATTATTCACCAGCACATCTATGCGGGCATAGCGCCCCATCACCTGGCCTATCATGGATTCCACCGCCTGCCTGTCGGCCACATCCGCCTGCACCACCATATGCCGGTCGGGCGCCAGTCGCGCGGCCACGCGCTGCAGTTTATGCAGTTGGCGGCTGACCAGCACCACCGTCGCACCTTCCTGGGCGAAACGCTCCACCGCCGCCGCGCCGATACCGCTGGACGCACCGGTCACTACCACTACTTTCCGCTGAAAACGCATGGTTGACACTCCTTTGGGTTGTAACTCCTTTAACTAGCTGACGCAGGCTTCGCTTCCGGCAGCCTGCAGTTTGATACCGCTAAAGCGGGCGACCAGCCCCGCTTTATCCGGACAGGCGGCGTAAACGCCCCACAGCAACGGCGCACGACCAACGGGAAAGGGGCAAATCCGCACTACCCGCAGACAACCGTCCGATCCGCCGGCCGACAGCACTAGCGCCTCCTGGCGCAGACTGATTTTGAAAAATAGCCGCTGGGTCTGCCCCCCCGGCCACTCCATCCCCGACCAGTCGGACAACCCCGCGCGCGTCGCCGCCACGCCGAGCCAGGTGGCATTATCCGGCTCGCGTTCCGCGCAAAATTTGATCCAATCGTCGGCGGACAGTCGGACCATCAGCCCGGCCTGGTCATAGCAATGGCGCGGCCGGAAGTGAACGCAGGCGCAAAGCTCGGCATCGCCGCGAAATTCGCTCAGCAGCGCATGTCCATTGTCGGCGTTATGACCAAACCAAGTCTGTCGCCAGAAATCGGTGCCGGCGGCCGGGCATATCGACACCCCCGACGGCCCGATGAACATTTTGCCGGCAGGATTGAGCGCCACCATACGACTATCGGGCGGACGAAGGGTAAAGGCCTCAGCGACCATCGGTACCGTCCTCCGCCCGGCGATCGAAAACCAGCAGCGACTCGACACCCTGCGCCAAGGCCGGTAACAGGATATCGCCGCTGACCGTTTGATGATGGGGATGTGCCAAATAGGCCTCAAGCGCCGACCTATCCTCGAACCAAAGCGCTATCATATGGTGGAAGCCTTTATCGCGCTGCTCACGGCTGAGATTGTCGTACCAGCGCGCGCGTTTGATGCTCGGGATATGCGTCTCCATATCCAGTAGCGCTTTGGCGACAGACTGAATCGTTTCTTGTGATGCATCCTGACGAAATTGCAAAAAGACATTGTGCTCTATCATGGTCCCTCCTGCTTTAGGCTTTCCTTAATAAATACCGGCGGCGAGCGCTTGCCGCCGGCTTGCCGTACTGTCGGCCGTCGTCACGGCGGCGGTGAGGTTTTTTTCACCGCCTTGGCCGGCAGATAGTTGCGCTGCATATAGCGATGTGTTGAAACAAACGCCGCCACCAGCGTCATAACAAAGTGTCTTTTTTCATGTTTATCCATACCTCCCCCTTGCCTTAAAAGACCCGAGAATCGTCCCTCGGGATTAATCGCCGCTGCCCGCCCTGCCGGGTGACATCACGACCCAGCTTCGCGTGCCGGGCAACGGCGGGTTATATAAAAGTTCATAAGGCAACTGACGCAGGTCGGTTTTTTTGCCCAGCAACGTGGCGAAAAAAGCCTGATGCTGCTCGACATAACTCAGCGCCTGCAAAAAAATGGATTGCGTACAGCCCGACATTGACGCCATCAACGTCAATTCACGCTCGAATATCTCACGCGCGCTCACCGGTAACGTTTCCCCGGCCTGCGGTACGCCATAAATCATCACCACACCGGCGTCGCGTACCGCCGCCAGCGCCGTCAGCATCCCGTCCCGGCTACCGGAGCACTCAATCACCATGTGGTAATGCCGGTCCTGAGGGGTTTGCTGGCACACGATGGGATAACTTTGCGCCCAGGCCATCGCGTCGTCATGGATATCGCATAGCGCCAGATGCGCTTGCGTCCAGCGGTGCAGCAACAGATGGCCGAACATTTTGCCCGCCACCCCTGACCCGACGATCAACACGCGTGGCGCGCTGGTGTGTTGTAATGCCGCAGCATGGGTCAATCGGCTAAGGCCGTGCATGACGCACGCCAGCGGTTCCACCAGCACCCCCAGACGGGGATCGTTCAGCGACAAAGTATGCAGACTGCTGTCCGGCGCGCAGATATGGGTGGCGAAGCCGCCGTGGTGGGTAATGCCCAGCTCCTGTTTATGGAGACAATGGCTTACCCACTCTTCCAGGCAGTACTCACACTCACCGCAGGGGATCTCGTTATTCAGCACCCGATAGCGCCCGTCGGTTCCGCGGCAAACGACTTCATGGCCGAGCACACGGCCCTCGCTCTGATCGGACCAGGCCAGGGCGCGATCGGTTTTACAGATGCCGCAGTAGCAAACTTCCCATTGTTGCCACTCGTGGTGTTGCGGGATCAATTTCTCCAGATAACACAACTTACCCGGACCGAGCTTGACGACCGCGGCCATATCAAACCTCCTCCGCGTCGGCCAGGGCGGCGAAGACCTGATCGAGAATGGTCAGCATGCGCTCCATTTCTTCGTAACCCATATCCAGCCAGGGGGCCAATTTGATTTTTTCGCAATGGTAGCCGCCGCTATTAAGGATCAGACGCAGCGTTTCTCCCTGGTAGACGTAATCATTATCCTGCGCCAGCGTGACCGCCTGCTTACCCGCATTACGCCAGGGCAAACCGTCCGGCGTGGTGAAGGTAACGCTAAACAGCATCCCCAGCCCCTCGATTAGCCCAATGAAGGGATAACGCTGTTTTAGACGCCGCAGTCCGCCCATGAAATAGGCCGATTTTTGCGACAGTAGCGGCTCATAATCATGAGCGATCATATAGCGCCAGGTTTGCAGCGCGGCGGCGGTGCCTAAGGAGTGATTGGCAAAATTGCTGTGGGCATGGCCCGGGGTAAAAATATCGCGACTCACTAATTCTTCCCGAGCCCAGACCGCACTGAGCGGGCTGAGGCCGTTAGTCAGCGATTTACCCAGCGTGATGATATCCGGCACAATATCGTAATGCTCAAAGGCAAATAATTTTCCTGTTCGGAACATGCCCACCTGTATTTCATCATCAACGATTAATATCCCGCGTTTTTGCATTTCCGGCACAAACTGGCGGAAAAAGTCTTTTGGCGGCACCGTATAACCCCGCCCTTGGCAAAGCTCAAGGAAGAAAGCGCCTATTTCATTACTGTTTTCGCTGGCAATACCATAAAAATCATTTTCCATCGCTCGCGAAATCATTTTGCCGCAATAACTGCCGCATTCGCCGGGCTGTTTGTCATAATAGCATTGCCCACAATTGGCGTAAGGAAACATTATCGCCCGATCGGCGAATTCGCCATAGTACTGGCGATAACGGTGACTGCTGGACATACCCGACACCGTTAAAGAGCGGCCGTGATAGCCCCCCATCAGGGTCGCCACCCGGTTGCGCCCGGTATTCTTACGTACGATTTTCAACGCATCTTCTACCACCAGCGTGCCGCCGACGTTAAACCCTACCCGGCCGCGTAGCCCGGTGCGTTGATAGATCGCTTCGCAGATTTCCTCCGCCAGCAGTAGCTTTTCCTCATGCAGATAATCCCCGCTAACCTGCGGCAGCTTGTGCAGTTGGCGCTCCACGGCTTGTTCAATTTCACGGTTGCGGTAGCCAAAATTGCAGCTGGAATGCCACATTTGGCTATCCAAATAAATATTGCCGTGAATATCAACCACACGATCGCCCAGACAACTGTCGGCGATAATGGGTCGCGATTGATAATGCACCGTGTCGCCCCAGGACATATATTTATCATCCAGTCGATACAATGCGCTATTTTTTAGCTCCTGCTCACTCAGTTGGGGAACGCTACAGTTCGTCATGACTCATCCTCATCATGAATTAAATTCCGAAAGCTGCCATTTGTGTGATTTACGCTTGAAAAAGCAGATTGCATGGCTAATTTTGCGTGACTTAATGGATTCAGCTCCTTGACCAGGATCAACTTTATGCGGCAGGAAATTAAAGGCAACAGCAATATATTATTTTCAAAAATTACTTAGCTGAATATTAGTTTTTAATATAAATAACAATGGAATATTATTATGGAATAACTGATGACAAAGGCGAAGAGAATATTGGTTTTTGTCGCGACATGAGATATTGCCGCTGTTAACGGATAGCGTTCACAACAGGATTGCCTGCCTTCCCGCACTAGGGCCGGCGATCGCCGGGAGTAGCAGAGGCAGCGGCATCGATGGGTTGGGTGCGTACCGGCGCCGCCGTCTATAGGCGCGGTTGGGCGCCGCTAGGCATGGCTGGACACCCCTAACGCAGGGATGGGCGCCATTAACGCAGGGGTGGGCGCCACTGGGCATGACTGGACACCCCTAACGCAGGGGTGGGCGCCATTAACGCAGGGATGGGCGCCGCTAGGCATGGCTGGCCACCCCTCACGCAGGGGTGGGCGCCATTGACAGAGCCCGCCGAGGCGGAGGCCCAGAGTTGCGGCGGCGGGCGCGAAACGGGCGGTTATTCGGCGTCGTAGCCCAGATTTGGCCCCAGCCAGCGTTCTATTTCTTCCAGCGCCAGCCCTTTGCGTATCGCATAATCCTCTACCTGGTCGCGCTGGATCTGCGCCACGGCAAAGTATTTGCTGTCAGGATGGCTGAAATACCACCCCGCTACCGACGCCCCCGGCCACATGGCGAACGATTCCGTCAGTTGCATGCCGGTGTGGCGCGTTACCTCCAATAATGACCACAGCGTTTGCTTTTCGGTATGGTCAGGGCAGGCGGGATAGCCTGGCGCCGGCCGGATACCTTGATAACTTTCGCGTATCAACGCCTCATTGCCTAAATTTTCATTAGCGGCATAGCCCCAGTACACCTTACGCACCCGCTCGTGAAGATATTCGGCAAACGCCTCCGCCAGCCGGTCGGCCAGCGCTTTGACCATAATCTTGTTGTAATCATCCAGGCGGGCATCAAACTCCGCCGCCAGGCTATCCTCTTCCAAACCGCCGGTGACGGCGAACGCGCCCAAATAGTCTGCTTTGCCGCTGGCTTTCGGCGCCACGAAATCCGCCAGACAATAGTTGGCGAAATCGTTTTTTTCGGTCTGCTGGCGCAGATGATGGGCGACGGCCAGCCGCTCGCGCCGGCTTTCATCGCGATAAATGACGATATCATCGCCCTCCCGGTTGGCGGGAAACAGCCCCACCACGCCGCGCGGCCGCAATAATCCGCCTTCATCCAGCTTGTCCAGCATGGCATTGGCGTCCGCAAACAGCCGCCGGGCCTCTTCGCCCACCACCTCATCTTGCAGGATACGCGGATATTTACCCGCCAGCGACCAGGTCATAAAGAACGGCGTCCAGTCAATATAATTGCGCAGCGTGCCGACGGTCGCGCTGACCGCCTGCACGCCGGGACGATGCACCACCGGCGGCGTGTAGCTCTGCCAGTCCAGCGCCAGCGCATTCTCCCGCGCCGCTTCGAGGCTGACCGGCGGGGTACGCGACTTTTTACGTCCGTGCTGAAGACGTACCGTTTCATATTCGCGGCGGGTGCGCTCCACCAACCCTTCCCGCAAGGTCTCAGACAGCAGCGCGGCGACCACACCGACGCTGCGTGAGGCGTTCTGCACGTAAATCGTCGGCCCGCTGTAGTGTGGCTCGATTTTCACCGCCGTATGGGCTTTGGAGGTGGTGGCGCCGCCGATCAACAGCGGCAGCGTAAACCCCTGACGTTCCATTTCTTTGGCAACGTTGACCATTTCATCCAGCGACGGGGTAATCAGTCCCGATAACCCTATGATATCTACTTGCTTTTCGCGCGCGGTCTTGAGAATTTTATCCATCGGAACCATGACGCCAAGATCGATAATGTCATAGTTGTTGCAGGCTAACACCACGCCGACAATATTTTTGCCGATATCGTGTACATCCCCCTTCACGGTCGCCAGCAGAATTTTGCCGGCGGCTTTCAATTCGGTCTTCCCGGCTTGGATGTAAGGCTCCAAATAGGCCACCGCCTGTTTCATTACCCGGGCCGATTTCACCACCTGCGGCAAAAACATTTTGCCGGCGCCAAACAGGTCTCCCACCACGTTCATGCCGGCCATTAACGGCCCTTCGATCACTTCGATAGGGCGTGCCGCCTGCTGCCGCGCCTCTTCGGTATCCTGCTCAATGAAGTCGGTAATGCCCTTAACCAGGGCATATTCCAGGCGTTTAGTCACCGCCCATCCGCGCCACTCCGCCTGCTGCGCCGGCGCCTCGCCGTCCCCCTTGCTGTCGCGATACGTCTCGGCCAGCGCCAGCAAGCGTTCGGTTCCGTCTACGCGCCGATTCAGCACCACATCTTCCACCCGTTCGCGCAGCTCTGGCGGCAAATCGTCATAGATCGCTAATTGGCCGGCGTTGACAATGCCCATATCGAGGCCGTTGCGAATAGCATGATAAAGAAACACGGCATGAATCGCTTCACGTACCGGCTCGTTGCCGCGAAATGAGAATGAAACATTGGAAACACCGCCGGAAATGAGCGCATGGGGCAGTTCCGCTTTAATATCCGCGCAGGCGCCAATAAAATCCTGAGCGTAGTTATTATGTTCTTCGATACCGGTGGCGATGGCGAAAATATTCGGATCGAAAATGATATCTTCCGGCGGAAAATCTAGCGTCTCGGTCAAAAGCCGGTAGGCGCGGCGGCAGATCTCGATTTTACGTGCCCGAGTATCGGCCTGGCCCTGTTCGTCAAACGCCATTACCACCAAAGCGGCGCCATAGCGCCGTACCAGCCGCGCGTGATGGAGGAACGCCGCCTCTCCCTCCTTCATCGAAATGGAGTTAACGATGCCCTTACCCTGAATACATTTCAGCCCCTGCTCGATCACCTGCCATTTGGAGGAGTCGATCATGATCGGCACGCGGGCGATATCCGGCTCGCCGGCAATCAGATGGAGAAAGCGCACCATGGCCGCCTCGGCGTCCAGCATGCCCTCATCCATATTGATGTCGATGATCTGCGCACCGCTCTCCACCTGCTGGCGCGCCACCGCCAGCGCCTCATTGTATTTCTCTTCTTTGATCAAACGCTTGAAACGCGCCGAGCCGGTGACATTGGTACGCTCGCCGACGTTAACGAACAGTGAGGCCGCCGTAATATTCAGCGGCTCCAGCCCCGCCAGCCGGCAGGCGACCGGCAGCGACGGCAGCGGGCGCGGCGCCACCCCTTCCACGGCGTGGACCAGGGCGGCGATATGCTCCGGCGTCGTGCCGCAGCAGCCGCCGACGATATTCAGTAAGCCGGCGTGGGCCCATTCACCAATATGGTGCGCCATCGCCTGCGCGCCCAGGTCATATTCGCCGAACGCATTGGGCAGGCCCGCATTGGGGTGGGCGCTGACATAGCAATCGGCGATGCGCGACAGTTCCGCCACATATTGGCGCAATTCATCAGGACCCAACGCACAGTTCAGACCGAACGACAGCGGTCGCGCGTGACGCAGCGAGTTGTAAAACGCTTCGGTGGTCTGCCCGGAAAGCGTACGCCCGGAGGCATCGGTAATGGTGCCCGAAATCATCACCGGCAGGGTGATCCCCAGCGCCTCAAATTCCATTTCCAGCGCAAATACGGCCGCCTTGGCGTTAAGGGTGTCGAAGATGGTTTCCACCATAATCAAATCGACGCCGCCTTCGATCAGCGCTCGGCTACTCTGACGGTAAGCATTTACTAACTGGTCAAAGTCGATATTACGGTAGGCGGGATCGTTCACATCCGGCGATATCGAAGCCGTGCGGTTGGTTGGGCCTAATACGCCCGCGACATATCGCGGCTTTTCCGGGGTACGCGCGCTCCAGGCGTCTGCGCGCTCTCGCGCCAGACGGGCGGCGGCGAAGTTAATTTCGCTGGCCAGCGACGCCATCTGATAATCGGCCATCGCAATAGTGGTGGCGTTAAAAGTGTTGGTTTCCAGAATATCGGCGCCGGCGGCGAGATAGGCATCATGGATGGCGCTGACGACATCAGGCTTACTCAGCACCAGCAGATCATTATTGCCTTTCACATCGCACGGCCAGTCCGCGAAACGTTGCCCACGATAATCCGCTTCTTGCAGCTGATAACTCTGAATCATGGTGCCCATGCCGCCGTCCAGCACCATTATCCGTCGCGCCAGCGTCGCACCCAGTTCGTTTATCCGATTCGTCACGATGATCTCATTTGCCGCCAATGTAAGCGTCATTCCGCCTGAAACAGAGCAACATCCTAGCACAGGTTGGTAATGAACCCGGTTATCGCCTAACAAGACTTTTTTCCTTCCGCGGCGGCGTTGTTTAACGTTTTGTTAAGGGGGCGGGACATAATGTTTTAATGAGGCTTGAATATTTGATGTTGATCACAGTTAAACATTTATTACGCCATAAAGGTTGAAACCTCATGAAAAGCGCGCACAATGTTACCGGTAACATCATTGTGTTCCATATTATTGCTCACGGAGCTACGTCCATGACTACCCAAACTCAAAATCATATTTTCGTCCTGATGGGCGTGTCGGGCAGCGGCAAATCCGTTGTGGCTACCGCCCTGTCCCGTGAGCTGTCCGCTGCTTTTCTTGACGGAGATTTCCTCCATCCGCGCGCCAACATTGAAAAAATGTCCGCTGGCCATGCGCTGAATGACGATGACCGCGCCCCGTGGCTGAGCGCCATCAATGACGCTGCTTTCGCGATGCAGCGGACCAACGCTATCTCCATTATTGTCTGTTCAGCCCTGAAAAAGCACTATCGTGACCGGTTACGTGAGGGGAATCCCAATCTGTCGTTCATCTATATGCAGGGCAGCTTTGACGTGATTGAAGCGCGCATGAAGGCCCGGAAAGGACATTTCTTTAAACAGCAGATGCTGATAACGCAATTTGAGACATTGGAAGAGCCGGGCAGCGACGAACCGGACGTGCATACTATCAATGTCGATCAGCCGCTGGAAGGCGTCGTTGCCGATACCGTGGCCTGGATCCGCACCGCTACCGCTGGTTAAGCCGCCGTCGGGGTTGTGTTAAGGCGCGTGGCCAACCGCGGCGGCGCGCATATAAGGAACGCCAGCCCTCATGCTGGTTGTTGCAAAGTCCATCACGGAGGTGGGCTCTATTCCATTCGGTTGCCAAACCGAATGCAGATTACCGTTAAAGATAAACGCGGTGATCGCCGCGCAGCAGCGTCCCGCACGCGGGTAAAGCGACTCTGCTCCAACTGAATCGTTTCAAGGAATATCACCCGCATCCCAACATGAGGCCTTCGCCTTGGGAGGCGCGGTTAATAATAACAAACGGTATTACCATATTGTCATTCAACCTTCTCAGCCAGCTTCAGGGACAAAGGGGATGACGCGGTATTAAGTGAGGAATGTATGAACGCCACTCTGCAACGCGTAACCCAACGCATTATCGACCGCTCATGCGTCAGCCGCGATGCCTACTTGACCCGCATTGAGGCCGCGCGCAGCCAAACCGTCCATCGCGCGCAGCTGGCCTGCGGTAATCTAGCGCACGGCTTCGCCGCCTGCCAGCCTGGCGATAAGGCCGCGCTGAAAAGCCTGACCCACAGCGATATCGCCATCATCAACGCCTACAACGATATGCTTTCCGCCCATCAGCCATACGAGCATTACCCGCAGCGAATCAAACAAGCGTTGCAGAGCGTTGGCGCGGTAGGCCAGGTGGCCGCAGGCGTGCCGGCTATGTGCGATGGCGTTACTCAGGGCCAGGATGGTATGGAGCTATCGTTGATGAGCCGCGAAATCATCGCCATGTCGGCGGCCATTGGCCTGTCGCATAACATGTTTGATGGTGCGCTCTATCTGGGCATATGCGATAAAATCGTCCCCGGCTTGGTCATGGCGGCGCTCTCGTTCGGCCATCTACCTTCGGTGTTTGTTCCCGCCGGCCCCATGGCTACCGGGCTGCCAAATAAAGAGAAAGTGCGTATCCGCCAGCTGTATGCCGAAGGTAAAGCGGATCGTCAGGCAATGCTGGAAGCGGAAGCCGCCTCCTATCATAGCGCGGGCACCTGCACTTTTTACGGCACCGCCAATTCTAACCAAATGGTTATGGAAATGATGGGCCTGCATTTGCCCGGCTCCTCCTTTATTCAGCCGGACAGCCCGCTGCGCGACGCCCTTACCGATGCGGCGGCGATACAAGTTACGCGACTCTCCGAAGCCAGCGGTAACTATCTTCCGATCGGGCGCTTGATAGATGAAAAAGTGGTGGTCAACGGTATCGTGGCGCTACTGGCTACCGGCGGCTCAACCAACCATACCATGCATTTGGTGGCCATGGCCCGCGCCGCCGGTATCATCATCAACTGGAACGACTTCTCTGACTTGTCGGATGCGGTACCGCTACTGGCCAGGATTTACCCAAACGGGCCGGCAGACATTAACCAATTTCATGCCGCGGGCGGCGTTGGACTATTGGTGCGCGAATTGCTGGCCGGCGGACTGCTGCATGAAGACGTGCAGACGATTGTCGGATTCGGCCTGAGCCGTTATACGATGGAACCCTGGCTGGATGACGGCCGGCTGGCCTGGCGCGACAGTCCGGCGGCCTCGCTGGATGCAACCATTATCGCCAGCGTCGCCCACCCCTTCGCGCACCACGGCGGCACCAAAGTCCTCGACGGCAATCTCGGTCGCGCGGTGATGAAAACCTCCGCCGTACCCGAGGAAAATCAAGTTATCGAAGCGCCGGCCATGGTGTTTGAAAGCCAGCACGACGTCGGCCCGGCGTTCGACGCCGGCTTACTGAATAAAGACTGCGTGGTGGTGGTCCGCTATCAGGGACCCCGCGCCAACGGCATGCCGGAACTGCACAAACTGATGCCGCCGCTAGGGGTGTTGCTGGATCGCGGTTACAAGGTGGCGCTGGTGACCGACGGCCGTCTCTCCGGCGCATCCGGTAAAGTGCCCTCAGCGATTCATGTGACGCCGGAAGCCTATAACGGCGGTCTGCTTGGTAAAATCCGCGACGGTGATACCGTGCGGGTGAACGGCAAAACGGGCGAATTGACGTTATTGGTGGACGAGGCGGAACTGGCGCAGCGCCAGGTGCCTGTGCCGGATCTTTCTACCGGCGCGGAGGGCTGTGGCCGCGAGTTGTTCGGTGCGCTGCGCCATCAGCTTTCCGGCGCGGAACAGGGCGCCAGTTGCATCAGTTTCTAAAACTCGACGGCCGCACAAGGTGGCACGCGGGGTTAACCGCGCGGCAAAATGGGAACGCGTTTTTTGGCCGGCGGGAAGAGAAGGGTACGCGCTAGCCGACGCTTATTCTAGCGTCGGATTCATGCGCCGCAAATCAAACGGGGTAATTTGATAAACGTAGTAGTTAAGCCAGTTGGCAAACAGCAAATGGCCGTGGCTGCGCCAGCTGGCTTTCGGCGTCAGGTCGGAATTATCATGCGGGAAATAGTTAACCGGCAACGCTGGCTGGAGACCGTTTTCCCGATCGCGGTGGTACTCGCTGGCCAGAGTAAGCGCATCGTATTCCGGATGGCCGGTGACAAACGCCAGACGCTTGTCCGGGCTGGCGAACAAATAGGCTCCCGCCTCGTCAGATTCGGCCAATATTTCTAAATCGGTGTACTGTCGAATCACCGCGGTGGGGAAATCCGCATTGCGGGAATGCGGAGCGAGAAAGGTTTCATCAAAACCCCGGGTCAGTAATGCATGTGGCTTCAGCGTGTGGTGCTGATAGACGCCCGCCAGCTTCTGCTGGCGGGTCATTTTGGGGATGCCGTAGAGAATATTCAACGCCGCCTGAACCGCCCAACAGACAAACAGAGTGGACGTCACATGATCGCGGGCCCAATGCAGCACCCGGTCAATCTGCGGCCAGAAGACAACATCCCGGAAATCCACCAGGCCCAACGGTGCGCCGGTCACGACTAAACCATCGAAGTTATCATGCTGAATATCTTCAAAATTGCAGTAAAAATTATTTAAATGCTCCGCTGGGGTATTCTTCGATTCACGGCTGTCGATGCGCAGCAGTTGAATATCCACCTGTAACGGTGAATTGGATAATAAACGCAGAAACTGATTTTCGGTTTCAATTTTCTTCGGCATCAGGTTCAGGATCAGCACTTTCAACGGGCGAATTTCCTGCGTGCTGGCGCGCGAGGACGTCATCACAAAGACATTTTCATTACGTAGAAAATTGACAGCAGGGAGCTCGTCTAACACCCGAATCGGCATAACCTTAGATCCTCAAAGCATACGTTTAAACGTTTAGACATCCAGATGCCTGAAGATAGCCGTTTTAAGGCGTGATGTCGAGTTCTCAGCCGTTAGTTGAAAATGTTTCATCTTGTCCCGAAAAAGGTATTAGCAGACTTGCCATTGCAAACGCCCTTGATGCGCGCCGCAGCGGTGAACTCATCGATTTAGCGTCGGATGCCGCCTAGGGAAGTGGGATAGGATAGTCATAATCAATTATGGCGTTATCCCGGCAGGTATCTCCCTGCCGGGATCGCTTTTCAGGGCCATAACGATTAATTGAGGCTCCAATAATCTACGGTACTTTTGCTATCAAAGGTGATGTACAAACGATTACCATGGATTTCAGTGTTACCGCTCATTTTTCCCGAAACTTTGTTCGCCTGAGAAGAGGCTGAATTGGCCATAGTCGCCATCCCTAATGCGCTGGAAATCGCGCTAGCGCCAGGTATATAGCTTGTCAGACTGGAGGCATCGTTTAAATTACCGTTTTTGTGATACACCCAAGTGACGCCGTTGGATGATTTTTCATTATCGTCGGGTACACCATATAAACTCTGTACTTCACTTTGGGTCGTTTTTCCTTTAACGATATGCGACTCAACATAGGAAGTACTGAATTTGTCTTCTCCCCCCGTTGTTCCGCCCGCACACGCGCTAAGAGAAAGAATTACCGCTAACACCAAACCGGCCTTTTTCATTTTTATCTCCTGGTATTTCGATTAGACAAGCAGCAAGTATCAGGCAAGCCATCCCGAATTTTTTGTAACATAAAACTAATTAATATCCAACATATTATCTGCATACGCACGCCATCACCCCCTTACACATTGATTTATATATCGATTAAAAGCGCATCTCTCAGCGCGAATCGCAACAAATGTCAGAAAATCGTTAAAGACCGTACCCTTCTCACAAAGGAACATAAAACAGGATAAAATTAGCTTTTACGACAGGGTGTCTCAGGGGAAATAGCATTGCGCGGAGGCGACAATTGCTGCGGGCCTAGGGCAGCGTAGCGGAATATTTTATTTCGTCAGAGGGAAGTCTATTTTTAGCGCGTAAAAAATCCGCTAGCTACCAGAATATATTGCCCTGGCGGAATCTTATAGCATTAATGACTTAAGTTAATGACGGTATTTCGCTATGATTATACCTGTATTCCCCGCCACCCCCTTATACGCACGCAGACGCTTTCTTTCGCGCACCCGCTCTTAATGCGTTAAAGCTGTATAGCTGGGGATCTCTTCTCACCGGCATGTCTAAAATAATTGTGGCGCTTAAAAGCGCTGCACGTTATTCCCGAAGGACGCGAACGCGGGCCCGTCAATAACCGATGCGCAGGCTAGCATTCCAATGACCCCTTTCACAACGTCCCCTGCGCTGGCAGAGGGTTCATTGATAGCACCTGCCGTCCCGGCCTTGACCGTGACAATCGCGTGCCTCGGAGGCAAGAAAAAAGCCCCCGGCTTGCGCCGAGGGCTCATTGATAGTGCCTGCCGTCCTGGTCTTGACCGTGACAACCGCGTGCCTCTAGGCAAGCAAAAAGCCCCCGGCTTGCGCCGAGGGCTCGTTGATAGCATCTGCCGCCCCGGCCTTGACCGTGTCAACCGCGTGCTTTAGGCAAGCAAAAAGCCCCCGGCTTGCGCCGAGGGCTCGTTGATAGCCCCTGCCGTCCCGGCCGTGACCGTGACAACCGCGTGCTTCTAGGCAAGAAAAAAGCCCTCTGCGTTAGCAGAGGGCTTCTTGATTGGCTGCCTGGCAGTTCCCTACTCTCGCATGGGGAGACCCCACACTACCATCGGCGCTACGGCGTTTCACTTCTGAGTTCGGCATGGGGTCAGGTGGGACCACCGCGCTAGTGCCGCCAGGCAAATTCGTTCTCCGCACCGCTTTCGCCGTGCAGAAGGCTCTTGCTGCCCGACCCTCACTCACGTGACCGTCGGGCGTTATCCGGAACATCGCTGATAGTGTCTTGTCTCTTGCGCACGCTGCACGCCCTGCCGCCGCACCGGGGTCGGTGTGGCTTATGCCTTTCGCGGCCATATCTGGCCTGCGGTTGGCGCGGGTGTCGGCGGTGTCATCCGCCTGCGCTTTGAGCGTCAACGTTCGCTTTCGCTCTCGTCTCACGCTCGCTCTCAAACAGCTCAGGTGTTGTAAGGTTAAGTCTCACGGGTCATTAGTATCGGTTAGCTCAACGCCTCGCAGCGCTTACACACCCGACCTATCAACGTCATCGTCTTTAACGTCCCTTCAGGAGGCTCTAGGCCTCAGGGAAGACTCATCTCGAGGCAAGTTTCCCGCTTAGATGCTTTCAGCGGTTATCTCTTCCGCACGTAGCTACCGGGCAATGCCATTGGCATGACAACCCGAACACCAGTGGTGCGTCCACTCCGGTCCTCTCGTACTAGGAGCAGCCCCTCTCAATCTTCCAGCGCCCACGGCAGATAGGGACCGAACTGTCTCACGACGTTCTAAACCCAGCTCGCGTACCACTTTAAATGGCGAACAGCCATACCCTTGGGACCTACTTCAGCCCCAGGATGTGATGAGCCGACATCGAGGTGCCAAACACCGCCGTCGATATGAACTCTTGGGCGGTATCAGCCTGTTATCCCCGGAGTACCTTTTATCCGTTGAGCGATGGCCCTTCCATTCAGAACCACCGGATCACTAAGACCTGCTTTCGCACCTGCTCGAGCCGTCACTCTCGCAGTCAAGCTAGCTTATGCCTTTGCACTAACCTCACGATGTCCGACCGTGATTAGCTAACCTTCGTGCTCCTCCGTTACACTTTGGGAGGAGACCGCCCCAGTCAAACTACCCACCAGACACTGTCCTCGGCCCGGATAACGGGCCTGAGTGAGAACATCAAACATTAAAGGGTGGTATTTCAAGGTTGGCTCCATGCAGACTGGCGTCCACACTTCAAAGCCTCCCACCTATCCTACACATCAAGGCTCAATGTTCAGTGTCAAGCTATAGTAAAGGTTCACGGGGTCTTTCCGTCTTGCCGCGGGTACACCGCATCTTCACGGCGAGTTCAATTTCACTGAGTCTCGGGTGGAGACAGCCTGGCCATCATTACGCCATTCGTGCAGGTCGGAACTTACCCGACAAGGAATTTCGCTACCTTAGGACCGTTATAGTTACGGCCGCCGTTTACCGGGGCTTCGATCAAGAGCTTCTCGCAAGCGATAACCCCATCAATTAACCTTCCGGCACCGGGCAGGCGTCACACCGTATACGTCCACTTTCGTGTTTGCACAGTGCTGTGTTTTTAATAAACAGTTGCAGCCAGCTGGTATCTGCGACTGGCTTCAGCTCGGGGCGCAAGGCCCTCCACCTACATGCCAGCGTGCCTTCTCCCGAAGTTACGGCACCATTTTGCCTAGTTCCTTCACCCGAGTTCTCTCAAGCGCCTGGGTATTCTCTACCTGACCACCTGTGTCGGTTTGGGGTACGATTCGATGTGACCTGGAGCTTAGAGGCTTTTCCTGGAAGCGTAGCATCAATTCCTTCACCACCGTAGTGGCTCGTCATCACGCCTCAGTGTTAAGAATGAGCGGATTTGCCTGCTCATTCCACCTTCACGCTTGAACCGGGACAACCGTCGCCCGGCGAACCTAGCTTTCTCCGTCCCCCCTTCGCAGTCACACCCAGTACAGGAATATTAACCTGTTTCCCATCGACTACGCCTTTCGGCCTCGCCTTAGGGGTCGACTCACCCTGCTCCGATTAACGTTGAACAGGAACCCTTGGTCTTCCGGCGAGCGGGCTTTTCACCCGCTTTATCGTTACTTATGTCAGCATTCGCACTTCTGATACCTCCAGCAGCCCTCACAGGCCACCTTCGCAGGCTTACAGAACGCTCCCCTACCCAACAACACTTACGTGTCGCTGCCGCAGCTTCGGTGCATGGTTTAGCCCCGTTACATCTTCCGCGCAGGCCGACTCGACCAGTGAGCTATTACGCTTTCTTTAAATGATGGCTGCTTCTAAGCCAACATCCTGGCTGTCTGTGCCTTCCCACATCGTTTCCCACTTAACCATGACTTTGGGACCTTAGCTGGCGGTCTGGGTTGTTTCCCTCTTCACGACGGACGTTAGCACCCGCCGTGTGTCTCCCGTGATTACATTCTACGGTATTCGCAGTTTGCATCGGGTTGGTAATCCGGGATGGACCCCTAGCCGAAACAGTGCTCTACCCCCGTAGATGACGTCACGAGGCGCTACCTAAATAGCTTTCGGGGAGAACCAGCTATCTCCCGGTTTGATTGGCCTTTCACCCCCAGCCACAAGTCATCCGCTAATTTTTCAACATTAGTCGGTTCGGTCCTCCAGTTAGTGTTACCCAACCTTCAACCTGCCCATGGCTAGATCACCGGGTTTCGGGTCTATACCCTGCAACTAGACGCCCAGTTAAGACTCGGTTTCCCTGCGGCTCCCCTATACGGTTAACCTTGCTACAGAATATAAGTCGCTGACCCATTATACAAAAGGTACGCAGTCACACCCCGAAGGATGCTCCCACTGCTTGTACGTACACGGTTTCAGGTTCTATTTCACTCCCCTCGCCGGGGTTCTTTTCGCCTTTCCCTCACGGTACTGGTTCACTATCGGTCAGTCAGGAGTATTTAGCCTTGGAGGATGGTCCCCCCATCTTCAGACAGGATATCACGTGTCCCGCCCTACTCATCGAGCTCACAACAAGCACACCTTCGGATACGGGGCTATCACCCTCTGTCGCCGGACTTTCCAGACCGTTCTCCTGATGCGCAAGCTGATGATGGCTCTGGGCTGTTCCCCGTTCGCTCGCCGCTACTGGGGGAATCTCGGTTGATTTCTTTTCCTCAGGGTACTGAGATGTTTCAGTTCCCCTGGTTCGCTTCGTTAAGCTATGGATTCACTTAACGATGATGCAACGAATTGCACCGGGTTTCCCCATTCGGACATCGCCGGCTGATAACGCTTCATATCAGCTCACCGGCGCTTTTCGCAGATTAGCACGTCCTTCATCGCCTCTGACTGCCTAGGCATCCACCGTGTACGCTTAGTCACTTAACCTCACAACCCTGAGCTGTTTGCACCTTGTCCGACGGGCTGCACGACCGAAATCCGGCGTTGCGCGGTGCTCGGCATCCTCATGGACATCAAGTCCACTGCGGTGCCTGCGTGCCGTGCGCCTGGGCTTTCAGCCGTTCGCGCCGTCTCGCTCGAGTGTCGCCATACTGGCGAGACCCGGCGGCGTCTGTGAAGACGCCACGGAGACGACAAGGCCTGTCGCGCTACAGTGATAACGCTTACGCGTTATCTCAGGTTTGCTTACTTCGTTTGAGAGACTCGCATACTGAGTTTGCACTTCAGCATGTGTTTCAAATTTTCAGCTTGTTCCGGATTGTTAAAGAGCGGTATTTCGCAGCGCGCTTGATAAACGCGCTCTGAAATAAATCAACGACAGAAAAACCTCTCATCCCGCAGGATGACAAAAACATTCCATGACGGAATGGTGGAGCTAAGCGGGATCGAACCGCTGACCTCCTGCGTGCAAAGCAGGCGCTCTCCCAGCTGAGCTATAGCCCCAAGTCGTTCACCTTGCATATGCCGTCGGTCACCCGCGCTGAGTCCGCCTACCTGCGTGCACAGGTAATGCCTCGTTCATCACAGTCAGTAAACAGGACGACAGCCAGTTTCCCTTTTCGCCGCATGCCGGACACCGCCTGACACGCTTGCCTGGCGGCAACACGCTGCGGTCTCATTCATCGGGATAAGCGAAACTGGTAGGCCTGAGTGGACTTGAACCACCGACCTCACCCTTATCAGGGGTGCGCTCTAACCACCTGAGCTACAAGCCTATAGAAGGTTTTTCTTGCTCGTTACAGTTATCAGACAATCTGTGTGGACACGTCACTCAACGTATCGTCTAGGTAAGGAGGTGATCCAACCGCAGGTTCCCCTACGGTTACCTTGTTACGACTTCACCCCAGTCATGAATCACAAAGTGGTAAGCGCCCTCCCGAAGGTTAAGCTACCTACTTCTTTTGCAACCCACTCCCATGGTGTGACGGGCGGTGTGTACAAGGCCCGGGAACGTATTCACCGTGGCATTCTGATCCACGATTACTAGCGATTCCGACTTCATGGAGTCGAGTTGCAGACTCCAATCCGGACTACGACGCACTTTATGAGGTCCGCTGACTCTCGCGAGATCGCTTCTCTTTGTATGCGCCATTGTAGCACGTGTGTAGCCCTACTCGTAAGGGCCATGATGACTTGACGTCATCCCCACCTTCCTCCGGTTTATCACCGGCAGTCTCCTTTGAGTTCCCGACCGAATCGCTGGCAACAAAGGATAAGGGTTGCGCTCGTTGCGGGACTTAACCCAACATTTCACAACACGAGCTGACGACAGCCATGCAGCACCTGTCTCAGAGCTCCCGAAGGCACCAAGGCATCTCTGCCAAGTTCTCTGGATGTCAAGAGTAGGTAAGGTTCTTCGCGTTGCATCGAATTAAACCACATGCTCCACCGCTTGTGCGGGCCCCCGTCAATTCATTTGAGTTTTAACCTTGCGGCCGTACTCCCCAGGCGGTCGATTTAACGCGTTAGCTCCGAAAGCCACGGCTCAAGGCCACAACCTTCAAATCGACATCGTTTACAGCGTGGACTACCAGGGTATCTAATCCTGTTTGCTCCCCACGCTTTCGTACCTGAGCGTCAGTCTTCGTCCAGGGGGCCGCCTTCGCCACCGGTATTCCTCCAGATCTCTACGCATTTCACCGCTACACCTGGAATTCTACCCCCCTCTACGAGACTCTAGCCTGCCAGTTTCAAATGCAGTTCCCAGGTTGAGCCCGGGGATTTCACATCTGACTTAACAGACCGCCTGCGTACGCTTTACGCCCAGTAATTCCGATTAACGCTCGCACCCTCCGTATTACCGCGGCTGCTGGCACGGAGTTAGCCGGTGCTTCTTCTGCGGGTAACGTCAATCGATAGCGCTATTTACGCCATCGCCTTCCTCCCCGCTGAAAGTGCTTTACAACCCGAAGGCCTTCTTCACACACGCGGCATGGCTGCATCAGGGTTTCCCCCATTGTGCAATATTCCCCACTGCTGCCTCCCGTAGGAGTCTGGACCGTGTCTCAGTTCCAGTGTGGCTGGTCATCCTCTCAGACCAGCTAGGGATCGTCGCCTAGGTGAGCCATTACCCCACCTACTAGCTAATCCCATCTGGGTTCATCCGATGGTGTGAGGCCCGAAGGTCCCCCACTTTGGTCTTGCGACGTTATGCGGTATTAGCTACCGTTTCCAGTAGTTATCCCCCTCCATCGGGCAGATCCCCAGACATTACTCACCCGTCCGCCGCTCGCCGGCAAAGAAGCAAGCTTCTTTCCGCTGCCGCTCGACTTGCATGTGTTAGGCCTGCCGCCAGCGTTCAATCTGAGCCATGATCAAACTCTTCAATTAAAAGCTTGATGCTCAAAGAATTAAAACTGGTATTCATATGAATATTCGTTGTTCACTCTTCAAGACTTGATATTTCGTGTATCGATATCGTCTTGTGAGTGCCCACACAGATTGTCTGATAAATTGTTAAAGAGCGCTGCGCTGCCGTCATCGGGCTGGCGCGAGGTGCGTATATTACGCTTTCCTCTTACAGAGTCAAGCCCGCCGGGCCAACTTCTGCGTCGTTCAGCCTGCTGCGCCGTAGCGGTAACAGGCCGGACAATGGAGGCGCATTATAGGGGGTTCCGGCCCCATGGCAACCGCTATTTTTGTCAAATGACACCGTTTGCTGCTTTCCACAGCAAATACCGGCTTATACCTGCTTTTACACAAACTTATCCACAACAACAGGCGCGAGAACAAAATTTGGCGAGCATCGCGCAATCGTTTTCGCTACAATTCAGGCAAATTTTTCTTGTCCGGGTCGAGTGGCCACGGACATCAATGCCGCTTCGGCATTGCCTGACAACGCCAGTTAACGTCATTGCTATTCATATCAAGGGTCATTTGCCATGCAACCACCACGTCCTGTCCGCCGCGCGCTGCTCAGCGTCTCCGACAAAGCCGGTATTCTGGAGTTCGCCCGCTCTCTGTCCCAGCGCGGAGTTGAGCTGCTTTCCACCGGCGGCACCGCCCGCCTGCTGGCCGAGGCGGGCCTGCCGGTCACCGAAGTGTCAGACTATACGGGCTTTCCCGAAATGATGGACGGGCGTGTCAAAACGCTGCATCCCAAAGTGCATGGCGGCATTCTGGGACGTCGCGATATTGATGACGCCGTTATGCATGAGCATGACATTGCGCCGATTGATATGGTGGTGGTCAACCTTTATCCTTTCGCCGCCACGGTGGCGCGCGCGGACTGTACCCGCGAAGAGGCGGTGGAGAATATTGATATCGGCGGCCCCACCATGGTGCGCTCTGCGGCCAAAAACCATAAAGATGTGGCAATTATAGTCAACAGCGCCGACTATCCCGCGGTGCTTGCGGAAATGGACAGCCACGGCGGCTCGCTCACCTTGGAAACCCGATTCGACCTAGCGATTAAAGCATTTGAACATACCGCCGCCTATGACAGTATGATTGCCAACTACTTCGGCAGCCAGGTGCCGGCCTATCATGGCGACACCAAGCAGCCTTCCGGCCGCTTTCCACGCACCCTCAATCTCAACTTTATCAAGAAACAGGACATGCGCTACGGCGAGAACAGCCACCAATTGGCGGCGTTTTATACCGATCCCGAAATGCATGAAGCGTCGGTGGCCACCGCACGGCAGCTACAGGGGAAAGCCCTCTCCTACAACAACATCGCCGACACCGATGCGGCGCTTGAATGCGTGAAGGCCTTCACCGAGGCGGCTTGCGTCATCGTTAAGCACGCCAATCCCTGCGGCGTGGCCACCGGCGATACCCCGCTGGCAGCCTATGATCGCGCCTACCAGACTGACCCCACTTCCGCGTTTGGCGGGATTATCGCCTTCAACCGGCCGCTGGACGCCGAGACCGCCAAAGCGATCGTGAGCCGCCAATTTGTGGAGGTCATTATCGCCCCGGCCGTCGACGATGACGCCCTGACGGTGCTGGCCGGTAAGCAAAACGTGCGGGTACTGGCCTGCGGACGCTGGCAGCAGCAGACGCCGGGGTTGGATTTCAAACGGGTTAACGGCGGCCTGTTAGTGCAGGAGCGCGATGTGGGTATGGTGGATCTGCAGGATCTGCAAGTGGTTACCGAACGCCAGCCGACAGAGGCGGAAATGCGCGATGCGCTGTTTTGCTGGAAGGTGGCGAAATTCGTCAAATCCAACGCCATCGTTTATGCCCGCGAGCAGCGCACCATCGGTATCGGCGCCGGACAAATGAGCCGCGTTTACTCGGCAAAAATCGCCGGCATCAAGGCGGCGGACGAAGGTCTGGACGTCAAGGGATCGGCGATGGCCTCTGACGCCTTCTTCCCGTTCCGCGACGGTATCGACGCCGCGGCGGCGGTAGGCGTACGCTGTGTCATTCAACCGGGCGGATCGATTCGCGATAACGAAGTCATCGCCGCCGCCAATGAGCATGGCATCGCCATGATCTTTACCCATATGCGTCATTTCCGCCATTAAGCCCAGGAGTTAGCTCGCCATGAATATTTTGATTATCGGCAACGGCGGACGTGAACACGCCTTGGCCTGGAAAGCCGCGCGATCGACGCTTGCCGACAACGTCTATGTTGCGCCCGGCAACGCCGGCACCGCGCTGGAACCCACGTTGCAAAATGTAGACATCGCCGCGACCGATATTCCGGCGCTGGTCGCCTTTGCCCAAGAACGTCACATCGGGCTGACCATCGTGGGACCGGAAGCGCCGCTGGTGAAGGGGGTGGTGGATGCTTTCCGCGCCGCGGGCCTGCGGATTTTTGGCCCAACGCAAGCCGCCGCGCAGTTGGAGGGTTCCAAGGCCTTTAGCAAAGACTTCCTTGCCCGCCACGGTATTCCCACCGCGCGCTATGAGAACTTTACCGAGGTCGCGCCGGCGCTGGACTATGTGCGTCAGCGGGGCGCGCCGATCGTTATCAAAGCGGACGGTTTGGCTGCGGGTAAGGGCGTGATTGTCGCCATGACGCTGACGGAAGCGGAATCCGCCGTGAACGATATGCTGGCCGGCAACGCTTTTGGCGATGCGGGGCACCGTATTGTCATTGAAGAGTTTCTCGACGGAGAAGAGGCCAGCTTTATTGTCATGGTAGACGGTGAGCATGTGCTGCCGATGGCCACCAGCCAGGATCATAAACGCGTGGGCGATGGGGATACCGGCCCGAATACCGGCGGTATGGGCGCTTATTCACCGGCGCCGGTCGTGACCGATGAGGTCCATCGCAGGGTGATGGAGCAGGTGATTTGGCCAACGGTGAAAGGCATGGCGGCGGAGGGGAATGTCTATACCGGTTTCCTGTATGCCGGCCTGATGATAAGCCCTGATGGCCAGCCGAAAGTCATTGAGTTTAACTGCCGCTTCGGCGATCCGGAAACCCAACCTATTATGTTGCGCATGCGATCCGACCTGGTCGCCCACTGCCTGGCGGCCACCGAAGGCCGTTTGGACGAGGAAACCTCCGAGTGGGATGAACGGCCGGCGCTGGGCGTGGTATTGGCGGCGGGAGGTTATCCCGGCGACTACCGCACCGGGGATGAAATCAGCGGTCTACCGACAGCCGAGGCGGAAGGGGAAAAAATCTTTCACGCCGGCACCCGCCTGCATCAGGGTAAGGTATTGACCCAGGGAGGCCGCGTGCTGTGCGTCACCGCGCTGGGGGCGACCGTTGCCGACGCGCAGGCCCGGGCCTACCGCGCGGCCAAGCCTGTCCATTGGCATGAGGGTTTTTGCCGCCGCGATATCGGCTATCGCGCTATCGCTCGCGAAACCTAAACCCTCTCACGGAGCGGGGCCAGCGCGGTCCCGCCCCGCCAAGGCGGCCTAGAGATCGTTCTCATTCGGCTGCCAGCGGCAGAAATTCTCATTGGCGACCAGCAGCAGCTGGGTGCCTTCCGGCGCGTCCAACCAGGCAATCCCTAAGTCTCCCGACGCGTTGCGGGTGCGGCCGGCAAGCCAACCCGCGGCGCGCGCGTCAAAATCTGGCGTCGCCGTCCCACCCTGGCAAAGCGTAATCACGCCGTTATGCCAAATTCCCTGCTTTAACCGGACCTGGCCGGCGCGCAGCGCCTGGCTGATTTCCAGCACGCGGCGGGCCTCGAACGCATACAGCGCCGTCTCGTCATCGCTAAGGGATTCTCGCCGCTGCCCGCGCTCGCGCTGCATGAAACTCAGTTTACCCTGCTGATCAAAGCGTAGCTGTACCGTTTCAGGTTGTTCTCCGCTTTGTTGTCGGCGGATCTGACGCACCTCGCCCTGCTGGTATTCATAACGGGTCACGACCGTGTCAGCGCCGCGATAGGGGCTGTAGACACTTTCAAGCGTCACGCGCTCGCTGGCGGTATCGTCTTTACGCCAAAGACGAACGGCGCCGCGATCGGCGATATAACCGGTGGCGGTAAACGCGGGGGGGGTTTGATGGAAGCTACATGCCGTCAGCATCAGAGCCATAAGCCCTATCCGACCACAGAGCCGTAAAGACAAAAGGGGCATGGGTGCCCCTCTGCTTATTGTTTTCACCTGCACACTGCGTTTATTTGACTGCGTCTTTCAGTGCTTTACCAGAAACAAAGGCAGGTACGTTGGCAGCTGCGATTTTGATTTCTTTGCCAGTCTGCGGATTGCGGCCAGTGCGTTCGCTACGATGATTAATTTTGAAAGTGCCGAAACCAACCAATTGTACTGCATCACCCTCTTTAAGAGACTCGGTAATTGCTGCCAAAGTGGATTCCAGCGCAGACTTCGCTTGTGCTTTAGAAAGATCAGCTTTATCAGCAATTACATCAATCAGTTGAGTCTTGTTCATATGTTATCCTTACAGTGTGTTTATCGCTTGCTAAGCATCGAGTGCGACGGATATGCCGATTGACAGCACTCTCCTGCATACACGCACCGATAGCCACTTTTTTCACGCCCCCCAAATGTAGACCAGACAGGGTGCTAATGTGAAGCCTTATGGACCAGCAAAACAGGTGTTAAATCACGTTTTTCTGCCTTATTGCTGCAAATTTATCCCAATATTGCTAATTCCGGCCTCGCGCAGATCGGCGCGCAGTCCTTTAATCAATTCAATGTCGCGTTCTTCGCTGGCCGCCAATAAACGGTAAATTTCCCATTGCACATCCCATTCCTGCTCAATGGCCGGCAATGCATTTAGCTCTTCTTCGGTCATTTCCCGTTCCGCTTGGGTCATTTCCACCATCGCCACGCTACGAATAGACGTCTCGCTTACGGTGACGGCATGCGCCAACGTTTCTCCGCTCAAGCGAGAGTGAAGAAGTTCACTTAAAGCGACACAGGCGTCTATTGCGGGATAAACGCCGTAAAAATTATAATCATCGGCGGCCGGAATCGCTTCCTCAAGTTTTTCCAGCTGCAAATCGAAATTGACCTTAGCATCTTTTACTACCAGCGTCTCCCAGACGAGATCCAGAATGCGCCGAAAAATCGCCGCGTCGCCAAAGGCGGTTTGTAGACAAAACAGCTGATAGTTAGGATACATGCGCTCACAGAGGGAAGCCATAAACGTGATATGTTGCCAGCTTTCCAGCTTTTCCAGGCGCAAATGTATCGGATTACGTAACATTGGGTGTCCCATTACTCTTTATCTTGCGCGCAGTTTACCTGAAATTCGCGCCAGACCCTATTGCGGCGGGAAAAAGTCCGCTTCATCCCGCCCCTGCTGCCAGCGCTGAAAAGCCGTGCGGTTCGATGCCACCGCATCCGCCCAGCGCGTCGGCTCCGGCAAGCGGTAGCCGCGCATGCAAAGTTGCACCCAATGCAGGGCCGACTTCAGCCCCACCCGATGGCCGGTGGAAATAAACAGCGGATTGCAGCGCGGTTTGCTGCGCCACACCCAGGCCAGTTGCTCGCCTTTGTCCATCAGCGGCGCCAGCGCTCCCTCCTCTTCCGCCAGCGACGCGAATTGACCGCATAAGCGTCGCTTGGCCACGCCGATGGTCGGGATATCCACCAACAGGCCGAAATGGCTCGCTACGCCCAAACGCCGCGGATGCGAAATGCCATGACCGTCCACCAGCAACAAATCGGGACGGCGGCCAAGCTTGTCCCATGCCGCCAGCAGCGCCGGATATTCGCGAAACGACAAAAAGCCGGGAATATAGGGCATTGTCGTGGCGACACGCGCCACCTGATATTCCAAGAGCTCCAGCGACGGAAAGCGCAGCAGGGCAATGGCGGCGCGCGTGACCTCGCCCCCTTGCTCAAAGCCGACATCGGCGCCGGCGATAAGCGCAGGCTGGGTAAAGGCGAAATCGTCGTGGCGTATAATTTTTCCCGCCGTGGCTAGCTGTTCGGCGCGCAGCGCTGCGATATCCATACGTCTATGTCCTAGCGGTGATAAGGCTGCGACAGCCGGTGTACCGCCTCAACGAAATGGCCCGCGTGCGCCGGCGGCACATCCTGATGAATGCCGTGCCCAAGATTGAAGATATGCCCCTCGCCCGGGCCGAAACCCTTCAGTATAGCGGCCACTTCGCGCTCGATTCGCGCCGGGGAGCCGTAGAGCACCGACGGGTCCATATTCCCCTGCAATGCCACCTTGTCGCCAACCCGGCGGCGAGCGTCCGCAATATCGGTGCTCCAGTCAAGGCCGAGCGCATCGCAACCGGTGGCGGCCATCGCTTCCAGCCATTGGCCGCCGCCTTTGGTAAATAGCGTTACCGGCACCCGGCGGCCCTCATGTTCACGCTGGAGGCCGTCAACGATTTTGTGCATATAGTGCAGCGAAAATTCGCGATAATCCGCGCCGGTCAGCGCGCCGCCCCAGGTGTCGAACAGCATGACCGCCTGGGCGCCCGCGCGGATTTGGCCGTTCAGATACAACACCACGCTGTCCGCCAGTTTATCCAGCAGCAAATGCAGCGTTGCCGGCTCGGCGTACAGCATCTGTTTAATTTTGGTGAAGGCCTTGGAGCTGCCGCCCTCCACCATATAGGTGGCCAGCGTCCAGGGGCTGCCCGAGAAACCGATTAACGGAACCGCCCCCTCCAGACGCCCGCGAATGGTGCGCACCGCGTTCATCACATAGCCAAGCTCCTGCTCGGGATCGGGGATCGGCAGGTGTTCCACGTCGCGTCGGCTTTGTATGGGACGCGCAAAGCGCGGCCCTTCGCCCTGTTCAAACCACAGGCCCAGTCCCATGGCGTCCGGGACGGTGAGAATATCGGAAAACAGGATGGCGGCGTCGAGCGGGTAGCGGCGCAGCGGTTGCAGCGTCACCTCACAGGCCAGATCGGCATTGCGGCACAGCGACATGAAATCGCCAGCCTCGGCGCGCGTGACTTTGTATTCCGGCAAATAACGGCCGGCCTGGCGCATCATCCAGACCGGCGTGACGTCGACCGGCTGGCGCAGCAGGGCGCGCAAATAGCGGTCGTTTTTCAATTCACTCATTCGGGTATCCTTGCTGTTATGGGTGAATTGTAGCATGGGCGCC